>NZ_JAXCHV010000002.1:0-329241 GCF_035984795.1 Cryobacterium sp. MP_3.1 | reverse complement strand
CTTTCGCGGTATCCCCTAGAAAGGGACCCTACGACCGAGGTTTTTGGCATTTGACATTGTGCACGCTGTTGAGTTCTCAAGGATCGGACGCACCCGACTTCAAGCCTAATGGCTGTCGCTCCGGGGCAACTTGACTACCTTAGCCTCCGTTTGAATCCGTGTCAAATCGACTGAACGGCGTGTTTCCGGCAAACTAGTGCCTGAAAACGCTCCGTTCGTTCGATCGGACGGATCTTGCGAAGAGCTGATTCCTGGCCAAAACGAAGAGCCACACCGAAACGATGTGGGTTGTTTTGACTGGGAGTTGGTCCCGCTTGAGGCCGGAAGCTCTGCGGCTTTTCCGAACCTGTGGGGTGACGAGAGATGACATTACGGGGATTCCGGAGGGGCCGCAAATTGGATCTGACACCCGGGCGTGTCGGGATGGTTCGACCGATATGACGCGCCGACAGCGGATGTCCGAGGGACGACTAGGGCGAGGGCTGAACGCCGCGTTGGGCATCCGCGATCGACACGATGCGGTGCCTGATCAGCTGCCAACCCTGGGGCGGGGTGGTCAGACGCGCGTGCCGTTCACAGAGGTCATAGGTGTGTGGCTCGTGGGTGCCGGCAAGCGGTCCCAGGACAGCAATCGAGTCGGCATAGGAGAACGTGAGAGTCGCCACGGCCTCATCGTTGCAGGAGATTCTTGAACACGCTCTGACTGACATGGTGATTCAGGGTACCGCCGATGCCCCGGAAGTAGACTGAAGGTATGCCTCGTTCACGCCGCACAACCGTGCAAGCACCGACCTCGCGCGGTCGGGGCCGGGACCGACACGGCCGTGGTATCCGCAGTTCTGCCACCGGTCCTTTCCTTCCTCCCCTGCGTACGCGGGTGGACACTTTCGACATGACCATCGCGTCGACGGTCGACTACTTGCGCATGGTGTGGCCGGCCGAACTCGCCGATGTGTCCTTCGAGGTGGCCGCAGGGCCGCCCAACGTGATTCCCGGCGTCGGGGTGGCGCGGTACGCGGTGGATGCCCGTGAGCGTCGCATCACCTTCTTCCGGCTGCCGATCCAGCGGCTGAGCGGACTGCACCGCAATGACGAGTTCCATCAGCGCATGGTGATCGAGAGCTGCGTCTTCCGCGGGGTCGCCGAACTCCTGGGCAAGGACCCCTGGGATCTCGCGCCGGATCGATTCCGCCACTTCTAAGGGCGCATGCCGCACGCGCACGCCACGACGACCAAAATTAAGACCAAACCTTTTCTGACGTGGGGCCGAACCACCTGCATACCAAGCAAGCCCCCACACTCCACAGCAAAGGACTTCATCATGCGCAGCTTCACCAAGACCGCACTCGGCCTCACCACCGCAGGCCTGCTCGTCGCCGGCCTCGCCGCCTGCTCCACCGACGAGGGCACCGCGTCGACGTCGTCGTCCAGCTCCTCGTCCTCCAGCAGCTCCGCCGAAGCCACCCCCACCCCGGTCGCCTCCATCCCCACCCTCACCGGTGTCGACACCTCCGTGCTCCTGGACGCCGACTTCGCCGCCGCCCTCACCAGCCTGGGCCTGACCCCCGGCACCGTCGGCACCGCCACCCTCGAAGAAGGAAGCCTGCACTTCCCCATCACCGGCGGCAACGTGGACTACTACGACCCGGCCGAGGACTACCGCCCCTACGTCCAGGGCAACATCGAACACGAGGGAAGCGGCTTCTCCCTCACCGCCGGCGAGACCGTCGTCGAACTGACCAACTTCACCATCGACCCCGGCACCTCCGAACTCTTCGGTGACGTCACCGCCAACGGCGAATCCGCCGCCACCCAGGTCAAGCTCTTCGACCTCTACGGCGGAACCCTCGAACCCCTCAAGATGGACGGCGACAACGCCATCCTCACCGGCACCACCGTGCACATCAGCGCCGACGCCGCCGCCCTGCTCAACACCACCTTCAACACCGACGCCGTCGCCGACCAGCTCCTCGTCGGCATCGCCACCATCACCGTCAACACCAAGTAACACCCCGCACCACACGAAAAACGGCCGAGCACCCGCTCGGCCGTTTTTTCGCGCCACAAACACCACACACCCCGTGCCCAAACCGCGAAAGCGGGCCGTGCTCGCGAACGGGGCTCTGAGGGGTACACGACGATATCTGCCTCCGGGTAGATTCCCGGGAAAAGTCGCCTACCCTCGACAGGGGGTCGCATCGGCCGCCGACCGACATGACTGGGTACGAATGGGAGAACGCTCGACCATGACCGCCCCCACCACAACACTCCGCCGTGCACCGATTCGGACCATGCGCATCCCGTTCCGCTCGTCGGGGCGTGACGCTCTGCTCGTCGGGCTGTTCGGCACCCTACTGACGCTGGCCTGGTCGTGGCAGCCCTCGCTCTGGTTCGACGAGGCTGCGACGGTTTCCGCCACCATGCGCAGTTGGCCGGAGCTGGGCCGGATGCTGGTGAGCATCGATGCCGTGCACGGTCTGTACTACGCCGGAATGCACCTCTGGCTCGACCTCGTGGGCTACTCGCCGTTCGCGCTGCGCCTGCCGAGCGCCGTCTGCGTCGGGGTCGCCGCCGCGCTGACGGTCATTCTGGTTCGCTCTCGGGTCGGCCGCCGCACCGCGATACTCGCCGGCGTCGCCTTCTGCCTGCTGCCCAGGGTGACCTGGATGGGCGCCGAGGGCCGCTCGTACGCGCTGACCGCCGCACTCGCGGTGGCGCTGACCCTGATCTTCCTCGCCGCGTGGCGTCGCGGGCCGGCGCCACGGCGCATCCGCGTGCTCTGGTGGACGCTCTACGGCGCGGTCGCCGTTGTCTCCACCGTCACCTTCATCTACCTCGCCTTCCTGGTCGGTGCCCACGGGCTGACCGCGCTGTGGACGGTGTGGGCCGGCCGGCGGCGAGACCGGGCCGCACGCGCGTCGCTGTTCGGCTGGATCGTCGCCTCGCTCGCCGCCGGGGCGCTCCTGGTGCCGTTTGCCCTGGCCGTGGTGGGGCAGTCCGGCCAGGTGAGCTGGATCGCCCCGATCAGCTGGGGCAGTTGGAACGGCGTCTTCGTCACCCAGTGGTTCTACCTGAACCGGCCGTTCGCGGTGGCGGGTTGGGCCCTGCTGGTTATCGGCGTCGTCGCCCTGGTCGTCACGGCCCGCCGAACCAGGGCCACCGGTTTCGCGGTGTCGCAGGAGCAGTCCCGAAATCCGTCGCTACTGGCGATCGCGGTGCCGTGGCTGGTTGTGCCCACGCTCGGGGTCATCGTCGCGTCGGCGATGGCGACGCCGCTGTACTCCCCTCGCTACCTCACGTTCAGCGCGCCGGCGGTGGCCATCCTGATCGGGGTGGCGCTCGACCTACTGCGGCGCCGCTGGCTGATCGTCACCGCCCTCGTCGCGTTGGCCGGCCTGGCCGCTCCGCAGTTCATCGCACAGCGACAGCCGGAGGCCAAGCAGAATTCGTCCTGGAGCGAGGTCGCCGACCTCATCAGCAGAGAGCGGGCCGCGCGCCCCGACGACACTGCCGCCATCATCTACGGGCCAGTGCGCCAGCATCCGGCGGCGACAACCCGGGTGATCGCGTATTCGTATCCAGATGCATTCGAGGGGCTGATCGACGTGAAGCTGAAGACCCCGGCCGCCCAGACCGGCGGGCTGTGGGAGACCCGGTACCCGCTGGATGCCGTGACCGACCGGTTCGACGGCGTCGACGCGGTCTGGTTGGTGACGAGCGACAAGCAGGACTGGCGCCCGAGCGTCACCGCCAAGCTCGGCACGCTCGGCTATTCCCTCGACGAGGAATGGGGCCTGACCGGCGTCAACGTTCTGCGCTACGTGCGCTGACCGTTCCTGAGCGCGGCGGGGATCCTGGTCAGCGCGCCACGCCACCGGTTGAGCGCGCCCGGACCGGCGCGCCGCACCGACACGACCACGATCAGCACCAGAGCAATGCCCAGCGAGACCCTGCTGACCGTGAGCGTGGGCACCAGCAGACGCAGGGTCAGGGCGAGCGGAATCGCCAACCATTCCCACCGGCCGCTGAGCGCGATGAACGGCAACAGCAGCAACGCGTACCAGGGGTACCGGGGGCTGAGCACCAGAAGGGTGCCGCCGATCATCACGAGCTGGCCGAGCCAGGGACGCTCGGGGTCGGTCTTCCAGATGGTCAATGCGGCCAGACCGGCCAGCAGGATCGCCGCGACGACGATGGCAGATCCGCCCGGCGCGATCAGGGAGACCAGCGCGAATCTGGACCCGTCCTCGTAGCCCTCCTCGGTGAGGTAGCCGGGCAGGTACCCGAGCACGCCGATGCCGGTGGCCAGCACATACGGCAGATACAGCAGTGCGAAGGTCACGATCGCCGCGACGACGACCTTCCAGCCCTGTCGTTTGAGCATGGCGGGCGCGGCGATTGCCGGGATCAGCTTGACCCCGATGGCCATCCCGAGCAGGATGCCGCCGCGGACGTACTTCGCGCTGCTGACCCAGAACGCGGCGGCGACGACGAAGGCCACCCCCAGCAGATCCACGTGCGAATTGGTGACGCCCTCGGTCGCGACCAGGGGGCACCAGGCCCACACCGCCGCATAGCGCTGGTCGATGCCGCGGCGGCGCATGCCGACCAGCAGCATCCCGGTGATGCCGACGCTCAGCAGCAGACCGGTCAGCTGCAGCGGCCAATAGCCCGCGTCCGCCCCGACGACGGCCCGAACGGCGGCGAAATAGATTTCGGCGGCCGGCGGATAGATGGTGGGCACCGTCGTGCGGTTCAGCGCCGAGCAGAGCGGCAGGCCGGCACCCCGGTCCACGGTCTCGATTCGTTCGCCCACGCAGTCCGGCCCGCCGTCGCCGGACACCGGAGCCGGGAACAGCCAGTCCGGCCGCAGCTCGTCGAGTCTGTCGTCGGCGGGCACATAGGCGTACGGCGAGATGCCGGCGTTCTGCACGATGCCATCCCACGCGTAGCGCGCGGAGTCGGTGCTGGTGTTCGGCGGGCCGACCATCGCCGCCCCACCGATCAGCACGGATCCGGCGAGCACGAGCACCACGACGGCCCGGCCCCGCACCCTCCGCAGGACCACCAAGGCCGCGGCGAAGAGCAGCCAGAGCAGAACGGTGCCCAGCAGCAGAGGCACAGTGTCCCGGTGCGGCCTGAACAGGTCGAAAGCCAGCACGATACCCGCCGTGAGGGCAGCGCTGGCCGCCAAGAGGACCGAGACAATGGCAATACGCACCCTGCCATCCTCCCGCACCCGTCGACGGGCGCTCCGACGGGCCGATGGCGGCGTCATTGAACCGTAAGGATTACCGAGGCTCCCGGCGTCGATGAGGTGGTGGAATGGACTATGCGCCGATTGATGTACGAGGCTAGGGCCCAGCTCGCCTCTCCGGTGCGAAACCCGCGAATGGCCACCGTCATCGGCCGCCTCCTCGGCCTGGCCTTCCTGCTCTGCTTCGGCACCGGCCTGTACAGCCATTTCCTGCAGCAGCCACTGCCGTGGATGACCTTCCCCACCCGACCTGTCGGCCTCTATCAGCTCAGCCAGGGCACCCACATCATCGCCGGGATCGCCTGCTTCCCGCTGCTGCTGGCCAAGCTCTACGTGGTTTTCCCGCAACTGTTCCAGTACCCGCCGGTCACCTCATTCGCCAACTTCCTCGAGCGGGCATCGATCGCTCTCTTCGTGGGCGCCTCACTGGTGGAGATCACGATCGGCCTGCTCAACACGTATCAGTGGTACCCGTTCCCGTTCCCGTTCAAGCAGGTGCACTTCGCGCTGGCCTTCGTGATCGTCGGCTCGCTGCTGGTTCACATCGGCGTGAAACTGCCGCTGATCGCGGCGCACTGGCGAGCCGAACCGGCTGCCGGACCCGAGGAACGCCACCCCGTCGACACCGTCGCGGCGACGTCAGCCGACGACGAGGGGTTGTCTCGCACCCGCGGCCTCACCGGACGGGTGCTCGCCTACATCGACAGCACCCCGGAGCTCCCCGCCCGCACCAGCCGCCGCGGGTTCCTGGCCACCGTGGCCCTGGCCGTCGCGGCCGTCGTCGGGCTCACGGCCGGCCAGACCTTCGCGCCGCTGGACGCCGTCAACGTCTTCGGACCGCGCAAGAAGGGCGTCGGCCAGCAGGGCGTGCCCGTCAACCGCACTTCGGCGCAGGCCAAGGTGGCCACGGCGGCCCTGTCGGCCGACTGGGTGCTCACCCTGGCGGTCGGCGACACCGAACGTTCGTTCAGTCGGGCCGACCTGGCCGCACTCCCGCAGACCGATGTCGACCTGCCCATCGCGTGCGTGGAGGGGTGGAGCCAGATGGCCGCCTGGCGGGGTGTGCGCCTGCGTGACCTCGTCGACGCTGCCGGCGGCTCCCCCGCGTCCGACCTCCGGCTGATCAGCCTGGAGCAGCGCGGCGGCTTCAAACAGACCGAAATGGGCAGCGAGTATGTGCGCGACCCGCTCACTCTGGTCGCCCTCGAGTTGAACGGCGAGATCCTCGACCTCGAGCACGGCTATCCGGCGCGCATGATCGCGCCGGGCCGGCCGGGCGTTCTGCAGACCAAGTGGCTCAGCCGGATCGAGGCGATCGACGCATGATGACAACATCATCCCCGGCCCGGCCATCGAGCCGGATGCGGGCGGCGCGAGTGGTACTCGTCGTCGTCGGCGCGCTCGGACTCGCACTCGGGGGGTACCTGATGGTCGACACCGTCGCTCTGCGGCGGCTGCCGGGGGTCGCTCTCTGGATCGGCGCGGCCATCGTGCTGCACGACGCCGTGATCTCGCCGCTGGTGTTCGGGCTCGGAGTCCTCACCCGGCGCGCCGGGCACAGGCTGGCCGGCGCGATCATCGTGACCGTTCAGGCCGCCATCGTGCTCGGGTCACTGATGACGCTCCTCGTGCTGCCGGCCATTGCCGCGCAAGGCCTGGGGCCAAAGAACCCCACCATCCTGCCGTTGGACTACGCGCGGAACCTGGGCCTGTTCTGGCTCACGCTCGCGGTGGCCAGCGTCCTGATCTCGGTATGGCTCTACCTGCGAACCAGGCGGGCGAACCAGCGGCCGTCGCGGATCCAGTCCTGATCCACCCGGAGCCCGGCCTCTTCGGCGCGCGCCCGGAGCGGCACGATACCGATCTCGGCCCACGGGAACACGCCACTGCTGCGGCCCTGGGCGTCCTCGAGGGTGCCCTCGAAGGCGTGGTCGCGATCGGGATCCTGGCTGACCTCGACCATCAGCACGCCGTCTGCGGCGAGAAGCTCGGCGCACCGGGCCAGCAGCGCCCCGGCGTCGCCGCCGATGCCGATGTTCCCGTCCAGGAGCAGGGCCGTGCCCCAGCCGCCCTCGAGCGGCATCGGGGCGAAGACCGAACTGTTGAGCACCGTGAGGCCCGCCTCCGTGGCAATGCGCACCGCGGTCGGGGACACGTCAACGCCGAGGGCCGACAAGCCGAGGTCCATGGCCGCCCGAACCATCCGGCCCGGGCCGCAGCCGATGTCGAGCACCGGCCCGGCGGCGCCGGTCAGCACGTCGAGGTCGGTGGCGTCGGCGCCCGCGCTCCAGCGGCCGGCATCCATCGGAGCCGCCGCCGGGGCCTGCGCCGCGGTGTTGCGCAGGTACAGCACCGCGGATTCGTCGCGCAGTGCGGCCGCGTATGGTTCGGTGCCGCCGGAGCCGAACGTGGGGTCCGCCTCGAGACCGGCGCGGCCGGCGAGGAGCGTCATCGGGTCACCTCGCTCAGCTGAAGTGCGCCGAAGCCGGCCAGGGCATGCGCGAACCGGCTGTGCGGGGCGAGAGCGGCCACCAGGTGGGCGTCCTCGATGTGATCCACGTCGGTGAGGGTCGGCAGCAGGCGCACCCGAAGCCCCGCGGCTCGGAGCCGGGCGAGCTGGTGCGTGCCGGTATCACTCTGGGACATCGGCACGCCGCGGATCAGGTCGCCGTCGGGGTGCCGCAGGCCGAGGGCCCAGAATCCGCCGTCGGCGGCGGGGCCGAACCAGGCGTCGACGTCGTCGGGCCAGGCCTCGAACAGCGGGGCGAGCACGTCGGCGGTCACCTGGGGGGTGTCCATGCCGATCAGCACGGCGGGTCCGGTGCAGCCGTCGAAGATCGCGCCGAGGCGTTCGTCGAGGCCACCGGCCACCTGAGGCAGGATGTCGTAGCCGTCGGCGGCGGCGGGCGCCACCACACCGTCGAACGCAAGCACCCGACGTGTGGCGGGCAGCGCGGCGACGGCGGCGAGGGTGTCGTTGAGACTGGCAGCGGCCAGCTCCGCGGCCTGCTCGAGGCTGAGCGGCGGGTGCAGCCGGGTCTTCACCTTGCCGGGCAGGCATTCCTTGGCGATGACGATCAGGGTGGTCATCGTCTGGCCTCCTTCAGGAGCCGCGACATATCGGTGATGGCCGTGAGGGTGCCGCGCACCGTGCCGGTGACCTTGCTGCGGCCGACCCTGGGGGCGTACGGGGTGTCGACCTCGCGGATGCGCCACCCTCGGGCGGCGGCCTTGAGGAAGACCTCCAGCGGGTAGCCACTGCGCCGGTCCTGAAGGTCGAGGGACAGCAGGTCGTCTCTGCGGGCGGCCCGCATCGGGCCCAAGTCGTAAATGTTCACACCTGTTGTTCGGCGCAGTCGCCAAGAAAGAGTGGAATTGGCTATCCGAGCGTGCACGGGCCACGATCCGGCGGTCGTCGGACGGCGCCGGCCGAGTACCAGATCGGCTTCTCCGGCTCGCACCGGGTCGACCACCAGGGGCAGATCGCGTGGATCCATCGACGCATCGGCGTCGCAGAACGCCACGATGGGAGCGGTCGCCCGCAACAGCCCGGCGTGCGCGGCCGCACCGAACCCCCGACGGGCCTCGGTCACGACCAGGGCCCCGGCCGCCTCGGCGATGCGCGCCGAGTCATCCGTCGAGCCGTTGTCGACAACGATCGCCCGGTACCCCTCCGGCAGCCGGGCCAGCAGCCAGGGCAGCGCCCCCGCCTCGTTCAGGCACGGCATCACGACATCGACCATGTTTTCGCTCACCCCTCGACCCTAGGTCGGGGGGCGTGCCGACACTCCGTAGCAAACGTTACGGACTGGGGAAATATCCGTGGCAGAGCCGCCGCGGAGCCGGAGCGCCTATCCTTCAAGGGTGAACCCCTCGCCGATGACCGGGCCCCCCGACACTCAACGCCGCATCCTGGTCATCGATGACGACCCGACGGTCTCCGAAATCGTCTGCCGCTACCTGGTGGCGGCAGGATTCCGTGCGGATCGGGCACCGGACGGGCGCCTCGGCCTCCGCCAGGCCGAGGCCCAGCGCCCCGACCTCGTGGTGCTGGACCGGATGCTGCCCCTGCTGGACGGCATCGAGGTCTGCCGCCGCATCAAGACCACGTGGGCGATTCCCGTGATCATGCTGACCGCGCTCAACCAGGAAGAGGACCGGATCGACGGGCTGGAGGCCGGCGCCGACGACTACCTCGCCAAGCCGTTCTCACCCCGCGAACTGGTGTTGCGCGTGCAGTCCGTGTTGCGCCGCACTGTGGCCGAACCGGCCCGCGGCGGGACCGTCGAGGCAGGACCGTTCACGCTGGACCTGGCGGCGCACGAGGTGCGGATGCACGGTGCCGCACTGGTGCTCACGGCCAGGGAATTCGATCTGCTCGCGCATCTGATCGGTCGTCCGCACCGGGCGCTGAGCCGGGAGGAGCTGCTCAAGTCGGTCTGGGGCTGGGACTTCGGCGATCTGTCCACCGTGACGGTACACGTGCGCCGGTTGCGGGAGAAGATCGAGGCCGATCCGACCCGTCCCCAGCTGTTGAAAACGGTGTGGGGGGTCGGCTACAGGTTCGACCCCGAACCCCTGGCCGCCGGCCGGGCCGGCGATCTGGACCAGGGGGTCCTCCGATGACGGTTCCCGGGCTGGTGAGTGTGCTCGTCATCGCACTGGCCTGCGCTCTCATCGTGGGCACCCTCGGCCTGATCAGCCTGCGCCTGCTCGCCAGATACTCGCTCGTGCTGCAACTCGTGGTGGTGGCCCTGGCCACGATCGTGTCGGTGGTCAGCGGGATGGCCGCGGCCGCGTCGCTGATGTACGTGTCAGATCACGACCTGACGGTGTTCTACTTCGTCGCCGGGGTGGCGGGGAGCGTCTCGTTGCTGATGGCGGCCCTGTTGGGACGGTGGATTGCGCGGGACAGCCGGCACCTCACTCTTGCGGCGGCGAGCCTGGGCCGGGGCGAGCCCGTCACGTCCGCGGAGCGGCACAGCAATACCGAATTCGCGGCTCTGGCCGAGCAGTTGACCGCGACCGGGGAACGGTTGCGGGAATCCCGGGACCGTGAGGGCAAGATCGAGTCGGCCCGTCGGGAGCTGGTCGCGTGGATCTCCCACGACCTGCGCACGCCGTTGGCCGGCATCCGGGCGATGGCGGAGGCCCTGGAGGATGACATGGTCGAGGATCCCATCCGCTACTACGTTCAGATCCGCGGGCAGGTGGACCGGTTGAACGGCATGGTCGACGACCTCTTCGAGCTGTCCAGGATCACGTCGGGCACCCTCCGGCTGAACCTGGCCCGGGTCGCCCTCTACGACCTGATCAGCGACACCGTGGCCGACCTCGGTCCCGTCGCGAGGGCAAAATCGCTCGACCTGCGCTTCGAGGGCGCCATGGGTCTGACGATCCTGGCCGACCCGCGCGAGCTGGCCAGGGCCGTCGGCAACCTGGTCATGAACGCGGTCCAACAATCGGCGCCCGGCGGCACCATCGTGGTCTCGGTCACCGAACACGCCGACGGGCGCGCCGTCATCTCGGTGCAGGATTCGGCCGGCGGCATCGACCCTGCGGACCTCGAGCGGGTGTTCGAGCCCGGTTGGCGGGGCACCGAACCGCGCACTCCTGAGGCCGAGTCGGCGAGCCAGGGCCGCGCCGGACTCGGCCTGGCCATCGTGGACGGTATCGTGGCGGCGCACCATGGCGAGGTCACCGTGCAGAACACGCCGGGCGGATGCCGGTTCGACGTGCTGCTTCCCCCGCACCCGGAGACCGCTGGGGTGTGATCCCGGGCGCGGGGCCCGGCCGGAGGAGTCAGACCACGGCCGCCCGCAGCGGGGCCGTGGCGAATTCGCGCATCCCCTCGTCGAAGCTCACCGACGGCATCCAGCCGAGTTCGGTTCGCATCCGCTCTGAGGACGCCGTGATGTGCCGAACGTCGCCGAGACGGTATTCACCGGTGATGACGGGGGCCGGCCCGTCGGCGGCCGTGCTCAGGGCCGCGGCCATGTCACCGATGGTGTGCACGGTGCCACTGCCGACGTTGAAGGGGCGGAAGGTGCCGGCCGGGGCGGTGCCGGTCCACTCGATCGCGGCGAGGTTCGCCGACGCGATGTCGCGCACGTGCACGAAGTCGCGGCGTTGGCGGCCGTCCTCGAAAACCGTGGGGGCCTCGCCGCGTTGCAGGGCGGACCTGAACAGGGACGCGACCCCGGCGTACGGCGTGTTCTGCGGCATCCCCGGGCCGTAGACGTTGTGGTAGCGCAGCGCTGCTGCGCGGCCGGTGGTGCTGCGGCTCCAGGCCGTTGCGAGGTACTCCTGGCCGAGCTTGCTGCTCGCGTAGACGTTGCGGGGGTCCAGGGGGTCGTCTTCAGCCACCAGCGCGGGTTCCAGCGGTTCCCCGGTGGCGGCGTCGGTCGGATCGAAGAGGCCGGCGTCGAGGTCCACGGCACGGCGCGGGCCCGGCCGGGCCACCCCGTTGGCACTGCGGTAGCTGCCCTCGCCGTAGACGACCATCGAGGAGGCCAGGACCAGCCTGTCGATCCCCGCCGCGGCCATCCCCGCCAGCAGCACCGCGGTACCGAGTTCGTTGCTGTGCACGTAGTCGGGCGCATCGGAGAAGTCGACGCCGAGACCCACCTTGGCGGCCTGATGGCAGACCACGTCGATGCCGCGCAACGCGTGCGCGACGACCGCAGCGTCTGTGACATCACCGACCACGAACTCCACGCGGGGATCGACCGCGGGCAGTCCGCCGTGCACGTCGCGGCGGAGGGAGTCGAGCACCCGCACCCGCCAGCCACGGGTGAGGGCTTCATCGACGATGGCCCCGCCGATGAAGCCGGCGCCGCCGGTGACGAGGAGGTGGCGGCCGCTCGGGCGCCTAGCGCCCGGTGCGTTGCTGGTCTGGGTCACGGCGGGCTCCTTGGAGGACGGGGTCAGTGCGAGTAAACCGGGATGGCGGCGGCTAGCGGCCCGATCGGGCTGAGGGTGAACGACGCGGACTGGCCGTCACCGGTATACCGGACCGACGCCGCGATACCCGTTCCGCCGGCAACCAGGTGGCTTTGGGATCCGGCCAGCGCCACCACGACGGATTGGCCGGCGGCCACGCTCACGTCGATGATCGACCCGGTTTCAGAGGTGATGGTCAGGTCGGTGTCCGCACCTGAGGTGTTGGCCAGGTGCAGGGCCGGCGACGGACCGTCGGCGACACTGACCAGGAAGTCGCCGTCCTGGGGCGCGGCTGCGGCGGACCAGGCGAAGTCGGCGGCGGCGCTTCCGGCCGTCGTGGTGACGGCCGCGGCAACCAGCGGCTGGTCGGCGTTCAGCTTGACCGTGTAGTTGCCGGCGACGACTCCGCTCAACGGGATCTCGGTGGCGATGCCGGCCTGGATTTCAACCTCGAGGGAGGTCCCTGTCGACGCGCCGTCCTCGCTTTGCACACCGACACTGACGGTCGCGTCAGTGTCGCCGGGAACCAGCACGCGCACCGACGGGGTGTCGTCGGACACGGCACCGACATCGGCAGAGGCTTCTGCGCCCAGGGCGGTGACGGCGACGCCAGGGATGGTCTGGGTCGTGGACGGTGTGGTCGTCGGCCCGCTGAGATCGACCCCGCCGGGCTGGATGCCCCTGACCAGGCTCTGCTGCAGGGTCGCGGCGACCTGCCCACCGGTGGCGGTGACGTGCACGACCGGGGACCGCAGGTTGGGCGCGAGCCCGGCCAGGGACACGATCCGCTGGCTACCGGGCTGCACGAGGATGCCCGTGGAGCCGGGGGCATCCACCGGGCCGGCTTCGCCGTAGACGGCGAGGTCGACGGACGCCACGACGGTGGTGGGATTGCTCAGCAGCACGAGGCTGGTGCGGCCCACGTCGGTCGACCCGCTCACCAGCCAGGAGTCGCTGGACGCTTCGGTGCAGGCGGCCGCGGCCAGCCCGCCGACGGACTCGCCCGTCGCGGTCTGTGATTGGGAACCGGCGACAAGTGGGGCGTCGGTGGCGCCGGCCTCCACCGGCACGGTCAGCACGCTCGGGGCGCCGTCGCGTGGTGCCTGCGAGTTGTCGGTCGCGGTGAGGTCGGTGCGCTCTACGGGGACCTCGTCGGCGCCGGAGCCGGTGCCGCGCGCCGCATACACGGCCGTGTACGGGCCGACGGAGGTCGCGGCATCCGCCTGGGTGGAGTCTTCGGCGAGCGTGAGGAGGGGGCCGGGGCAGACCCGCAGCTGGTCGCTCGCGACCGGCGTCACCAGGGTCGACGGCGGGTCGCTCACGAGCGAGGGCCAGGGCACGATCGCGGCACCGCCGACGGCGACGACGACGACTCCGATGCCGATCAGGCCCGCGGCATACCTGGCGCCGAGGACGGCGACTCTGCGCTTAGTTGCCATGGTCTGAATCCTTCGGGCTGCTGGTGTCCGCCGACGGTCGGTCAGTGGCCTCGGCCGGCTCGGCCGGAGCTTCCGCCGGAGTCGGCGAGGCCGAGTCCTCGATGCTGGGGAGGACACCCTTGGCGCGCCGGCCTGCCGGACGTTTCATGCGCCGGGGCCGCGCGGGCCGCGACGGACGCGCTACCCGGGTGGGCTTGGCCGGTTTGCTCAGGCGGGATGCGCGTCGGATCGCTTCGCGGTGCGCCTGCCGTACGGCCTCTCTGCCGGCCCCGGTCGGCACCGACAGGAGCACCGTCGCGCCGATCACGAACACGGCGATCAGGCCGGTCACCAGCCCGAAGATTCCACCGGCATCAGCGGGGACCTGCCCGTTGACAGCGGCGTCGGTCGGCACGTCAGAACGCCACAGCCGGCCGAAAGCGGTATCACCGACGGGCGCCAGGGCGGCGTTGCCATCAAGGGAGGTCGTGGTGCGGGTGCTCGTGTCACTGGCCGCCTGCGTGATGCCGACGTCGCCACCCCACTCGGCGGGCTCGGCGGCCGCCGGCAGCAGCAGGACAAAACGAATGCCGAACTTCGCCAGGTCGGCCGAGGCATCCAGTCCGCTCTGTGAGGCGAGGTTGCCCGCCAGGGTGGCCAGCTCGGTCTGTTCCTCGGTGAGCGTGCTTGCCGTGCTGTTCAGGGTGGACTGGGCGTCCAGGCGCACGCCGGAGCCCCGGACGATGGTGGCGAGGATGCCGCCATCGGGCTGCGGCACGATCTGCAGGGTGCCGACCCTGGGCTCGACGGCGGCCTCGGCGGTGACGAAAGCGGGCTGCGTGCGACCGATACCCTCCTCGACGGCCGAGGTGCCGAGCGGGATGGCCCCGGCCAGCGGCAGGGACACCACGGCCACGGCCAGGGCAGTGACCACGAGCGGTGCGATGGCCATGCGGTGCAGGCCGCGGGCGGCGAAGACCACCGCTCCGACCAGACCGAGCCAGTACAGGCTGAGTCCGGCGCCGGGCCAGATGCCTACCGCCTGGGAGCCGAGCTCCGCCACCGACAGGGAACCGGCGAGAATGGCCGTGCCCAGCCCGAGCAGGGCGGTGACCAGCGCGAGCGCTGCGCCGCGGGCGCCGGGCAGGAGCAACGCCATCAGGGCCAGGACGGCCATGGGGATCAACAGGAGGGGAACCAGGTAACCGGCCACGGCAGCATCGCCGCCCCAGATCGGCAGCAGCTGGGTCCAGCCACCGAAATCGCCGGCCGGGAAGCCGAGGATGAACTGCCAGGTGGGCACGGGGGCCGTGGGCACCGGAACTCCGGGATCGGCCAGCAACGCCAACCAGTTGCCGCGCAGCGCCTGGTCCCACAGCAGGGGGATGGCCAGAGCGAGCGCCGGCAGCGGGATCCCGACGAATCGCATCACGCTGCGGCCGCTGACGAGCACGCAGATCAGCCAGCCCACCAGCAGCGCCGGAGCGAGGGACGGCGCGCAGGCGACGATCGCGGCGAACAGCAGGGCCGCCGATCCGGATGCCGACCAGGACCGCGCGGCGGCGAAACCGGCGAAGAACAGCCAGGGCAGCAGCAGGTGCACGATGATGGCGGCGGGCCGGCCGGCCGCGAGAGCGGTGAGGAAGGTGGGCGAGAGCGCCCACAGCACGGCGGCCACGGCGCGGATCGAACCACGGTGAGTCAATCGGGTCGCGGCCATCCAGGCGCCGATCGCGGCCAGCGGGAGGGCCAACAGATACAGCAGGACCATCGCGAAGGACGGTGACCAGAAGGTGAGGGTGCCGAGGATGGCGAGCACCACCGCGAACGGGTCAGCCGCCCCCGTGAAGCCCAGGCCGATGTCCCGCCAGCCGTAGCCGACGTTGGCCCAGAGGTCGCCGACGGTAGCGGAGAGCGGGAGCAGGCCACCGCCGGTGAGTGATTGGGCTCCGATCAGCGGCGCCAGGATGGCGACGCCGACCAGGGCGGCGGCGAGCAGGGTCCAGGCCCCGCCGCCGGCGAAGAACCGGATTTCCGGGCGGTCGCCGCGGAGTCCGGTGAGGGCCGCTTCCCTGGTGAGGGCATGCCGACGGCGCACTTCAGCGGCCGACACGCGCAGGGAGGAGATCGACGACCAGGCGAGGGTGCGAGTGGCGGCGAGCCGCCGCCGAGCGGTGAGCACCCTGCCGCCCTGGAAGGCGGCGGCGAAGGCGGCGGAGAATTCACCGAGGATCGACCCCGGTTCCTTGCGCAGAAGGTTTCCGATGGCGCGGAGGAAGGCGAGCGGGATCAGGGAAATCCAGTGCACCGGCAGCGCCCAGGCCGGGGCGTAGACCAGCCGGCGGTGCAGCTGAGCGGACCGTTCGGCGCGCGCCCGGCGACGACTGGCCCGACCGCGGGAGGAACCGTCGGGGCCGGCAACGCCGTCCCCGGCCGAGCTGACCCTGGCCGCGGCGACCACGGAGACGCGGTGGCCCGCGAGGCGCACGCGCACGCAGAAGTCGAGGGAATCGTCGACGATGGGAAGCGCGGGGTCGAAGCCGCCGAGCTTGTCCCAGACGCTGTGGCGTACGAGCATGCCGCCGGCGCTGACGGCCAGGACATCACTCATGCCGTCGTGCTGCTCCTGGTCGAGTTCACTCTCGACCAGCGTCACGGTGGCGCCGTACGGGGTCATCGACTCGCCGAAATCGTGGATGTAGTCGTCGGCGACCCATTCCATGACCTTGGGTCCGGCCACCGCCACTGACGGCGCGACCTCCAGTGCACCGATGAGGCTCTCGAGGGCGCCGGGCTCCGGAGCGCTGTCCTGGGCGAGGAGCCAGAGCAGCTCGTGGTCGCCGGCCGGAGGACTCATCACCCGGGTGGCGGCGCTGATGGCGGCACCGAACGACAGGGCGGAATCCGCCGAGATGAGATGGGTGGGCCCGAACGCAGCCAACAGTTCCGAGGTGGTGTCGCTGGAACCGCAGTCAACCGCTATGACCGTGTCGGGCTGCCGGGTCTGGCGGCGGAGGGCCTCGAGAGTTCGCTCGAGGTGCGAGGCGCCGTTACGGGCGACGATGATGGCGGTGACTCTGGCTTGCATATCGGGAACAGCCTAGGTCGGTTATCGGTGAAGATCGCTGAACCGGTCAGGCGCGCCCTGAATCCGGCCGTCCGGCCTCGCTCCGCGGATCGGGCTCAGCCCGCCCGCTTTCGAAGTTTGCGTCGCTCACGTTCGGACAGTCCGCCCCAGATTCCGAAGCGTTCGTCGTTGGCGAGGGCGTACTGCAGGCACTGGGGGCGGACCTCGCAGGACGCACAGATCTTCTTGGCGTCCCTGGTGGAGCCGCCCTTTTCCGGGAAGAAGGCCTCCGGGTCGGTCTGGGCGCACAGGGAGTCCGACTGCCAGGCGAGCGGATTGTCGTCCGCGCCCTCCGCAATCGTCGGATCCTTGCGAACGCCGGGCACGCCGAGGCGCACGGGATCGACGAACCAGTCTTCAGGTACCCCAGAACGATATTCAGACAACGTCATATCGCCTCCACCCATCAGCTCACGCACGTTTTCGCGCTAGAACTAATTACACCGGTGTAGTTCACATCCGTCAAGTCGCGGATCGTAAACCCTCAATGCGGGCTGGAGAGTTCAGACTCGCCCACTATGCCCGAATCGTGTCGTTGATCAGACGGTGGATGCCTGCCGGGATTCCCAGGCGCTGCGCACCATGTCTTCGAGGGTGTGTCGCATCTTCCAGTCCAGGTCGCGCGCGGCCATCTCGCCCGACGCGACGATGCGGTCGGGGTCTCCCGAACGACGCGGGCCGATCTCCGGGCTGAACGGGATCCCGGTCACGGCCGCGACCGTGCTCATGATCTCGCCCACCGAAACGCCCTCGCCACTGCCGAGGTTGTAGACCGGGGCGATCGTCAGACCGGCGTCCAGCCGCCGGGCGGCGGCGACGTGCGAGATCGCGAGGTCGGCAACGTGGATGTAGTCGCGCACGCAGGTGCCGTCCGCGGTCTGGTAATCGTTGCCGTTGATGCGCGGGGTGCGACCGTCGATCAGGGCCTCGAAGACCATCGGGAAGAGGTTGTGCGGGCTCGTGTCGCGCAGGTCAGCGCTGCCGGAGCCGACCACATTGAAATACCGCAGCGAGGTGTGCGCCAGTCCCGCGGCGACGGCCTGGTCGCGCAGGAGCCACTCGCCGATCAGCTTGGACTCACCGTACGGCGACTCGGGGCTCTTCGCGGTCTCTTCGGTGACGAGGTCGGTGAACGGGGTGCCGTAGACCGCGGCGCTCGAGGAGAACACGATGCGGCCGACGCCGGCCTCCTGCATGGCCGCGAGCAGCAGGGCGGTCGCCGTCACGTTCTGCTCGTAGGTGTGCAGCGGGCGGGATACCGAGACACCGGCGTACTTGAATCCGGCGACGTGCACGACGCCGCTGATCGGGTGCTCGGCAAAGGTCTTCGCCAGCAGCTCGGTGTCGAGCAGGGTGCCCTTGATGAAGGGGACTCCGGCCGGCACAAAGTCAGCGTGCCCGCTGGACAGGTCGTCCAGGACGACGACCTCGATGCCCTCGGCGAGGAACGCGCGGACGACGTGGGAGCCGATATAGCCGGCCCCTCCGGTTACAAGCCAAGCCATGTGGTGCCCCTGCGCTCTCCGGGCAACCGTGTGCTGCCGCTGCAGACCACACTATCGCCCGCGCGGGAACGGTTCGGGATGCCGGTTACGGCGTGCCAGTTCGGCCTCACCGTAGCCGTCGGAGCGCATGGTGACGATGCTCGCCGCCACGGCCCAGATGGACAGGGCCAGCAGTACACTCAGAAACAGGATCATGGCACTAACGGTAGGTCTTGCGACTTTCTGCCACGAGTGGCAGAGTTGCCGTTTACCCGCACATTCCTGCCATCGTCTCCGAGGACCCCATGCTGAAGAAGATCGTCTGCGTCGCCATCCCCGGCATGGCCCCCTTCGAGTTCGGGGTGATCTGCGAGGTGTTCGGTATCGACAGGTCGGAACACGGCGGCCCGGCCTTCGATTTCCACGTCGTCACGGCGGTGCCGGGCGCCCTGCGCACCAAGATCGGCTTCGACATCGTCGTGCGCGACGACCTCGCTGCTGCGGCGGACGCCGACCTCATCGCGATCCCCGCCTACGAGGCCGGCAGCGAGATCCACCCCGACGTGCTCCGCGTCGTCCGTGAGGCTGAGCGGCGGGGCGCCTGGGTGCTCAGCGTGTGCAGTGGCGCGTTCATCCTCGGCGCCGCCGGAATCCTGGACGGGCGACGCAGCACCACCCATTGGATGTACGCCGAGGCCCTCGCCCTGGCCTACCCGAACACCACCGTCGACCCCGATGTGCTCTTCGTCGAGGACGACCACGTGGTCACCGGCGCCGGGACCGCCGCCGGCATTGATGCGGCCCTGCACGTGGTGCGCCGGGAACTCGGCGCCGCAGCTGCGAACGTGATCGCCCGGCGCATGGTGGTGCCGCCGCAGCGTGACGGCGGCCAGTCCCAGTTCATCCAGGCGCCGATTCCCGAACAGCGCAGCGATTCCTTCGCCACGATCACCGACTGGATGCTGCAGAGCCTCGACCAGGACCTCACCGTCGACCAGCTCGCCAGGCGCGCGCTGATGTCGCCGCGTACCTTCGCGCGCCGGTTCCGGGCCGAGCTGGGCACCACGCCGACGGCCTGGCTGAACCGGCAGCGCCTGATCCTGGCCCAGCAACTGCTCGAGGAGACCGACGAGACCCTCGACCTCATCGCGGCGCAGACCGGATTCGGGGCCGCGAGTGTGATGCGGCACCACTTCGTGCGCAGCCTGCAGACCACACCGACGGCGTACCGCCGCACCTTCGGCCGGCGCCGGACCGCGCCGGACTACGCCGGCACGGTTCCGGGCGGGACGGACTACGGCGTGGTGGCCAGGAAGACTTCGCCGGAACCCGCGAAGGTGAGCGTTCCCTCGTCCGGCGTGATGTAGACCGACTCTCCCCTGGCCAGCGAGACCGACGAGCCCGCACCGGCGACCAGGAACCGGCCGGCCGTGCAGATCGCGATGCCGGGTCCGGTGAGCGTCAGCTGCCGCATCGGCACGCCGGCCGGGCCGGATGCTGTGGCGGACGCATCCGCCGAAACCTCGATGTGCGCCAACTCGAAGTCGGGTACGTCGGGCCTGTACACGGCGACGCCGTCGGCCTGCGGCTCCGGCGCCAGGTAGGGCACCGGCAGCGGTGCGAAGTCGAGAACGTCGAGGAGCTCGTCGACGTCGATGTGCTTGGGGCTGAGGCCGCCGCGCAGCACGTTGTCCGACGCGGCCATCACCTCGACGCCGAGGCCGGACAGGTAGGCGTGGATGTTGCCGGCGGGCAGGAAGAGCACCTCGCCGCGTTTCAGCGACACCAGGTTGGTGAGCAGGGAGATGACGATGCCGGGGTCGCCCGGGTACGCGGCCGAGAGCGAGCGCACGGTGTCGAACTCGGCGGCGAAGCTCACCCTCGCGCCGCCGTCGATCAGGAATGCGGCCTGCTCGGCGAGAGCCACGACCCGCTCGACCAGCCAGGACACCTCGCCGGTGTCGCCGCCGCGACCGTCGCGCAGCAGCCAGTCCACGACGTCGTGGATCGCGTCGTCGCCGATCAGACGGTTTTCCAGGCCGAGCAGGGCCGCGGGCTGGGGATCGTCCATAGTGGCGTCCAACGCGCGCAATTCGGCGAGGATCGAGCGGATCTGGCGCGGGTCGCGGAAGCCGCACAGGGCCTGGAAGGTGTCGCTGAGCGCGAAGATGATTTCCGGCTTGTGGAAGGGGTCCCGGTAATTGCGGTCGGCCGCGTCGATCGGGATACCGGCCGCATTCTCGAGGGCGAAGCCGGCCGCGGCGCGGGCAGGCGACGGGTGCGCCTGCAGCGAGAGCGGGCCGTGGGCGGCGAGGATCTTCATCAGGAACGGCAGGCGCGCCTGTCCGGCGTGCGCGGCACCGAGCGCGGCTGCCGGGTCCCGGTCGATCCATTCGGCGAGGTTGGCCGCTCCCCCGGTGAGGGTGGGGTCGGCGATCACCGATGGGCAACCGGGGTGGGCGCCGAGCCAGAGCTCGGCTTCGGGGCCGCCGGATGCGGGCCGGCCCAGCAGGTCGGCGATCGCTGTCGGCGAGCCCCAGGCGTAATCGCGCGGTGTGTTGCTGATGCCCACAAACATGCTTGGCTCCTGAACCTCGAGGTTTAGACCAAACTACCAACCGCTTTCCTTCGCCCGGCGCAGAGTTCTAGGCTGAACGTCCCGGTCAACGCGCTCGCGCGGCCGGCATCTAGTGCAAGGGAGCCAGATGACTTTCGAACCGCTCAGCAGTGATTTCTTCGGGTACGAGAACCTCCTCGAGGATCACGAGAAGGCCGCGCTCGCGCGCATCCGCTCGTATCTCGAGGCGGATGTGCGACCCGTCGTGAACGGATGCTGGGAGCGGGCCGAGTTCCCGTCCGAGATCATCAAGCCGCTCGGCGCTCTCGGCGCGTACTCGTTCGGCTGGGAGGAAACCCGGCCGTTCCCGAACTCTGCGGTGTTCCGCGGCTTCGTGGCGCTCGAGTTGGCGCGGGTGGACGCATCCGTCGCCACCTTCGTCGGCGTGCAGAACGGTCTCGTCGCCGGATCGATCGCCGCCTGCGGGTCGGCTGCGCAGCGGGCCTTCTGGCTGCCGCGCCTGGCCACGGGTGACGTCGTCGGCGCCTTCGCCCTCACCGAACCGTTGAGCGGCTCCGACTCGGCGCAGGGGCTGCGGACGACCGCGACCCTGGACGGTGACACCTGGGTGCTCAACGGGCAGAAGCGTTGGATCGGCAATGCCACCTTCTCCGACATCACCATCGTGTGGGCCAAGGACACAGCGGACGGCGCCGTCAAGGGTTTCATCGTGCCCACGGACACCGCCGGGTACACGGCAACCAAGATCGAGGGCAAGATCAGCCTGCGTTCGGTGCAGAACGCCGACATCACGCTGGAGAACGTTCTGGTGCCAGAGCACAACAGGCTGCAGAACGCGAACTCGTTCCGCGACACCGCCAAGGTGCTGCGCTTCACCCGCGCCGAGGTGTCTTGGGCGGCCGTGGGACTGGCGATCGGCGCCTACGAGGCCGCGGCGGCGTACGCCGTGGAACGGGTGCAGTTCGGCAAGCCGATCGGCGGCCACCAGCTGGTGCAGGACCTGCTCGTGAAGAGCCTGGGCAACATCACGGCCAGCCTGGGCATGGTGGTGCGGGTCTCCCAGATGCTCGACGACGGCACCCAGCGCGACCAGCACTCTGCCCTGGCGAAGTCGTACACGACGTCGCGGATGCGGGAGACCGTCTCGTGGTGCCGGGAACTGTTCGGCGGCAACGGCATCGTGCTGGACTACGACATCGCCAGGTTCTTCGCCGACGCCGAGGCGATCTACTCCTACGAAGGCACCCAGGAGATGAACACCCTCATCGTCGGCCGCAGCATCACCGGTCTGGCCGCCTTCGTCTGACCGGTCCGGGCGGGGTGCGGCCGGCCCTGACCGGGACTTCGGACGAGAAAGACATACTGGCGAACTAAGCTCTCCGGCATGCGAACCTCAGAAGCGGCCCGCGGCGCCGGAAGTCTGGTGATCATCCCGACCTACAACGAGTTCGAGAACCTGGAAAAGATCGTTTCGCGCCTGCTGACGGCTACGCCCGCCGCACACGTGCTGATCGTCGACGACGGCAGCCCGGACGGCACCGGTGCCCTGGCGGACCGGATGGCCGAGGCTGACGACCGCATCAAGGTCGAACACCGCACCGGCAAGCTCGGCCTGGGCTCCGCCTACGTGCTGGGCTTCATGTGGGGACTGGCGCGAGGCTACGAGTTCTTGATCGAGATGGATGCCGATGGGTCACATCCGCCGGAGCGCCTGCCCGACATGATCGGCCGGGTCGCCTCCGACGAACCCGGCGCCCCCGACCTCGCCGTCGGCTCCCGGTGGGTGCCCGGTGGCAGCGTGGTCAACTGGCCGCGGCACCGGCAGCTGCTCAGCCGGGGCGGGAACACCTACGCGCGCCTGGTGCTCGGTCTCTCGCTCAAGGACGTCACCGCCGGCTTCAGGGTCTACTCGTCGGCGACGATCGCGGCGATGGATCTCGCGGCCGTTTCGTCGAAGGGCTACTGTTTCCAGGTCGATATGACCCTGCGGGTGCTCGATCAGGGCCGTTCGGTCGTGGAGCTCCCGATCGAGTTCCGCGAGCGGGAGGCCGGCGAGTCGAAGATGAGCCAGGCCATCGTGATCGAGGCCATGCTGCGGGTCACCCAGTGGGGATTCCAGCGTCGCTTCACGAAGATCCGCTCCGGCCGGGCGCAGGCCACGGTCCGTTAGATGGTGACCGTGCGGCGGGGAGCGCCTGAGGTGGACGCGATTGTGGTCGGATCCGGCCCCAACGGGCTCGCTGCCGCGGTCACGCTGGCCAGGGCCGGCCTCTCGGTGCGGGTCTACGAGAGGTCCGCGACCGTCGGCGGCGGCGCCGCGACCGCGGAGCTGACCCTGCCGGGTTTCCACCACGATGTCTGTTCCGCCGTGCACCCGCTCGCGCTGGCCTCCGAGTTCTTCAAGCGGTTCGGGCTCGCGGACCGGATCGAACTGGTCGTCCCCGAGGTCTCCTACGGGCATCCGTTGCCGGGCGGCACCGCCGGGCTGGCCTATCGCAGCCTGGAACGCACCGCCGCCGAGCTGGGCCGGGACGGCGCGGCCTGGAACCGGTTGTTCGCTCCCCTGGTGGCACACTCCGAGCGGGTGGCGGAGTTCACCGGTGCGCAGCTCCTGCGGCTGCCGAGGCATCCGGCCACCGCGCTGCGCTTCGGTCTGCGGGCTCTCGAGCAGGGCAGCCCGCTCTGGGATCTGCGCTTCGCGGGCGAGACGGCGCCGGCCCTGCTCACCGGCGTCAGCGCGCACACGATCAGGGCGCTGCCGAGCATCGCCACCGCCGGCGCAGGCCTCACCCTCGCCACCTACGCGCACGCGGGCGGCTGGCCGATCCCCGTCGGCGGCAGTGGCGCGATCGTGACCGCGATGGTCGACGACCTACTCGCCCACGGCGGCGAGATCGTCACGTCGACCGAGGTGCGGCGGCTGAGCGACCTGCCGCCGGCCCGCGTGGTCATGCTCGACCTGACGCCCCGGGCGCTGCTTCGCCTCGCCGAGGGCGAACTGCCCGCCGCATACGCTCGGCGGCTGCGCGCCTTCAAATACGGCAACGGCGTCGCCAAGGTCGACTTCGCACTGTCCGACCCGGTGCCGTGGCAGGCCGCCGGTTTGCGGGCGGCGGGCACCGTGCACGTGGGCGGCACCCGGGCGCAGATCCGGCGAGCCGAGAACACCGTCGCGCGCGGCCGGCACGCCGAGGAACCCTACGTTCTCGTGTCCCAGCCCAGTGGCCTCGACCCCAGCCGCGCCCCGGCCGGTCAGCACACCCTCTGGGCGTACACCCATGTTCCGCGCGGCTCCACCATCGACCAGACCGAGGCGATCGTGCGCCAGATCGAGCGTTTTGCTCCAGGCTTCCGCGACACCATCCTGGCCAGCGCCGCTCGCAGCGCATCCAGCGTGGAAGCGCACAATCCCAATTACATCGGCGGCGACATCTCCGCCGGCGAGGTGAGCATGACCCAACTCGTGCGCCGACCGGTTCTCTCCCCGGACCCCTGGCGCACTCCCCTGGACGGCGTCTACCTCTGCTCGTCGTCCACACCGCCGGGCCCCGGCGTGCACGGCCTGGCCGGCTGGCACGCCGCCCTCAGCGCTCTTCGTCACGACCTCGGAGTACGTACCGCCCCCGATCTCTCCCCGACCAACCAGGAATAGGTGACACCGTGGCCGTTAACCATCGCACCATGAACTGCCCGCCCGAAAGCGTCTTCGCCGTGCTGGCGGACGGCTGGTTATACCCGAGCTGGGTCGTCGGGGCCTCCCGGATGCGGGACGTCGACCCGGCGTGGCCGATCGCAGGAAGCGTCATCTACCACTCTGTCGGCGTCTGGCCCGCCCTGATCGACGACACCACGTCGGTTCTGGAGTGGGATCCACCCAGGCACGCGCTGTTCAAGGCCCGCGGCTGGCCGCTCGGTGAGGCCCACGTGGCGTTGGATGTGAAGGCTCGCGGCGACGGATGCGTCGTACGCATTACAGAGGACGCCACCGCCGGTCCCGCCCGGTTCGCCCCCTCCTTCCTGCGTGAACCGGCCATCAAGATCCGAAACGAAGAGACGTTGCGCCGGCTCGCCTTCCTCGCCGAGGGCGGCGCCGGGTTCAACTAGCCCCGCCGCCGTCGGGCGCGTCGCCGAAGCCGAGTCCGTCAGCAGTTCTCGGAACGCGCCCGTCTCGTCGGTCGAGCCCGCCGAGACCCCGTGAGTCAACCTTTTTCACTGCAGAAATGTATTCGATTCCCGTCTACATTTTGTTGACATTTCCTCGCATAAAGTTACGATTCGTGAGAGAATGGGAGTATGGACGACGAGCTGGATAGTGGCTCCACCGCACCGACGGGATCCTCTCCCACCGGTCCGAACTTGCACGACTGGAACACCGGCCTGTCCGGTCCAGATCCCCTCTCGGTCGCGGATGTCGACAGTCTGAGCGGCACCTCCGACACGCAGGCCCACACTGCGGCCGCCCCTGCGGTCGGCCCCGCCACGGGCTCGAGCCGAGCCGGCCGGGCCGATCGGGTTCGGTCGAAGCCGCGGCCCGAGTGGCGGGATCCGGCCGAGCTGCCGGGGGTGCAGCGCGCGCATACCGGTGCGTTCGGTCAGAAGCTCCAGGCCCTGGATGATGCGGCGCGCACGGTGATGGCGGTGATGGACTCCATTGACGTGAACGCGTTGAGTGACCCGGAGGTGGTGGCGTTGACGCAGATGGTCGAGCGGACCGGCCGGCCGGTGGATGCCGCCCGGGTGGCCACGGCGACCGTGGTCGGTTACCGGTCCCGCACTGGGCTGGGCGCGGAGTCGCTGGCCTGGCGGTTGGGGGCGTCGCACCAGAATGATCTGCTGATCGGGCTGACCGGCACCTCGGTGCCGGAGATGAAACGACGCGTGGCCCTGGGTGAGAAGGTCGCCCCGCGGATGTGGGGCGGCACGGTCCTGGAGCCCGAGTTCCCATTCGTGGCCGCAGCGCTGACCGCCGGCGAGATCGGCATCGACGCGGCCGAGAACATCGTGAAGGGCCTGGCCGACTACAAAGTGCACGGCCGCTTCGACGCCGACCAGTCGCTGGTGGACGGAGGTGAGGCCGAGCTGGTCGAATCCGCGACCGGGTCGGTATTCGGCCGCACCCCCGGCCCCGGCTGCACGGGACCGATCGCTCGTCTGGGCGACTCGGCCGGGTTCACTTTCCCGGCCGACCGGATCCGTGAGATGGCACTGACCTGGCAGGCGGTGTTGAATCCCGACGGCGCCGCGCCGAACGATGCGGTTTTCGAGGCGAAGTCCACTTTCTCGTTCGGCAAACTCAGCCAAGGCCTGCATCCGTTGCGCGGTGGGGTGACGCCGGAGCTCAAGGGCATCATGCAGACCCTATTCAACACGTTCCTGTCCGCGCGAAGCGCCCCCGCGTTCCCGTCCGCGGACGAACAGCAGCGCATCGAGGCCGGCGAACTGGTTCCCGGCGAGATCCTCGACGAACGCGACGGCGGCCAGAAACGCGCCGACATCCTCCGCGGCATCCTGGTCCAGGTCGCCCACGACCCCCGCACCCCGACCATGGGCGGGATGCCACCGACGGTGATGGTGCACGTGAGTGCCCATGACCTCGTCACCGGGGTCGGGGTCGGTTGGATCGACGGCGTCGAGGGTCCTGTCTCGATGAAAACGATCAACCAGATGATCGACAACGGCGGCTTCCGGCCGGTCTTCTTCGGCGGCACCGGCGCCGTCCTCGCCCTGGGCGACACAGTTCGCTGCTTCACGCCGCTGCAACGCAGGGCGATCACCGCCCGAGATGGTGGTTGCATCATCCCCGGCTGCACCTGCCCACCGCAATGGACCGAGGTGCACCATGTGACACCGTGGCAGCACGGCGGCCCGACCAACGTCTCGAACGGGGTGCTGCTGTGCTGGCGCCACCACCACGGCATCGACAACGCCGGCGGCTGGAAAATCCGAATGGTCCTGGGCATGCCCGAAGTCAAAGCCCCCCACTGGATCGACCCCACCGGAACCTGGCGAAAACCACCCCAACACCGCGCCCACGACCCCAAAACCCGACGACAAAACGAGTAGCCGCGGGCGCACCTCGACTCGTGGGCGCCGGGTCAGGTCAGGTCAAGCCAGGGCGAGGAAGAGCTTCTCCAGCTCGTCCACTGTGAGGGATTCGGCGTTATCGGGGTCCGCGATGCAATCCCGCATCGCCGAGGAGACGATCGTGAAGCCGGCCCGGTCGAGAGCGCTCGACACCGCGGCCAGCTGTGTGACGACATCCTTGCAGCTGCCACCGGCCTCGACGGCAGTGATGACCGCACTCAGCTGCCCCTGCGCGCGACGCAGCCGGTTGAGCACCTTCTTCTGGTTCACGGCACGCTGGTCGTCGGTCACGACCGTGGCCACTGGAGCCGACTCGGTCATGACCTGATCCCGTCCAGGGCCGTGGGCAGGCCGGCCTGCTGCCAGGCGTTCATGCCGCCGGTCACGTTGACGGCCTCGACTCCGTTGCGTTCGAGGAATGCCGCGCCCTGCTGGCTTCGGCCTCCGGCCGCGCAGATGACGTAGACGGGGCTGTCCCGCGGTACCTCGTCCAGCCGTTCGCTCAGTTCACCCAGCGGAATGGGGATGGCACCGGCCGCGTGACCGGCCTCGAATTCGTAAGGTTCGCGCACATCGACCACGACGGGATCGGAAAGGGCGGCGAGTTCGGTAACCGAGATGTCGGTCATGTGGGGGTCCCTTCGGGAACGGAAAGCGGGCACGACGGTATACCCCTGAGGGTATCAGAAGATGGGGGCAGGTTGAGAGGAGGTCGCCCCAGTACCCTAGACACATGCCCGCCGTTCAGAGCCGCCTCACAGTTCGCCTGTTCGCGACCCTGGTGTTCTTCAGCGTGTTGGCCGGCCAGTTCTGGCGAAACCTGCTCGGCTGGTGGGGCTTCGGCGCCATCGCCGTGTTCATTCTGGTCGGCAGCATCGGTCTCCTCGTCTCCCTGAAGCCCGAGTGGACCTGGCGCGGGTTCCCGAAGTCCCTGGCCGCGTTCATGCTCGTCGCCACGGTGTCCCTCGCCTGGTCGGCGTATCCGGGGGCGAGCGCGATCGGTATCACCCTGCAGTGGATCACGACGATCACCGCCCTGTTCCTTGCGCTGTGCCTCACCTGGGCCGAGCTCCTGCGCACACTCGCGGTCGCCCTGCGGTGGATCCTCGGCCTCTCGATCCTCTTCGAGGTCGTCGTCGCCGTGTTCATCGGCCACGCGGTGCTCCCGTTCTGGGTGGAATACTCCGGCAAGATCCCGGCCGCGTTCTACTGGTCGCGCGGACTGCTACTGGAAGGCGGCCCGATCGAGGGCATCGTCGCCAGCCGCAACCTGCTCGGCTTCATCGCCCTGCTGGCACTGATCGTCTTCGCCGTGCAGCTTTTCGCCGGCACCGTGGCCCGCGGCCGCGGCATCGCCTGGGTGACCGTGGCCCTGATCATGCTGTGGCTGACCCGTTCGGCCACAGTGTCCGTCGCCCTCCTGGCCGTCACCATCGCCCTGCTCTTCACACTGTGGGCCCGCCGGCTGCCACCGTTGGGCCGGCGCCCGCTCTACCTGAGCGCCGCCGCCGTCCTGGCCGCCGTGGTGGTCGGGCTCGTCGCGTTCTCGCCGGCGCTGCTTTCGATGCTCGGCAAGAGCGAAGACCTGACCGGACGTTTCGACATCTGGGGCCGGGTCATCGATCTCGCCGGCGAACGCCCCCTCGTGGGCTGGGGCTGGGTGAGCTACTGGGTACCGTGGGTCGAACCCTTCGACGGCCTCGCGGTGCGCAAGGGAGTGCAATACCTGCAGGCCCACAACGCCTGGCTGGATGTCTGGCTGCAACTGGGCATCCTCGGCCTGATCATCTTCGCCGCGCTCACCCTCTCGACCCTGTGGCGGTCCTGGTTCCTGGCCGTCGACAGGCCACGCCTGGGCATTGCCGACACTGAAACCTACGCCGTCTCCTCGATCCTGCCCCTCCTGCTCACGGTGGCGCTGCTTGCGCAGAGCCTGGCCGAAAGCCGGATCCTCGTCGAATCCGGCTGGGTGCTTCTCGTGATCCTGGCCGTGCGGACCAAGCGTCCCGGCGCAGACGCGGAGCTGCTCGGCCTGGGCCGGCGATGACCGGCCCCGCACGGCCCCCGTACGTTCCCGACGCCATCACCGCTGTGCTCGCATCGCCGCGGTTCAGCGCCACCCTCACTCACCTGATCCTCGGGTTCGCCTTTTCCACACACCTGCTGCGCAGCCTGATGGGCTGGCCGGGCCTGCTCGCCGCACTGGTGTGTCTGGTCGTGCTCGCGACGGCCTCCATGATCGCCCGGCGGCAGAGCATCGAATGGCACGGCCTGCTTCCCCTGTCGATCCTGGTCTTCCTGGTCTGGTGCGCACTGTCGGTGCTGTGGAGCGGGTATGCGCTGCAGACCGTCAGCGGCGTCGCCTACCAGTTGGCCTTCGCGTTCCTGGCGATCTACGTCGCCTTGGTGCGCGACACCATTCAGATCGTTCGAGCCACCGGCGATGTGCTCAGGCTGCTCCTCGGGCTGTCCCTGGCCCTCGAAGTGCTTTCCGGCCTGCTCCTGGACCTACCGATCGCATTCCTCGGCGTGCAGGGCAACATCACCATGCTCGGCCCCATTCAGGGAGTTTTCGGGTCGCGTAACGCGCTCGGCCTGGTCTCCCTGATCGCCGCGATCAGCTTCATCATCGAGTTGCGGTCCCGCTCCGTACGACCGGGCCGCGCCGCCGCCTCGATCGCGCTGGCCCTGCTCGGCCTGCTGCTGACCCATTCACCGGTGTTCGTCGTCGTGGCGAGCGCCGTCGGCATCGCCGCGCTGGCCCTGTACTGGCTGCGCCGCACCCGAGCCGAGGACCGCTGGCTGCTGCAGCTGAGCCTGCTCGGCGCCACGGTGCTCGCCGCCCTATTCGCCTTCGTCGGCCGCACCGGCATCATCGACCTGCTCAACGCCGGCAGTGAATTCGAGACCCGGTCGTCGCTGTGGCGCGAGATGTGGCGGCTGGTGGAGGTCCATCCACTCGAGGGTTGGGGCTGGACCGGGATCTGGCCACAGGACGTCAGTCCGTACGGCTGGCTCGACTTCGTCACCGGTAGCCGGCACTCCTCCGCCCTCAACGCATTCCTCGACGTGTACTTCCAGGTCGGCCTGGTCGGGTTCCTCTCCTTCGTGGTGCTGGTGGCACTGGCCTTCATCAGGTCGTGGCTGCTCGCCTCGAACAAGAAGCCCGTGGTGTACGTCTGGTCGCCGCTGGTCCTGGTGGTGCTTCTGGTCACCTCGGCGGCCGAGAGCACCGTGCTGGTCGAGTTCGGCTGGCTCCTGCTGTTGATCTGCTCCGTCAAGGCCGCGCAGGGCCAGAGCTGGCGCCGACTGCTATCGCCCAGCCCGCGCAACGAACTGATCTGATCTGCCCGACTCCCCCACCGGTCAGCGGATGGTGGAGATGGTCAGCGTGGCGGTCGTACCGTCTGATGCGACATAGGACCCGCTCGACTGCGGCACCAGGATGTCGGCGTACCGTGCGGCCCAATCATTCGAGCAGCGCCCATCGGTCAGTACCAGGGTCGAGCTCGCCTGCCGGGCCGCCACCGGGTCGAGGGCTCCTCCCGCGGCGACGATGGCGTTGACCGCGCCGAAATCCTCCGGCCACGCCATCCCGTAGTGGAAGTACGCGATGGGGACCCCCGCGGTGACCTTCACGACCCGCGGATCCAGGCACGGGCCCACGATGAGCAGCGTCCCCGGACTCTCCGAAGCCGATTCCCTCGCGAGGCCGGCCGCAACCCGGTACCGGTCCGAGTCCGTGTCCAGGAGAGCCCTGGCCTGGAACGAGCCGGCGAAGCGGACGAAGTCCCCCATCGACAGGAACGCCAGCACGGTCACCACCGCGAACCCGGCCAGGCCCACCCACCGACCCACCGATAAGGCCCGAAGGTCCCTCGCCACCAGCACCAGCACCGGAAGGATGGTGGCGGCAATGAGGAAGAACATATCGATCCACAGCCGGTACGGTTCCGCGTTGGCGCCCCACAGGTCGTTCGACGCCAGCAGCAACCAGGCCGTCGCGCCGCCCAGCGCGTAGGCGGCCCATTCGGGTCGCCGCCGGATCAGGCCCGCGATCGCGATCCCGACCAGCGGCACGATCAGAACGGTGCCGCCCAGCAGGCCCGCTGCTGCCGGCACCCCGAGCTGGGAATTCGACGCAACCCTGTACACCAGGAACGGGTCACCGGCGGCCAGCCCGCCGACCGTCGCGGCGATCTGCGGCGAGGCCCCGAGCGCCGCGGCACCGAAAAACAGCGCGACGACCCCCCTCGTCCGCACAATCAGTACCCCCAATCCGGGCGCCATCGGCAGCAGTCCGAACACGAGGGCGGGCAGCTGGCCGAACTCGGCGGCGACCCGAGGACCCCACACGAAGAGCACCGGGATCAGGCCGATGCTCAGGACAGCGAGGATCAGCCAGCGCCCGCTGACGATGGCCAGCACGGCGAGGACCCCGGCAAGGAAATACACCGCGGCGATGAAGGAGTAGGTCTGCACGTTTGCGAGCAGACCGATCACCAGGCTGAGACCGATGGTGCCGAACAGGCGCACGCGCTGTCCGTGCGGCCGCCACCAGAGCCAGCCGAGACTGAGCAGCACCATCCCCGCAATCGACAGGGAGACGGCTTCACCGTTGAGAGGATGCAGCACCGCGAACGGACCCCAGAGCACGGCATGGGACGCCAATTCGGTGTACCAGCCGTCGCCCTGGAACGCTGCGAAGGTTCCCAGCAGGAACGGAATCGGGGCCAAGAGGCCCATCCACCACCGGTTTCCGGCCGTAATGAGCACCGTGGCGAGCACGGCGACCAGCACCAGCTGGGCCGCCAGGCCGGTGATGTTCCACGCGGTGATCGGCGTCAGCCCGAACGCCCGCGCGACCAGTCCCGCGAACTCGTAGTACGCCCGCGGGTACGTGTTCGACCCGGTCTCGGTGTCCGGCTCGACGTCCTGGAACTGCCCCTCGGAAAAGTTCGTGACGATTGCCAGGTAGCCCAGTTGATCGTGCTCGAAGAAGGCGCGAAACCGGTTGATCGACCAGCCCGGATTCGCCAGGTACATGCCGGCCTGCGTGGCCGCGAACACGGCCACCGCCACCAGAACACTCACGCCACGCGCCAGCCACCCGCGTACGGATGTCCTCGCCGACCGCTCTGAGTCCACTGGTTCGCCCTTCCGGTGCCACGTGTGAGGCTGTGCCGGTGAACTTAGTGGGCGATCGAGATCCGCGCTTCCCCCTATAACGGGATTTCAGGAGCGGGGACTGAGAAGTCTAAGCTGGCATTTCACGAATCCGCGGATGCGCTCCGGCTCACCAGGCCCGCCGCCCGCACCATCCGCTGAACAAGTGCAGCTACAATCTTGCGAGCTCTCCGGCCGCCCCGCGCGGGAGAGAGCACACAGTCCCTGACGCAGTCAAGTGATCGGAACCAGTTCGAGTGAGTCAAAAATTTCCTGCTGACCTGAGCGAGTTCACGGTCCCCGGCCACAGCCGCGGAATCATCGACGCCCTGTCATACCGATACCTTCTGCGGCTGCTGATCCGGAAGGGCACCCTCACCCGCTATCACGGCTCGGTTCTCGGTTGGGTGTGGTCGTACGTCAAGCCCGCCGCCCAGTTCCTGGTGTTCTACCTGGTCTTCGGGTTCTTCCTCGGCCTGAACAAGGGGATCGACAACTTCCCGATCTATCTCTTCTCCGGCATGATCGCGATCAACCTGTTCGGCGAGGCCTTCGGCAACGCGACCAGGTCGATCGTCGACAACACCGCCCTGGTGCAGAAGATCTATCTGCCCCGGGAACTGTTCCCGATCTCTGCCGTGATCGTCGCCTTCGTGCATTTCCTTCCGCAGGTCTTGATCCTGGTCGTCGTCTGCCTGTTCGCGGGCTGGGTACCCACCCTGGTCGGCATCGCGAGCATCATCCTCGGCATGCTCATCGTCGTCACCCTGGCCATCGGTCTCGGACTGTTCTTCGGGGCCATCAACGTGGCGTTCCGCGACGCGCAGAACCTCGTCGAACTGATCCTCCTCTTCGCGACCTGGACCTCCCCGGTGCTGTACGCGTGGACGATGGTCGCCGACAAGGTCTCACCCTGGGTCTTCAACCTCTACCTCTCCAACCCGCTCACCTCCGCAGTTGAGTTGTTCCACGCCGGCTTCTGGTTCAGCACCACAACGGGCTCCCTGCCCCAGCCGCCGCACCTGGCCGCGTTCAGCCTGATCGGCCTGCTGATTTCGCTCATCATCCTTGCTATCGGGCAACTCGTCTTCAAGCGTCTGGAGGGGCACTTTGCCCAGAACCTCTGATCTGGCCCTGCCGCGCATCATCATCGACGGCGTCGACAAGACCTTCATCCTTCGGCACACCCACTCGTTCAAGGAATCGTTCATCGCCAAGCTTCAGAAGAAGAAGACGACGACAAGTTTCTCCGCGCTTTCCGACATCGGTTTCACCGTTCAGGAGGGCGAATCCGTGGCCCTGCTGGGCTACAACGGCTCCGGAAAGTCCACCCTGCTCAAGCTCATCTCCGGGGTGATGCGACCCGACTCCGGCCGGATCCTCACCCGCGGGCGGGTCGCCGGCTTGATCGAGGTCGGTGCCGGGTTCCACCCCGATCTCTCCGGCCGGGAGAACGTGTACCTGAACGCCGCGATTCTCGGCATGAACAAGGACGAGATCGACCGCCGGTTCAACGACATCGTCGAATTCTCCGAGATCGGCGAGTTCATCGACACCGAGGTCAAGCACTATTCGTCGGGCATGTTCGTCAGGCTGGCGTTCTCCGTGGCGATCCACACCGAACTGGACATCCTGCTGGTCGACGAGGTCCTGGCCGTCGGTGACGCCCCTTTCCGCGAGAAGTGCAAGAAGAAGATCCAGGAGCTCACCGATCAGGGTAAAACCATGCTCGTGGTGAGCCACGATGTCGATATGGTCACCCAGGTCTGCAAGCGGGGAATCGTGCTGCGCGACGGCAAGGTCTGCTTCGACGGCGCGGTCAACGACGCTGTCGCCTCGATGCAAGGGAACGGTGCGTAACGCTGTGACGGCCCAGAGCGCCGACGAGGAAGCAGACCAGAAGTCCTCTGGCTTCATCCTCATCGTCGCGGCCACCGGAATCGTGGGCATCGCGGGGTACGTCATCACCTGGCTGGTGCCCGCCGTGATCGGCGTCGGCCCGTACGCCGTGTTCGCCGTGTTCTGGTCGTTCATCTTCCTCGTCGCCGCGGCGCTCTCGGGCATCCAACAGGAGGTCACCAGGGCGACGCATCCGCGCGACACCGGCAACACCAGCTACCGCAACCGAGCAGGCGTCTTCGCTGTGGCCGCGTTCCTGGTCGTCCTGGCGCTCGTGCTGGGCACCGCCCCGCTCTGGCAGGCTCAGGTCTTCCCCACCGACGGCTGGTCGCTGGTCGTGCCGTTGGCGGTCGGCGCCGCCTCCTATGTGCCCCTCGCGGTGCTGGCCGGGTCGCTCTACGGCATCGGCCACTGGAAGGCCCTCTTCGGCCTGATCGTCGTCGAAGGCGTGCTGCGGCTGGTGCTGATCGGGATCGCGCTGGCCTTCCTGCCCGGTTCAGTCCCGCTCGCGTGGGCTGTCGCCATCCCGTTCCCCGTCACCGTGCTGGCCATCTGGCCCTTCGCCAGGTCCCGCGTCGTCGGCAAGACCCAGCTGGACGTCGCGCTGCCTGCTCTCACCTGGAACGTCGTGCGCACCATCGTCGCCGCCGCGTCGATGGGCCTGATGGTCAGCGGGTTCCCGCTCGTGCTCAGTCTCACCTCACCGGCGGTGCCCGCCGCCGAACTCGGCCTCGTCATTCTCGCGGCCACCCTGACCCGGGCTCCGCTGATCGTCGTGGGGATGGCCCTGCAGAGCTTCCTCATCGTCTTTTTCCGCGGTCGACTGGACCGGTTCTGGCGATCGCTGCTGCAGCTCGAGGCCCTGGTCCTGGGTCTGGGCGCCGTCCTGGCCGTCCTCGGCTTCCTGGCCGGTCCCGCCGTGTTCGCCTTCCTCTTCCCCGGCCAAAGCGTGCCAGAGGACTGGGTCATCGCAACCTTCGTGGCCTCCTCCGCGCTCGTCGGTGCGCTGTGCGTGAGCGCTCCCGCGGTGCTCTCCCGCAACGCGCACAGCGCCTTCACCGCCGGCTGGGTCGTCGCCGCCCTCACCACCGTGGTCTGCCTGCTGCTGCCCGTCGATTTCCTCGAGCGCACCATGCTCGCGCTGCTCGTCGGACCGGCCGCCGGTGTTCTCCTGCACGGCGTGTATCTCGCCGTCGCACGGAACGGCGAAGCCGCACCCGTCGCCCCCGACGCGCTGGTCACTGACTGATGTCAGTCCCTCCCCTGCCGACCACCTCGACGAAAGACACCTCCGCCATGAACCGCACCGGCCCGCACAGGCTCGCCGATCTCAAGTGGCTGGCGCTGACCGCTCTGACCGTCGGTGTGCTCGCACTGGTTCCCCTCATCTGGAACCGACGGTTCTATTTCCAGGACGACTCGGAGAACGGCGCCTTCGGCGTCTGGTACCACATCGGACAGAACCTCCTGGCCGGAAAACTCCCGGTCCTCAACCCGTCGGTATGGTCAAGCGGCAACTACCTGGCAGAGGGTCAGTGGGGCACCTGGAACCCGCTGATCATGCTCATCGGCGTCGGCGCGTACCTCGGCACCAACGCGGTGCTGTTCATGACAGTTCTGAAGGTGCTGCTCCTGATCATCGCGGGCTGCGGCGTGTACCTGCTGGCCCGGTCCTACCGTGCCGCTCCGCCACTGGCCTACGTGGCGGGTTTCGCCGTCACCCTCAACGGTTTCACCATCTACTTCGACGCCCCATCCTGGGTCACCGGTCTGCTGGTCTGGGCGCTGATTCCCTACTTCTGGGTCGCGCTGCGGCGGCTCACCCAGCGTTCGGCGAACCCGCTGCCCGCCTTCCTGGTCGGCTATCTCATCGTCACCGTCGGCTACGTGCAGGGTGTCTTCGCCATCGGCTTCGTGCTTCTCGCCGTCGGCGTCGACTGCCTCATCCGCCGGCACTGGGCCAAAGCCATGCGCGTCGTCGGCGTCGGCGTCGCGCTGGTGCTCGTGGCCGTCACGGTCTTCCTGCCCGGCGCGCTGACGGGGTCGGTCACCAACCGTGCCGTGAACATCGTCGGCAACGACGGCATGATGAGCGTGGACCTGGGCGGCATCTTCAGCTCCACCATCGCCACGGGCTACCCGCAGGTGAGTTCCTGGTGGTGGTCCGGGCCCACCGCGACCAGCCCGGTGGTCTACATCGCCTGGTTCCTGCCGGTGCTGTTCTTCGTCGATTGGCGCAAGGCCCTGCAGAACCGCGCACAGGTGCGGGACCTGACCATCGTGATGAGCCTGTCCCTGCTCTACGTGCTCCTGCCGACCGTGATCGGGCCGCTGCGCTATCCGGTGCGCTTCATGCCGTACTTCGCCCTCACCCTGATTGTCCTCACCGTGGTCGCCCTCAGCCGGGCTGGCGTGCCCCGGCCGGGCCGCAACCGGATCTTCGGCGCCGCCGCCGTGATCATTGCCGCGGTCTACCTGTCCTGGGCCCAACTTCCGCCGCACTATCTCGCCCTCATCTTCAGCGGCCTGGTGGCCATCCTCGGTCTCGGCGCAATCTGGTGGTTGATGCGCCGGCGCCCCGAACACAGCTCGGTCTGGCCGACCGTGGCCGCCGTCGCCGTCGCCGTCAGCCTGGTGCTGACGGCTGCCCAGCACTACGACACGCGCTCAAGCCCACTGTCGATGAACAACGTGCCCGCCGACACGAGCATCGCCAAGGGCGTGCTCGAAGGTATCGAAGGCGACGTGATCGTAGTGGGCGACCCCCTCATCTACGGGGCCGACCCCGCGGTCTGGCGGGAGACGCTGATGGCCAACATGTGGTACCTCAGCCCGGCCCAGGTGCAGAACCGCTACCAGCTCATCGGGTTCGCCGCGTACAACTCGGCGCTCTGCCTGCAATACCTGGGCGGCACCTGCCCCGAACTGCTCATCACCCTCTTCGAGCCGCGCGAGGCGACGGGGCTGCTCCTGGTGGACCAGCTCTCGATCGACAACATCCAGATTCTCAAGGCCGCGTTCGACGACGACGACGACGAATGGCGCACACCCCCCGCCGGGTGGAGCATCGAGCGCGACACCGGACTGACCGTGGTCTGGAGCCGGGACGAACCCGTCGGTTCCACCGGTGACGTGGTGTGGAGCAGCGACGGCACCAGCGTCGAGACCCTGTCCCAGACGGACACCTCCGTCACCATGAAGGTGCTCTCAGCGCCCGCTGACGGGGGCACGGTGGCCCTGAGCCGCTTGGCTTGGCCCGGATACTCGGCCGAGAACGCCACGCTCAGCACGGCGCCTGTGGACGGTTTCCTCCTTGGGGTGGATATTCCGCAGTCGTCGGTCGGCGAGGTCGTCACCGTCACATTCCAGCCGCCGGGCTGGGCCATCGAGGTGACCGCCTGGTTGACCGCGCTGGCGGGCATCCTGATCTGGACGCTACTCGTTTCGGTCGGCCGACTGCGCCGCCGCTCCACTGCCGCCGCCTAGCCCCACGCAGGCTCACGAGAGCCCCGGCTGGATATCCAGCCGGGGCTCTCGTCTGTGCATTGCGGACCGTGCGACGAACGCGTCAGACCTACTGAGGCGACGTCCGGGGGAACACGACGGCCGGGTTGAACCGGATTCCGGCCAGCAGGCGACCGTACATCCGGCGCTGCAGCTTGCCGGCGACCCGGCCCCGCCGCATCATCAGGGCCACCCGGGCGCACAGGTACAGGTAAGCGAAGAGACTCTGGTGGTGCAGCCTGAAGGACGCCTCGTTGCGGATGCCGTAGGCGAATTTCCACGCATTGGCGTCATCGATCAAGCCGAAGTTGACGCCCTTGTTGTCGCCCATGTCGTGCACGACAACGCTGTCGAGGACCTGCACACCCGGGCAGGCTCGGGTGATGCGCAGGGTGTACTCGTGGTCGTCGAACCAGATGAAGTACTCGGAGTACGGCAGGCCGTGCTTCTCGATCACCCAACGGGGAATGAGCACCGACACGAAGGAACAGCTCTTCACCGTCACCGAACGCTGACCCTTGGACACGAGCCTGGCCCAGTCCCAGGTGGGTTCAGGGTTGTTCATCTCGCAGATGGCGCCGTCGATGTAGTTGACCAGCGAGCAGGAGAACGGCACCTCGGGGCCGAGCTCGGCGACGGCGGCGACGAAGCCGTCACGCAGCTTCTCGAGGGCGTCGGGCTGCGGGTAGCAGTCGTCGTCCATGATCCAGACGAAATCGGCGCCGAGCTGATAGCCGCGCTCCATGCCCGCCGAGAATCCGCCGGCCCCACCGGTGTTCGTGGGCAGGGACATCACCTCGAGCGGGATGCTGGTCGTCAGCTGACCGAGGTATTCCGCGGTGCCGTCGGTCGACGCGTTGTCCACGATGATGAGGCGGGTGGGCGCGAAGGTCTGGGCTTCGATGGAGGCGATCACCGTCTTGAGCTTCGCGAGCCTGTTGAAGGTGACGACGACGGCGCTTACTTGATCCATAACTCGAACAGCTTTCCGGCCCAATCGTGGGCGCTTTCATACTCGGTGAATTCCTGGGCCAGGGCGACTTCTCGACGCCAGACGTCTGTTCGATAATCCTCTGAGCCGGCCATCCGGGTGACGATTTCGCTCGCCTCGGTCAGGAACAGGCCGGGGTCGCGGGACACCAGGGCGTCGGGCACGATGACGGTGCGCTGGGAGCCGACGTCGGTGGAGATCACGGGCACACCCGCTGCCAAGGCCTCCAGCGTGGTGAGGGTGAGTCCTTCGTTCTGCGAGCTCAGGACGAGGCAGTCGATCCGGGCGAGGGTATTGCTGACCGGAGATCCCTCGTCCACCCATTCGACCAGGCCGGACAGCTTGTGGCTGTCGATGTCCCGCCGGACGAACTGCTCGAGTTCGCCGCCACCCTGGATCACCACCCGGATGGTCAGCCCCTCGACGTCCTGAAGCTCCCTGACCAACTTGGTGAACAGGTAGGGACGCTTCTGCGCCGCGAAGCGGCCGATGAAGCCCAGAGTCAGCACCGACTCATCGACGCGCGCACGCGCCACCTCGGCGACCGACCCCGTTGTGGTGAGACCGATCAGGGGCGCCAGCGCCACCTTCGCCGGGTCCACGCCCTGCACCCGAACGAACCAGTCCTGCAGCTGCGGCGAGATCACGTGGTGCACGTCGATGAACTCGTCCAGGGCCGCGCCGATTGCCGGGTAGCCACCGCCGTTGTATTCGAGGATGTGATGGGTGGTGGCCACGTGCAGCCCCGGGATGCGGTTGCGCAGCCACGGCAACCGGTCGTAGAGCCACCGGCTGTGGTGCACGAATGCGCCACGGATGTCGAAGTTCGTGGCGAGGGCCTCGAGCACCGGTTCTGAGTGCTCTGGCTGGTTGACCGGGTGCGTCAGTGTGAGAACGATGGCACCGTCCAACTCGGCCTTGGTGATCCACGGGTGCGTCGAGGGCACATCGGTGATGACGATGGGTCGCAGCCCGCTGTTGCGGGCGAGCGCGATGGACTCCATTGCCCAGCGCTCTGCACCGCCCAGCTCGAGCCAGTGCAGGCCGATGATGACGGCGGGTTCCAGGTCGGTCGCGGTGCCGCCGGTCGGCACGCCGGTCAGGTCGACAACGCGGCGCGCCACGACGGTGGAGTTCAGCGAGGACTCACGTCCGCGCAGCAGCCACTGCCGCAGCCGGTCGTACTCGAACGGGTACCGCCGTTCGATGCCGCCGCGCAGCCGCCAGTACAGGCTGGCCCGCCCGACGGTCGCGGTGGATCCGGGTTCGCGCTCGGCGTCGATCACGATGTTGCGAACCCCCGTTTCCGGGTCGGTCAGCCAGCTCTTGCGGGTATGGGTGTAGTGCGGGTGCGGCGAGCCGGCCACGGTGCTCACGATGGTGAACTCGGCCACTCTGGTCGCTTCGGCGGTGACCTTCTCGTGCCGGGTGCCGGCATCCGTCAGGTGCGCCCCGAGGCCCGGGCGGTTGATGTGCACCACGATGCGCAGGCGTGCGCCCGGATTGTCGAGGGCGTGGAAGTTGGTCGCGGAGACCAGCAGCGCCAGCTGCCGCTCGGTCAGCGCAGACCCGAGCTTCTCCGCCGCCGGGGCTGAGAGGTCGGCGGTGAACAGTGCGGGACGACCGAAGGCCGTCGAGAGAAGGTCAGACATGGTGAAGAGGGTACTTTCACTTCGCTTGGCTGGCAGGAGTCGATGCCCGGTGGCACCGTCGACTCCCGCAGCCGACCGGATCAAGCACGTGGTGCCTCGATGCCGGCCTGTTTGATGGGCACGTCGTCAACGGCGCGTTCGGGGATGTTCTGGAGGGACATGCGTCGCATGGCGCGGCGGGCCGGTTCCTCGACCCACTTCCACAGGGCGAAGCCGAAGATCGTGGCAAGCGCGGGGACCAGGAAGATGAGGATCTTGCTAGCAAGTGTACCTTGCGCCAGGAATGGGAGCCTCTCCTGGGCCGTCCAGACAATTTCGATCAGCGGCATGTGCACAAGATAGACGCTGTACGACGCCATGCCGCCGATCACGAGCCAGCGGTGCCCGAGGAGACTCATCAGGCCCTTGCGGCCCACCACGATCGCACCGACGAAGACCAGCAACGCGGGGACCACGAGCACTCCCCACCGCTCGTTGACCCTGCCGTTGAGCAGGTAGGCCACGATCAGCACCACCACGATCAGTGCGGGTGCCAGCCAGTTGGCGATGCGCTGAGCACCGGGCCGGTTCTGCACCCGTTCGAGAGCGTAGAAAAGCAACCCGCCGGCCACGAACTCGCAGAGGATGCGGATCAGCCACATCCAGGGGGCGTACAACGATCCGAGGGCGAGGGCGAAGAGCACCACCGGCATCACCGTGACGACAGCGAGGATGCCGAGGCCGCGGGTTCCGAGCACCCGCGACAGGCGGAACAACAGCAGGGCGAGGATCGGGAACAGCAGGTAGGCCAGGGCTTCGACCGACACCGACCAGGCGGCGCCGTTCCAGGTCAGCCGGTTGAAGTCGGCTTCGGTCCACTGCACGACCAGGGTCGACTGGCGCAGGAAGCTCCACACGCTGAAGTCACGCGGCGCGACGGGGTCGGTGGCGCCGAAGATCAGGAAGCTGCCGTGCCAGACCGACACGAAGGCCAGCATGACGAAGTACGCCGGCCAGATGCGCGACAGCCGGGCCCACCAGAACTTGACGCTCGCCTTACGGTCGAGGGAGCCACCCATCTTGCGCCCGTAGTTCAGCGTGATGACGTAACCGCTGAGGATGAAGAAGAGGTCGACGCCGTAGTCGCCGTGGGTGATGATCGGAGCGAAGGCGGCGTACACCGCGGGGAACTCTGCGGCGATGCTGAACCGGATGTGGAACAGCACCACCCAGAGGGCGGCAAGGATCCGCACACCGGTCAGGGCATGGATCTGCCTGATGGGGGCGGCGCCGACCGGAGTGTCGGCGAGGGAGGTTCCGGACACGTCAGCCTTCCGTGTGGCCCACGACCGGGTCAGGCCGTGGCGTCCGTCGCGAAAAGCGGACGGAGCTTGTTCTCGAAGGTGGACAGTGCGGCACCGATCGCCATGTGCATGTCGAGGTACTGGTAGGTGCCCAGTCGGCCGCCGAAGATCACGTTGGGCTGCTCGGCGATGCGCTCCCGGTAGCGCAGCAGGCGTTCGCGGTCTGCAGCGGTGTTCACGGGGTAGTAGGGCTCGTCGGCTTCCTCGGCGAAGCGCGAGAACTCCCGCATGATCACGGTCTTGTCGTTCGGGTAGTCCCGCTCGGGGTGGAAGTGCTTGAACTCGTGGATGCGGGTGTACGCGACGTCGGTGTCCGCGTAGTTCATCACCGGTGTGCCCTGGTAGTCACCGGTCTGGATGACTTCTTCCTCGAAGTCCAGGGTGCGCCAGGACAGCGGCCCCTCCGAGTAGTCGAAGTACCTGTCGACGGGACCGGTGTAGACGACGGGGACCGTGCCGACGGTGTCGCGGATGTTGATTTCCTGGTCGAGGTCGAAGAAGTCCGTGGACAGCCGCACCTCGATGTTGGGGTGATCGGCCATGCGTTCGATCCAGGCCGTGTACCCGTCGACGGGCAGTCCCTCATAGGTGTCGCTGAAGTACCGGTTGTCGTAGTTGTACCGCACGGGCAGGCGGCTGATGACCTCTGCGGGCAGCTCCCGCGGGTCGGTCTGCCACTGCTTGGCGGTGTAGTCCCTGATGAACGCCTCGTAGAGGGGACGGCCGATCAGGGCGACGGCCTTGTCCTCGAGGTTGCTCACCGTGGCGAGCTCGCCCTCCGCGGCCTGTTCGCTGATCAGCGCGCGGGCCTCGGTGGGCGAGTAAGCGCTGTGGAAGAACTGGTTGATGGTGCCGAGGTTGATCGGCAGCGGGAAGACCTCACCCTTGTGGGTGGTGTACACCCGGTGCCGGTAGGCCGTGAAGGACGTGAACCTGTTGACGTAGTCCCAGACCACCTTGTTCGAGGTGTGGAAGAGGTGGGCGCCGTAGCGATGCACCTCGATTCCGGTCTCGGGCTCGACCGAGCTGTATGCGTTGCCACCGATGTGGTCGCGCTTGTCGATGACGACAACCCGCAATCCCAATTCGTTGGCGCAGCGCTCTGCCACAGTGAGGCCGAAGAAACCGGCTCCGACAACCACAAGGTCAACGTTCATAACACCCATCCTCACTTACAGCCGGCCAGTTCGACCAAACTTCGATCCTACTGGGGCGTGTCTGTGTGCTTGCTCACGGCCATTCGGCGATACACGGCTCGTCGGATGACGACCGGAACGAAGCGATACCCGCCGCGCACGATCACGTTGCGGAGGAACTGGCCGGGCGTGACGAACCCGTCCGCCAGCAGTCGGCGCTGCAGGGCCAGCTCGCTGCGGAACAGGGACAGGCCACCTCGCCGGTTGTATGCACCGGAGTCGACCCTGTACATGACCAGCGGTTCGGGCAGGTTGCGCACGGTGGCGCCGGCCATGATCATTCGCGCGAACAACCAGTAGTCCTCCATCAGCGGAAGATGGCGGTAGCCGCCTGAGGCCTCGACCGCCGACTTGCGATACACCACGGTGGGGTGGTTGAACGGGTCGCGGAATCTGGCCTGACGGCTGATTTCGGCCTGCCCGACCGGCGGAACCCGGCGGCCGAGGATCTTGTCGAGCTCGTTGAATTCGAGCATGCCCGTTCCGACCAGGTCGCAGCCCGCTTCGATGGCGGGCAGCTGCCGGGCGAATCGTTCCGGCAGCGAGATGTCGTCGGCATCCATTCGGGCGACCACGTCGAACCGGCAGGCGGCCAGCCCGCGGGTCAGCGCGACGGCCAGACCCACGTTGACGTCCAGGTCGACCCGGCGAACCTCCACCGGGGAGGCGTCGATGGCCGTGCTGATGGCCTCGGCCAGTGCCGGGCTGATCGGGCCGTCCCGTACCAGAACCACCTCGGTCGGGCGACGGGTCTGGTCGGTGACGGCGCTGGAGAACGCCCGGGTGAAGTACTCGGGTCGGTCCCCCAGGTAGACGGGCAGCAGCAGGGAGAAGGGCAGTCCGGGGCTCGTCACGACGAGGCCCTGGCCGGACCGGCCTCCGCCGCCTGGACGGACTCGCTCACCCGGCCGAACCCGGCCAGCACCTGGGCGTTCGTGGCCGGTCGGGTGGTGAGGCCTTCACGCAGGCCCTCCCGGAGGCCGTGCCGGAGCGTGGCCCGGTCTGCGGAATGCACGAAAGTACTGATCCAACTGCGGGCCGTCGCTCCGGCGTAGAGCACCCGCTCGAAGGGGGACAGTGCCGGCGAGAGGCGCAGCAGCCACAACTTGTTGCGCACCTCCAGCCGGAACCGGGGCCCGGGGTCGATGTTCGTCGAGCCGAAGACCTTGGTCTTGTGCACCACGATGCTGCGTCGGCTGAGGTATCCCGTCGACCCGCGCAGGATCCGGGCGGTGTACTCGAAGTCATCGTTCCAGAGGAAGTACCCGGCAACCGGCAGACCGTGCTCGGCGACCGCGCGCGCGTCGATCATGACCGACACGAACGACGCCGACCGGACCGGGTAGCAGTCGAACTCGCGGGCGCGCTCCAGGGATCGGCGCGCGGCGAACGGCCGTGCCCGTGGCATGTTCATCGGGTGTTCCCGGCCGTCGGTCCAGTGCACCGTCGACGCGAGGATCCTGGTGGACGCCGGAGCGTGCGCGCGCGCTGTCAGGAGCTCGGCGAGTGCGGTCTCGGTGGGCACGGTGTCGTCGTCCATCAACCAGACCAGGTCCGCGCCGAGCGGCCCGACGGCCTCGGCCAGGCCGGCGGTGAAGCCGCCGGCCCCGCCGGTGTTCCGGTCGAGCACCACCAGGGTCACCTCGGGATGCGCCGAGCGGACGGCCTCTGCAGTGCCGTCGGTGGAGGCGTTGTCGATCACCAGGATTTCATCGGGCCGGCGGGTTTGACCGGCCAGGGCGGCCAGGCTTTCCAGGAGCAGGTCGCGACGGTTGAAGGCCACGACCACGACCACGACCTTCTCGGCGGGCGTCTTCGTCATGACTTCTCAACTTTCAGTGGTTCGCGGAGTTCCCTGACCCAGTTCGGTCGCGCCGGCTGTGATCCGGCCCGGTCTCGTCCCCACAGCCTGAACATTCCCCAGCCGAGCAGGAGCACAACCAGCAGAACGCCGGAGAGGATCTGGACCGGCCAGCCCGGTGCCCGGAAGGACACCGTCACGACGTCACCGGTGGCATCGGCGGGAATGTCGATGCCCATCAGGAAACCATTGACGAGTTCGTCCGACACGGTTCCACCGTCGACCTCGTAGCCCGGCCATGAAATTCGGCTCAGGGCGACCTGGCCGCCGTCGTCGCCGACGGCGTCGACACGGAAGGAAACCCCCATGTCGTCCTCGTGGAGCACCGTCACCTCGGTGTCGTCAGAGCTCCAGACCACACTGCCGGCGCCAGGCACCGGGGTGTCCCGCACGATCAGCCGGGTCAGTTCGGTGTCCTGGGCCACGTGCCAGCCGTCGGGCGTCTCGGCCCAGAGCTCTTCCGGAACCGAACTCTTCACGATCAGGACCGAGCTGACGCCCAGGTCGTCGACGAGATTCTGGCCGGTGTCGGTGCCCGCCGTGAACAGCTTCGGTAGCAGGTCCGCGCAGGTGACACCCTGATAGGCCATGCAGAGCGCATCGCCGTAGCCGGGGTAGAAGACCGAGGTGTAGGCGTTCTGCACCGGGGCATCCGGGATGTACCAGAGGTTGGCCACCGTGGTTTCAGCCCAGTCGCCCGGCTGGATCGCACCGTTCTGCGGTCCACCGACCACGAGGACATCTCCCTCGGCGTCGGTGAGCAGGTCCCGATAGCTCTGCACCGAGCTCGGCACCTGGTAGTTCAGCAGCGGACCACTGGTGTGCACGATGTGCTGGGGGTAGATCACGCCGAGGGTCACGATCACCGCCAGGGCTGGGAGGAGCCAGACGCGTGAGGCGCGTGCCCGGTCCCGCAACGGTGCGGAGAGTCCCGGCAGCCCGCCGGGAGAGGTGATCCGGTAGAACACCCAGAGCACGACCAGAACAGCGAGGGTGGCCAGGGCCACCACCCCGGCGTACTGCGGACCCTGGAACACCGTCAGCATGGCGCCGAAAAGGGTGTACGCGCAGGCGGCCAGGAAGCGCCGGCGGGAGATCACCTCGACCCTGGCCAGGGACAGCCCGATAGCCAGGATCAGGAGCACCGCGATCGCCAGGTAGGGCATCATCCGCAACGGAATACGGAGCGGCCCGACATCGCTGGGCAGCAGCACACCGATCAGCGCGACGCCGAAGAAGATCACCACGCTCAGCCGGGTGGCCAACACCGGCATCAACCGCTTCCACGCGACGAACGCGAACAGCGGGAGCATCCAACTTATATAGACCAGCGGCGCCGACGGGAAGAAGGCACCGAAGAACCCGACCTGCGGGATCCCGACGGGCGTGTTCGCCGCCACCAGGCCGCTCAGGTCCACCGTCAGGAGCCCGGTGTTCACGACGCCCTTGGTGCGCCCGGACGTTCCCGCGGTCAGGAGCCCCGGCAGGTGCACGATGACGGCGAACAGTCCGGCGCCGGTGGCGATCAGGAAAGCGCGCACGATGGATGCCCGGTGCCGGGCGATGAACGCCTCGGCAATCGTGGCGGCCAGGGCCACGGCCAGGAAGATGGTGGCGTGCACGTAGCCGATACCGACGGTGCCGATGCAGGCCAGCAACGCCAGGGTGGGCGACTTGGCCGAGAACACGGCCCGCCGAGTCAGCGCCCAGGCCAGAGCCCACATGCTCCAGGCCAGCAGACCGTTGACCCAGGTGGTCGCATCCAGGTAGAAGGTCACGCCGGTGAACGGCAGCGCGACGGCGACGGCCGCCGCCCAGCCGCGGCCGGCTTGGAAGGTGCGGGCCAGCAGGTACGCGCCCAGCGAACCCGCGACCAGGCAGAGGACCTTGACGACAGTGGAGAAGATCAGGGCGTTGCCCGCCCAGTGCGACCAGATGCCGATCAGCCAGAGGACCGGGCTGAAGATCCCCCACGCGCCCTCGGCGAGATAGTTGCCGGACTGCCAGACCAGGGGGTTGATCAGCGACCAGTTGCCCTCGAGAATGCGGGTGCCGATCTCGTACCACTGCCCGAAGGCACCCGACTGGGTGTCGTCGATGAAGTAGTAGCCGCGGTTGACCAGCAACGGCAGGGCAGCCCCGACCAGTACGGCGACGACCACAATGGCGGGCCATACGAATCTCGACTTCAGCAACAGTTTGCCCTTTTCTCGCCCTGATCAGGATGTGACGGTCGTCACTGTGCGCGCCCGCAGGGGTGATTGCCGGCCCGCTCTGAGCGAACCGCCTCCCCATTCTCGCTTAGGGTCGCCCCGCGCGGGGACAGAGGTCGCTCAGGACCACCCGGTATCGTGAAGGCTCAGCACTACGAAGGATGCGAGTCACACTTAACTTATGACACACGATGCGACGTTCCCTGATGATCAGCCTCTCGTCTCGATCGTCATCCCCGCCTACAACAACGCGGACTACCTCGACGAGACCATGAAGAGCGTGCTCGGCCAGACGTATACCAACCTCGAGGTGATCGTCTCCGACCACGCGTCCACCGACGACACCTGGGCCGTCATGCAGCGTTACAGCGCCGACCCTCGCGTCACCCTGCTGCACACCGAGGGTGGCGGCGGGGCCCTGCGCAACTGGAACCGGGTGAGCCAGGCGGCCACCGGCGAGCTGATCAAACTCGTCTGCGGCGACGACCTGCTCTACCCCACCATCGTCGCCCAGCAGGTTGCCGCGCTCATGAACGAGCCCGGCGCCGTGCTGACCGCCTCCCCGCGTGACATCGTCGACGCCAACGGCGCACCGGTGCTGAAGAACCGTGGCCTGGCCGGCCTGATCGGTGTGCACGACGGCGCCGTCGCCGTGCGGAAGACCATCACCCAGGGCACCAACATCTTCGGCGAACCCGGCTGCGTGATGATGCGCCGGAGCGTTCTGGAGAAGGTGGGCTGGTGGGACTCGCGCTGGCCGTACCTGATCGACGAGACCTCCTATTCGATGGTCCTGCTCGAAGGAAAGTTCGTCGGCGTACCCGGCAGCCTGGCCGGCTTCCGCATCTCCGACAGCCAGTGGAGCGTGCGCCTGGTCGCCGAGCAAGCCGAGCAGGCTATCGGCTTCCACAACTGGATGGCCAAGACCCGCCCCGACGTCGTGTCCAGCACCGACCGGCGGATCGGCAACACCCGCGCCAGGGTGATGGCCCAGGTGCGCCGGCTCGCCTACATCTGGCTCGGCCGGCGCATGTCCAAGGCGGTGACGACGGATGCCGCAGCCAACTGACCCGGCCGACGAAACGGCCCGTGTGATAGGTTCTGAACCCGTGACACTCCCCTCTGCAGAACCCGACGTCGCCGACCACAGCATCTCGATCGTCATCCCCGTCTATCAGGGAGAACGTACCCTCACCGGCGTTCTCGAGGAGATCGAACCGCTCACCCGGCTGAGCATCACCCCCGATGGCTACAGCTTCCAGGTCGAAGAGGTCCTGCTGGTCTTCGACCACGGTCCGGACGACTCGGCGTCGATCATCCGCAGCATCACCGACAGGTTCCCGTTCGCCCGCGGCATCTGGCTGAGCAAGAACTTCGGCCAGCACGCGGCGACCCTCGCCGGCATGGCGTCCTCCGGCGGCGACTGGATCGTCACCCTCGACGAGGACGGCCAGCACGACCCCCGCGCCATCGGCGGGATGCTCGACACCGCCATGCGCGAGCAGGCCAGCGTCGTCTACGCCAAGCCGACCAACCCGGCCCCGCACGGACCCGTGCGCAACGCCGCCTCGAAGACCGCGAAATACCTGCTCACCAAGCTGTCCGGCACCGGCGCGGCCGCCGACTACCAGAGCTATCGGCTGATGCTGGGCAACATCGGGCGCAGCGTCGCCGCCTACGCCGGCTCCGGGGTCTACCTCGACGTCGCCATCGGCTGGGTCGCCTCCCGCGTCACGACCTCCCCGGTCGAACTGCGCGAGGAAGGCGAACGCAGCTCCGGCTATTCGGCCCGACGACTGTTCTCGCACTTCTGGCGCATGATCCTCACCACCGGCACGAGGGGGCTGCGGATCGTCAGCGGCCTCGGCGTGATCTTTGCCGTGATCGGTGTGATCTTCGCTGTCGTCATCTTCATCCAGCGCCTCGCCGGCGACATCGCCATCCAGGGCTGGGCGTCGCTGAGCGTCCTGGTGCTGCTGAGCGCCGGGTTCATCCTGTTCTCCCTGGGCATCATCGCCGAGTACATCGGCATCAACGTGAACATGGCCATGGGCAAGCCGCCGTACCTCATCACGACCGACCCGGCGGATGGGCCTCTCGGGCGGACGCGCAAAGCGGCCAAGTGACCACCTACGTCTGGGTGATCGGGGCCCGCGGCCTGCTCGGCGGCGCCACGGCCGCCGCGATCAGCCGTCGCCCCGGCTGGGTGCTGCTGAATGCAGAACCGCTGCCGTGGGCCGATGACGACGCCCTGGCCGCCGCCGCCGCGGCGACCGCCGCCCGGCTGCTCGAGACCGCCGCAACCGAGCGCACGAACTGGGCGGTGCTCTGGCTCGCCGGAAACGCCGTCACCTCCACACCCCCGGCTGCGATCGAGCGGGAACTGCGTCAGCTGCGCCTGGTGCTCGACGCCGTCGGCACCGCCGCCGCGCACCAGGGCACCTCCGGCGCCGGCGCCGTGTTCTACGCGTCCTCGGCCGGCGGCGTGTACGGCGGTTCGGCGCATCCGCCGTTCAACGAGCACAGCGCACCGGTGCCGATCTCGGGCTACGGACGGTTCAAGCTCGACGCCGAGGCGAGCCTGTTCGCCTTCTCCCGGGCCAGCGGGGTCTCGGTGCTCGCCGGCCGGATCGCGAACCTGTACGGGCCCGGCCAGAAGCTGGGCAAGATGCAGGGCCTGATCTCGCACCTGGCCAAGGCCCAGTTCTCACCCAAGCCGGCGTCGATCTTCGTGCCGCTGGAGACCATGCGGGACTACATTTTCGTGCGTGACTGCGCCGAACTCGTCGTGGACTGCGTCGCCAGGCTGCTCGAGGTCACCGCCGCCACCGGACGCACCGAGGTGATCAAGAACCTCGCCTCGGGTCAGGCCGTGACGATCAGCAACCTGCTCGGCCAGATCCGCAGCCTCGCCAAGGGCCAGCCGAACGTGATGCTGGGCTACTCGGCCGAGGCCTCGATGCAGGGCCTGGATCTGCGTATCACCTCGACGGTGTGGCCCGACCTGGACCGGCGGCAGCTGACCAGTCTGCCCGCGGGGATCAAGGCCACCATGGACGACGTGCTCGCCCACATCCAGTCCGGCGGCTGACACCCCGCCCAGGCGGCGCCATCGTCCAGATCCCGCAAAAGGCCCCATGGAACTCCTCCATGGGGCCTTTAGCAGTGATTCGGCCGGCTGTTAGTCGGTCTTGAGCAGCCCGTTCAGGTAGACGCCGTAACCGCTCTTGGCGAGCGGGGCGGCGAGACGGCTCAGCTGGGCGTCGTCGATCCAGCCGGCGCGCCAGGCGATCTCTTCGATGCAGCCGATCTTGTGGCCCTGGCGGTCTTCGATGACGCGCACGTATTCGGAGGCCTGCATCATCGATTCGAAGGTGCCGGTGTCCAGCCAGGCGGTGCCGCGGTCCAGGACCTGCACGTGCAGGTTGCCCTGGTTGAGGTAGCGCTCGTTGACGGTGGAGATCTCCAGCTCGCCGCGGGCGCTGGGTTCGATGGACTTGGCGATCTCGACGACGGAGTTGTCGTAGAAGTACAGTCCGGGCACGGCGTAGTTGCTCTTGGGCTTGGTCGGCTTCTCTTCGATCGACACGGCGGTGAAGTCGTCGTCGAACTCCACGACTCCATAGGAGGTGGGGTTGGACACGTGGTACGCGAAGATCAGGGCGCCGTCGATGTCGGCGTTGTTGCGGAGCGCCGAGCCCAGGCCGGCGCCGTGGAAGATGTTGTCGCCCAGCACCAGGGCGACGCTGTCATCGCCGATGAAGTCCTCACCGATGGTGAACGCCTGCGCGAGGCCGTCCGGGGAGGGCTGCACGGCGTATTCGAGGCGGAGGCCGAGCTCGCTGCCGTCGCCGAGGAGGGCCTTGAACTGGTCGTTGTACTCGGGGGTGGTGATGATGAGCACCTCGCGGATACCGGCCATCATCAGCGTCGAGAGGGGGTAGTAGATCATCGGCTTGTCGTAGATGGGCATCAACTGCTTGGAGATGCCCTTGGTGATCGGCCAGAGGCGGGTTCCTGAGCCTCCGGCGAGAATGATTCCGCGCATGGTCTAGTTCCGTTCGTTGAGCGACTGGTAGTAGGCGCGGGCGGCGTCCCAGGTGGGCAGCAGTCCGCTCGCGGCGGCCTCGGCGAGGCTGGGTGCGTCGGTGTCTTTCGGGGAGAGCAGCAGCTCTCCGGCCGAGGACGGGAAGATCAGGCCGATCTCGTCATCGAGCGGGTTGATCCCGTGCTCGGCGCCGGCGGTGTAGGTGGAGGAGACCAGGTAGCTCACGGTGGCCTTGTCGGTCAGGGCGACGAAAGCGTGGCCGAGGCCCTCGGAGATGTAGACGGCCTTACGGTCGACGTCGTCCAGCAGTACGGAGTCCCACTGGCCGAAGGTGGGCGAACCGACCCGGATGTCGACGATGAAGTCGATGATCGCACCGTGCGTGGCGGTGACGTACTTGGCCTGGCCCGGCGGGATGTCGGCGAAGTGGATGCCGCGCACGACGCCGCGGCTGGACATGCTGGTGTTGGCCTGACGCAGGTCCAGCGGGTGCCCGACCGCCTCGGACAACTTGTCGAAGCGGTACCACTCGAGGAAGACTCCCCGGTCGTCCCCGAACTGCTTGGGGGTCACCTCGTAGGAATCGGGGACGGAGAGTTCACGAATCTGCACGTTTGCCAGCCTAGCAAGGCGGGTCCAGTAGAATCGCGGAGGCACCTTTACGCAAACGGAATGGTCACGTATATATATGAAGATCCTCGTCACCGGCGGAGCCGGGTTCATCGGCTCGAACTTTGTTCGTCGCACCCTGCAGGACGCTTACCCGGGCCTGGAAGGCGCCGAAGTCGTCGTCCTGGACGCCCTCACCTACTCCGGCAACCTGGAGAACCTGGCCCCCGTGGCCGATTCCGACCGCTACACCTTCGTCGAGGGCGACATCCGCGACGGCGCTCTGCTGGACACCCTGTTCCCGGGCCTCGACGCCGTGGTGCACTTCGCCGCGGAATCCCACGTGGACCGCTCCGTGCGGGACGCCTCGATCTTCGTCGAGACCAACGTGCTCGGCACCCAACAGCTGCTCGACGCGGCACTGCGCAACAACCTGCCCAGGTTCGTGCACGTGTCCACCGACGAGGTCTACGGCTCCATCGCCGAAGGCTCCTGGAACGAGGAGCGCGCCCTCGAGCCCAACTCGCCGTACTCCGCGTCGAAGGCCGGCAGCGACCTGCTCGCCCGCAGCTACCACCGCACCCACGGCCTGAACGTGTCGATCACCCGGTGCTCGAACAACTACGGCCCGTACCACTTCCCCGAGAAGGTCATCCCGCTGTTCGTGACCAACCTCATCGACGACCTGCACGTTCCCCTCTACGGCGAGGGCAACAACATCCGTGACTGGCTGCACGTGGACGACCACACCCGCGCCATCGCGATGGTGCTGGTCTCCGGCCGCGCCGGCGAGATCTACAACATCGGCGGCGGTACCGAGCTGACCAACGTCGAGCTCACTCACCTGCTGCTGGACGCCACCGGCAAGGACTGGTCCTACGTGGACCGGGTCGCCGACCGTCTCGGCCACGACCTGCGCTACTCCGTGGACATCTCCAAGATCCAGGCCGAACTCGGCTACTCCCCCGAGGTGCCCTTCGAGAAGGGCCTGGCCGACGTGGTGCAGTGGTACCGCGACAACCGCTCCTGGTGGGAACCCCTCAAGGCCCGCGCGGCGTTGAGCTGAGCCTGCTGACATGACCCGTTATCTGATCGCCGGCGCGGCCGGGATGCTCGGCCGCGACCTGCAGGACGCCCTCTCCGACCGTGATGTCACGGCCGTGGACCGCAGCGAGCTGGACATCACCGACCTCGCCGCCGTTCAGAAGGCCGTCACCGGCCACGACGTGATCATCAACGCCGCCGCGTACACCGCGGTGGACGCGGCGGAGGAGAACGAGGCCGCCGCGTATGCGGTGAACGCCATCGGCCCGCGCAACCTCGCGATCGCGGCCGCCGCCAGCGGTGCGAAGCTCGTGCAGATCTCCACCGACTACGTCTTCGACGGCACCGGCAGCACGCCGTACCCCGAAGACACCGCGATCGACCCGCTCAACGCGTACGGCCGCACCAAGGCCGCCGGTGAACAGTTCGTGCTCACCGAGAATCCCGCCGGCAGCTACATCGTGCGCACAGCGTGGCTCTATGGCGCACACGGCCCCAATTTCGGCCGCACCATGCTCACCCTCGCCGCGGGCCGGGACACCGTCTCCGTCGTCGCCGACCAGTTCGGCCAACCCACCTGGACCGTCGACCTGGCCCGCCAGATCGTGGCGATGCTCGACGCCGACGCGCCAGCCGGCATCTACCACGGCACCAACGCCGGGCAGACGAACTGGTTCGGGTTCGCCAGGGCCGTGTTCGCCAACGCGGGCCTGGACCCTGACCGGGTGCTGCCCACCGACGGCCGCACGTTCGTGCGTCCGGCACCACGACCGTCGTACTCGGTACTCGGGCACGACGCCTGGTCCGCTGCCGGCCTGGCCCCGATGCGGCCCTGGACCGAGGCCCTCGAGGACGCCTCGACCCACGGCGCTTTCACCCCGTCATGATCACCCTCCGGGTCATCGTCGACCAGATGGTCTCGCCCGTTCCCGGCGGGCTCGGCCGGTACACCGAGGAACTCACCCGGTCGCTGATCGCCACGGCGCCAACCGACTGTGCGGTCGAAGGCATCGTCTCGGCCACCTCGGCGGAGCACTACGACCAGATCACCGACGCCCTGCCCGGCCTGGCGGGCCTGCACAAGATGGCACTGGCGCGCCGCGAACTCGCCGCGGCCTGGCAGCTCGGTGTGGCGACCTCGGCCGGCCGCGGCCTCGTGCACGCCCCCGGCCTGTTTGCTCCGCTGCACCGGCACGACAGGGTCAGGGACGAGACCCAGGTCGCCGTGACGGTGCACGACGTGCTCGCCTGGACGCATCCGGAGTCGTTGACCCCGACCACCGTCTCCCGAACCAAGCTGATGCTCAAACGCGCCCGCAAGCACGCCGACGCCATCGTGGTGCCCAGCCACGCCCTCGCCGACCAGCTCGGCGAGATCATGGACTTCGGCGACAGGGTGCGGGTGATCGGCGGGGCCGTCAGCAGCGGCCTGGTGCTGCCGACGAATTCCGCCGCCGCCGAAGCCATGGCCGTGGCCCTGGGGCTGCCCGACGAGTACATCCTCACCGCCGGCACCCTGGAACCGCGCCGCGCCGTGACCGCCCTCATCACGGCCCTGGGCCGTCCGGGCGCCGCGGAGCTGCCGCTGCTTGTTGTCGGACCGGATTCCTGGGGTGAGCTGACTCTCGCGTCGGTGGCCGACGAGGCCGGCCTCGCTCCCGACCGGGTGCGCGCGCTGGACGGCCTGACCGACCAGCAGCTCGCCCTGGTGATCTCGCGGGCGTCGGTCTTCGTCTACCCCAGCCTCGAGGAGGGCTTCGGCCTGCCGATCATCCAGGCTTTCCACTTCGGCACCCCGGTGATCCACTCGGATGCGCCGGCCCTGGTCGAGGCCGCCGGCGATGCGGGCTTCGTGGTGGAGCGTGACGACCCGGCGGGCTACCCCGATCGGCTCGCCGCCGCCCTGGACCGGGTGCTTGGCGACACCGCCCTCGCCGACAGGTTGCGCATCTTCGGCGGCGACAGGGCCAGGGCGTTCAGCTGGCGGGACACCGCCGAACGCGTCTGGCAGTTGCACGCCGACCTCTGAGCCCATCGGGCCCGATCAACGGCTCAGGGTCAGGGTGCGGGGGTCTCTGTGACCGGGTTCAGCGCGGCGTCGATCAGGCCGGCGATGTAGTCGTAGTCGGGGTCTGTCGGGTCCACGTTGTTGGCCGGCACCAGTTCGACGGCGCCCACCGGGAGTTCCTTGGTCTTGGCCGCGAGGCGGGTGAAGTAGCCGAGCATGCCCTGGGGCACGTCGGTCTTGACGACCTCCTGGCCGGCCTGGGCCACACCCTGGAACTTGGTGAGGACGTTGCCCGGGTTGAACTGCTGCAGGATCGCCTCCTGCAGAACCCGCTGGCGGGACATCCGGTCGTAGTCGCTGGTGCCGTGCCTGGCGCGACCGTACCACAGGGCGGTGAAACCGTCCATGTGCTGCGGACCGGCCTCCACCCAGCCTTCCACGTCGCTGAGGTCGTCTTCCTGACCGCCGATGGGCAGCCGCTCCGCCACGGTGATGTCCACGCCGCCGAGGGCGTCGATGAGCTGAGAGAAGCCCTGCATGTCGATGAGCACGTAGTACTGGATGGTGAGCCCGGTGACGCCGCTGGCGGCGTCACGCATGGCCTCGATGCCGGGTTCGCTGCCCTCGGCCACCGCGTTGGGGTACATCTCCGGGCTCTTGAGCTCCACCTCGGTGTAGATCGAGTTGAGCTGGCAGACGTCCACGTCGCAGACGCCGTCGTAGCCGTAGCCGTCCGGGTACGAGGCGTACAGGGGGGAATCCTCCGGGAACGGCACGTACTCGAGGTCGCGAGGGATGCCGATGATGTCGGCCTTGCCGGTCTCGGCGTCGATGCTGACCACCGAGGTGCTGTCCGGGCGCATGCCCAACCGGTCGGAACCGGCGTCGCCGCCGAGCAGCATGATGTTGTACCGGCCGTCGACCGGCGGCTCCGACGGGCCGGCCGCGAACACCGACGACAGGAACCCGCTGGCCGTCGTGGCAACGTAGGCGCCGTAGGAGGCGGTTCCGGCCACAGTGACCATCACCACTGTCGCCAGTCCGGCGATGAACGGCCGGGCCTTGGGCCGGGCCTTCACGAGGCGGGTCAACCGGATGGTGTCGAAGGTCAGGACCACCCAGACCAGGGCGTAGAACACCATCACGATGGCGAGGATCCACAGTCCGATCGAGTTGGTGGCCACGGTGAGCAGGATCTCGGGGTTCAGCGCGTAGACGATGCCGGCGATCACGCCGAGGCCGAGCAGACTCAGGCTGGCGCGCAGTCCGAACCGGCCGAGGCCGCGGCTTCCCGCGAGTACCTGGGCGGAGCCGGGCAGAAGGATGTTGAGGACCACGAGCCACCAGGCCCGGCGGGTCATGACCTGCCTGGAGCCGGAATTCGGGTGCCGGATCGGGCTGCTGGCGCTCGTCATAGTTTCGCTTGCAGGGCCGTGTTCTTCTGCTCCACCTGCTCGGCCAGCTGGTCGGCGTAGCCTTGCAGCTTGAGGCGCAGCGCGTCATCCGCCGTCGCCAGGATCTTGATGGCGATCAGGGCCGCGTTGCGCGCGCCGCCGATCGAGACCGTCGCGACGGGAACGCCGGCCGGCATCTGCACGATCGATAGCAGTGAGTCCAGGCCGTCCAGGCGGCCCAGCGGCACCGGAACGCCCACGACGGGAAGCGTGGTGACCGCGGCGAGCATGCCCGGCAGGTGTGCGGCGCCGCCGGCGCCGGCGATGATCACCTTGAGGCCGCGGCCCCAGGCTTCGGCGCCGTAGCGCATCATCTTTTCCGGCGTGCGGTGCGCTGAGACCACCTGCACCTCGTGGGCGACACCGAATTCGGCCAGCATGGCCGCGGCGTCGCTCATGACGTTCCAGTCGGAGTCCGACCCCATCACGACGCCGACGAGCGCGGCTGAGGAGGGGGCGGACTCGGGGGCGGGAGTCGCGAGGTTGTCTGGCACGGTGACGATCTTAGGCTTTAGTCCTGAAAATATGCCGCAGTGGCACGCGCCTGGTAGCTGACCGAGTCCAGATCGGGCCCGGATGCCGTCACGTGGCCGATCTTACGTCCGGGGCGGGGGTCCTTGCCGTAGTTGTGCACCTTGACCGTCGGCTGCTCGGCGAACGCGGCCGGGTACCGGGCCGCCATGCTTCCCTCGGCGGGGCCGCCGAGGACGTTGACCATCACCGACCAGGGGTCCCGGAGCGCCGTGTCGCCCAGCGGCAGGTCGAGCACTGCTCGCAGGTGCTGTTCGAACTGACTCGTGGTGGAGCCGTCGATCGACCAGTGACCGCTGTTGTGCGGCCGCATCGCGAGCTCGTTGACCAGCAACCGGCCGTCGGTGGTTTCGAAGAGTTCCACGGCGAGCACCCCGGTGACACCGATGCCCTCGGCCACCCGCTCGGCGATGTCGGCGGCGAGCGCGCTGAGCCGGCCGGCCGACTTCGGTGCCGGCGCGATGACCTCGGCGCAGACGCCGTTCTGCTGCACGGTCTCGACGACGGGCCAGATCGCGATCTCACCGGACGGGCGTCGCGCGACGACCTGGGCTAGTTCGCGGCGGAAGTCGACGAGCTCCTCGACCAACAGGTCGCCGCCGTTGGCGTCTTCGGCGAGCGCGAGGAACCAGTCGTCGGCCTCGTGGGCGTGGGACACCACGCGCACCCCCTTGCCGTCGTAGCCGCCCCTGGCTGTCTTCACGACGGCCCGGCCACCGTGATCGGCGAGGAACTGCGCCAGAGCGTCCGCGTCGGCCACCCGCGCCCAGTCGGGGACGGGCAGGCCCAGCTCGGTCAGGCGTTCCCGCATGAGCAGCTTGTCCTGGGCGTAGAGCAACGCGTCGGGTCCGGGGTGCACGCTGATGCCCCGGTTCACCAGTTCGCGGAGGATCACCTGCGGAACGTGTTCGTGGTCGAAGGTCACCACGTCGACGGTCTCGGCGAAGGCGAGGACGGTGGCCAGGTCGCGGTAGTCCCCCACCGACACCGCGGCGAGGTGCGCGGACATTCCGTCGGCCTCGGCCAGGACCCGGAGGTCGAGGCCGAGGTTCACCGCGGCGGGGATCATCATGCGGGCCAATTGGCCTCCGCCGATCACACCAACGATCGTTCTCATTTGTTCACCAATTTCTGTGCGACCGTTCATCCGAGGGGCCGGGAACTCCCAGGATGAGGAATATGCCGGGACGTAGACTGCGAGAGAAGCGCGTTTTCTCGCTACACGTTCCATTTTCACCTATCGGCCGGACGGATGCATGTCGAGAACAACCTTCAGCAGGTACCGGGTGCTGGCGTTCGCGACCCAGCTCGCGAAGTTCGGCATGGTCGGACTCGTCGGCTTCGCGGTGGACATCACAGTGTTCAATCTGCTGCGGGCCACCGTCTTCTCCCCAGAGGCCCTCGCCTCCGGCCCGATCTGGGCGAAGGTCGTCTCGACGGTCCTCGCCATCCTGGCCAACTGGGTCGGCAACCGGTACTGGACCTTTTCGAAGGACCGCCGGTCACAGACCCTGCGTGAGGGCCTGGAGTTCTTCGCGGTCAGCCTCGTCGGTATGGGAATCGGGCTGGCCTGCCTGTGGGTGAGCCACTACGTTCTCGGGTACACCAGCGTCATCGCCGACAACATCTCCTCGAACGTGATCGGCCTGCTGCTCGGAGCCGTCTTCCGCTTCACCCTGTACAGGTACTGGGTCTTCTCACCGTCCCGCCGGGACGCCACTGCGGTGCCCACCGGCACGGCGGCCACCGGTCCGGTGACCACCAGCACGGCAGCGCTGCGGCTACAGTCCCGCGCGGAGGCCGAATTCGTCACCGAGCGCTGACTGCTCCTGCCGGCGCGAGGCCATCACGCTCTGTGACTGCTCCATCAGGTCCTGCAGCACCTGCTGCACGAGGTCGGCGTCCGGCACGTCCCGCAGCGACAACGGCTGTTCCAGCCCCGAATTGATCCGCACCGTCCCGGACCGAAACAGCGACTGCAGCCAGTTCTTGCGCACGGTGACGTCGTAGCCCCTGCTGTGCAGCAGTTCCTGCCGCTCGTGCACGAAGATGCCGTGCACGAAGATGATCCGGCGGCTGGTCACCGTGTACCGCCGGGTGAGCCAGGACACCAGCGGCAACAACCAGAGCAGCACGACGACCAGGCCGGCGCCGACCAGGAGCATCACGTTCTGCCACGGCTCGGCCAGGCTTCCGGAGTAGTAGCCGGTCACGCCGCACGCGCCGATCAGGAACAGGGTGGGCCAGAACAGCGCCCTGGCGTGCGAGCGGAGCCGGGCGATGACCACCTCTGGCGCCGTCGTCGGCACGCCGGGCATCACTTGCGCTGGGTTGGTCATATACCCATTAATACCTCAGATTCAGTACCGCAGATGGGTCACGTCCCCCGCGGCGACGGCCTGTAGTTCGCCGTTCGTCTGGTCTTCCACGATCAGCCGGCCGTCCCCGTCCAGCCCGACGGCGGTGCCCACCAGGTCCTGCCCACCGGGCAGTTCGACGCGCACCGCGGCGCCCAGGGTGCCGCACAGGGCGGACACCTCGGCGTGCAGGCCGCTGGCCACGGGATCCGCCCCGGCGGCGAGGAAGTTCGCGGTGAGGCTCCGCAGCGCGTCGAGGTACGCGGCGAGCACCTCGTCGGCGTTCGGGATGCTACCGGTGACGAGCATCAGCGAGGTGGACGTGAGGGTGGGCAGGTCGTGCTCGTCCAGGCTCAGGTTCAGTCCGGTGCCGATGCACAGGCCGCTGGCATCCGGCAACAGCTCCGAAAGGATGCCGGAGACCTTGTAGCCGTCGATGAGCACGTCGTTGGGCCACTTCAGCGTCACCTCGTGCCGGGGTGCCTCCTCGTCGCCGGGCGGCGGCGCCGCGGCCTGCACGACCGAACGCACGGCCTGGGTCATGGCCGCGCCGGCGAGCAGGGGAAACCAGCCGTACCGGTTCGGCGGCAGCCGGCCGCTCTCCAGCCGTGGTCGCAGCAGCACCGAGATGGCCAGCGATTTGCCGCTGGGCGCCAGCCAGGTGCGGCCGAGCCGTCCGCGGCCGCTGGTCTGGTTGTCGGTGACGATGACCGACAGGTCGGGCCAGGCCGACGCATCAGGGCCCGTGGCCCGGGTCACCAGCACATCGTTGGTGGAGCCGGCCTCGTCGAGGTACTCGAACCGTGCCCCGATGCCGCGGCTGATCGGAAATTCCATGCTGACGCCTCTTCTCACACCCCGCGGGGATCATAACTCCTGCAATTCTGCCCAGGTTTGGTGGGGCACCGGGCCGACACGCTCTGGGGGCGGTGCGGGGTGAGGCCGGTAGAGTGAACGGCGTGACTGAGAACCCGACCGGACCCGACCTGTACACGACGGCTGGCAAGCTCGCCGACCTCAAGATGCGCTACCACGAAGCCGTGACCGCGAGCGGCGAGGCCGCCATCGAGAAGCAGCACGCCAAGGGCAAGATGACCGCCCGCGAACGGGTGGCCGAGCTGCTGGATCCGGGCTCGTTCGTCGAACTCGACGAATTCGTGCGGCACCGCACCGTCGCGTTCGGCATGGAGAAGAAGCGCCCGTACGGCGACTCCGTCGTCACCGGCACCGGCACCATCCACGGCCGTCAGGTGGCCGTGTACTCGCAGGACTTCACGATCTTCGGCGGTTCGCTCGGCGAGGTGGCCGGCGAGAAGATCATCAAGGTGATGGACCTGGCTCTCAAGACCGGGGTGCCCATCATCGGCATCCTCGACTCCGGTGGAGCGCGCATCCAGGAGGGTGTCGTGGCCCTGGGCAAGTACGGCGAGATCTTCCGCCGCAACACCGCCGCATCCGGCGTGATCCCGCAGATCTCGATCATCTGCGGCCCGGCGGCCGGCGGCGCCGTGTACTCCCCCGCCCTGACCGACTTCGTGATCATGGTCGACAAGACCAGCCAGATGTTCGTCACCGGCCCCGACGTGATCAAGACCGTCACCGGCGAAGACGTGGGCATGGAGGAACTCGGCGGCGCGCTGACCCACAACACCATCTCCGGTGTGGCGCACTACCTGGCCAGTGACGAGTCCGACGCCCTCGATTACGCGCGCACCCTGCTCGGCTTCCTGCCGGACAACAACCTCGCCGAGCTACCCGTCTTCGACAGCGAGGTCGAACTCGAGACCACGGATTCCGACCTCAAGCTCAACACGCTGATCCCCGATTCGCCCAACCAGCCGTACGACGTGAAGACCGTCATCGAGCACATCGTCGACCACGGCGACTTCCTCGAGACCCAGCCGTTGTTCGCGCCCAACATCGTGGTGGGCTTCGCCCGCATCGAGGGCCGCAGCGTCGGCATCGTCGCCAACCAGCCCAACGCGATGGCCGGCACCCTCAACATCCAGGCCGGCGAGAAGGCCGCCAGGTTCGTCAGGTTCTGCGACGCGTTCTCGATCCCGATCCTCACCCTCGTCGACGTTCCCGGCTTCCTGCCAGGCACCGACCAGGAATGGACCGGCGTGATCCGTCGAGGCGCGAAGCTGCTCTACGCGTACGCGGAGGCCACGGTGCCGCTGGTCACCGTGATCCTGCGCAAGGCCTACGGCGGCGCCTACATCGTGATGGGCTCCAAGCAGCTCGGCGCCGACATCAACCTGGCCTGGCCGACCGCGGAGATCGCGGTCATGGGCGGCCAGGGCGCCGTGAACATCCTCTACCGTTCCGAGATCAAGAAGGCCGAAGCGGCCAACGAGGATGTCGCTGCCGTCCGCAGCCGGCTCGCCAACGAGTACACCTACAACGTGGCCAGCCCGTTCCTCGCCGCCGAACGCGGCGAGCTCGACGGGATCATCGAACCGTCCGCGACGCGGGTCTCCGTCGTCAAGGCGTTGCGGGCGCTGCGCACCAAGCGCGCCAGCCTGCCCGCCAAGAAGCACGGGAACATCCCGCTGTAGGCGGCGCTGCCATGACAGTCTCAGAGAACCGCGCCGGCTTCGACCCGGCCGAGCTCACCTTCGTCACGACGGGGGTCTCCGAACAGGAGGCAGCCGCGGTGACCGCCGTCCTGCGGGCCCTGCTGCGCGCCGAGTCGGACAACCTGCGGGCCACGCCGAACGGCCCCGCGAGCCCCTGGCAGGACAGCCAGCGGGCCATCAGGGCGCCGCTGCCGCGGGGCGACGAGCGCTGGCGGGGCTTCACGGCCTGAGCCGCACTCTGTTGTCCCCCTAAATGACGACTTTTCAGCGGATCACCGGGTCGGCATTATTGGTATTGCTGGGTGTTGCTCTCGGGCAACACGACCAATCATTCGCCGACTAGGGTAAGCAGGCGAATGTGTTGGGGGCGCGTCTAGGCGACATTCGGGTTGTCGCCCTGACACGGAAATGTCGGAAGGGGATCCACCCCCGGGTGGGTCCCCTTTCGCATGCCCGGTCAGTGCCGGCGGGTCGGCTGGCCGGCCGAGGCGCCCGGCGCGTGCACGGCCCGCGGGATCTCCAACCACAGGTCCACTTCTTCGTCGGGCAAGTCCTGGCCGAGGGCGCTCAGCCGCGGGTCAGGGCTGTTGATGCCCACCACGGTGATGGCGGTCCCCGAGCCGTCGGCCGCCGTCCTGGCGATGATCGTGGACGCCGTCGTGGCGGCCATGGCGTCGGCCAGAGTGTTCAGCACGACCTCCAGATCGGTGCCGGCCAGGTCGTCGATGCCACCCTCGTCGAGCAGGGTGACGATGGCGCCGCGCCGCCGCGCCGCCATCACCTCACGGCGTACGGCGTCGTTGAGCAGCCGGCGCCCGCGGATCTCGTCACGGATCGCGGCCTCCAGGTACCGGCACTCCAGACGCTGCCCGTCGCTGAGCGTGCCGCGTTCCTGGATGATGCGGCGCAGCATCGGCGCCGCCAACCGGATGGTCTGGGCCAGGCGCACCTGACGCTCGTACAGGTGCGCTTCCTGCGCCGCCTGCCACTCGGTGGCCTCCCGTTCGGCGAGGCCGTACTGCCGCGCGTCCCGGCCCGCCTTGGCCAGCGCCCTGGCCAGCGTCACGGCCACGAACACCCACACGGCGCTGCCGATGACGCCCATCGACGCGAGGGAGCCCGCACCGGCCCAGACGACGGTGTGAGCGACGAGGAAGCCCACCCCGACCCAGGCGAGGGTCGCCCGCCTGCGCGTGGCCGTGATGGTCATCAGGGTGCCGACGGCGGCCACGTACCAGGTGGCGTAGCCGTTGTCGGGCACGGACCCGTCCAACTGGCTGCCCACGAGCAAAGGAACCGCGATGCACACGGCCACGTTGAAGAACCCCAACCAGTGCGACATCCGGGCCGGACTGGTCGGCCATAGGCTCGCCACGGTGGCCGCGGCGTAGAGCAGGATCGCGATCAGCGCCGGTACCGGCGACGCCGGCACATCCAGCGAGTAGAGGGCCAGGATCACGTGATAGGTCGAGAACAGGGCGGCCAGGGAGATGATCAGCCCTCGGGGGACGGAGATCATGCGCGGCCACCGCGCTCACGCAGCGGCCACTCGATCAGGATCGACGTGCCCCGGCCGGGGCTGCTGTTCACCTGGACGACGCCGCCGGCCTTCGCGACCCGCTCCCGGATCGAGATCCGCAGGCCCAGGCGTTCGCTGGGCACGGTGGCGGGGTCGAACCCGACACCGGAGTCGGCGATCTCGATGACGCAGCCGCCCAGCAGATTGGAGTTCATCCGCACCGACCTCGTCACCGGGTCGCCGGGGACACCGGCGTGCTGGATGCTGTTCACGATCGCCTGGGCGCTGGCGGCGTAGAGGGCCTCGCCCGCGTGCGCGGGCAGGCTGAGCCTCTCGGCATCGCAGTCGATGAACTCGATCGGCTCGTCGAACCGGTCCGCGATCTTGCGGATGCGTTCCTTGAGGGTGCTGAACAGGACCAGGCTGTCGTCGGTTGCGGGAAGCGAACCGGCCTCGGTGAGCCGGGCGATGGCGTCCTCCGCCATCGTGGCAGCCAGCTCGGCCGCCTTCGGCGTACCGGCTGCGGCGGCGGACAACAGGGCGGCGAGGACACTGTCGTGCACGAGGGAGTCCACCTGCACCCGTTCCACCTCGGTGGCGTGCTGGCGCACGGCGGCGGAGTACGTGGACAGCGCGTTGGTCTGCGCGATGTCGACCCCGGCGGTGGCCTGGCGCAGCATCGTGATGATGATCAGAATCACTTGGCCGAGCAGGATCGCGTAGACGGCGTCGAGGGCGCCGAGCATCGGATCGGCGCCACCGCCTGCGGGCAGCACCCGCACGATGCCGTAGGCGATCGGGGCCAGGAAGGTGTAGGTCATCGCCCACCACTTGGAGAACGAGACGGCGGCGAAACCGGTCGCGACGGTGCAGAGATACCAGAGCCAAGGCTTGCCCTCGAGGGTGCCCTCCGGGGTATTCAGCATCGCCGGCCAGCCGATCAGGGCGACGAGGTACACCCCCGCGAACACGCCGCTGGTGACTCTGACGTACTTCTTCACCAGCGTGGCGATGATTGCCACGCCCAGGCCGCCGAAGATCGCGATGCTGAGCGCCACCCCGAGACCGGGCTTGAGGCTGTCCAGCTGGCCGAGCATCGCCGGATAGGTCTGCAGGGCGAAGATCAGGCCCACGCCGCCGGCGGCCCGCGAGACCACCCGCTCGATCTGCGCGCGACTGATGGGCTTGCGCGGCTGCTTGGATTCGTTGAGGAGGTCGGCACCGAGCTGGTCGGGTGCGACACGGCCCGGCGACAGCCTGAACGACCGGACCGGCACGACCTCGGCCGGACTAGGAGCGCCCATCCCCGCCTTCCAGGTCGAGACCCGGCAGGATGCCGTCTTCCACGGCCCTGCGTAACAGGTCGACCTTCGTGGGTGCCGGGCGGCCCACCTCGACGTACTTCACGCGGATGCGGTCGAGGTACTCCCGGGCCGTGGAGTGGGCGATGCCCAGCTGCATCGCCACCATCTTCAGCGGCAGGCCGGAGGCGTAGAGGTGCAGCACGTCGCGTTCACGGCGGCCCAGTTGGGCCTTGGCGAAGTCCCGGTCGGCGTCGATGGCGGTGGCCCACTCGAGGTTGTTGAGCACGTCACCGCGGGCCACGGAGGCGACGGCGGCCATCACCGTGGTCGTCGGCGACGACTTGGGGATGACGCCGGCAGCGCCGGCGGCCAGGCCCTCACGGACCAGGGCGACCCTGTCGGCGATGCTGTGCACCAACACCGACGCGCCGGTACCGCGGGCCAGGTGCACGTTGTCGGTGACGAGGGACCCGTCGCCGAGGGACAGGTCGAGCACGATCACATCCACCGGGCGACCGGCGATGCCGTCGACGAGTTCGCGTACCGTCGCGGCCTCGAAGACCACCTCGAAGCCGGTGTTCTCACAGGCGGCCTTGAGGCCCAGCCGCACCGACTCATGGTCGTCGGCGATGCCCACGCGTACGGGGCGGTCGGCCAGGTCGGTCGCGGTGTCAGGCTCGGTCACGGTCACGGTTGTCATCTCTCGTCTTCGTTCTTGGTGCTAAGACTAGCTATCTGGTGAGCAGGGCGACGGCTTCGACGTGGTGGGTGTTGGGGAACAGGTCGAAGGCGCGCAGGCTCCGCAGCGTGTACCCGAGCCCGGCGAAGAGGGCGACGTCGCGGGCCAGGGCCACCGGATCGCAGGCGACGTAGACCACCTGGGCCGGCGCGAGGAACGCCAGGGTGTCGACGACTTCGCCGCCGGCGCCGGATCGCGGCGGGTCGAGCACCACGGTGGCTGCCTGCAGACGGGCCCGTTCGGCAGCGTCGGCGTCGCGGGTGAGTCCGGTCAGGAATGTGTCCACCCTGCCGGTCTGCGCGGTGGCGCCGACCCACTCGGCGAGGTTAGCGCCGGCGTTCTCGGTGGCCTGGGCGTCGCTCTCCACCGAGGTGATGCGCACGTCGGAACCGAACCTGTCGGCGACGGCGGCGGCGAGCAGCCCCACACCGCCGTACAGGTCGAGGTTGGCGGCCTTGGGGTCGAACAGGTCCGGGTCGATGGCGTCCTGCACGGCGGCGAACAGGGTCTCCGCGGCACGCGCGTGCACCTGCCAGAAACCGGCGGCGTCGAGCCGGAACTCACGGTCGCCGACCCGCTCGGTGATCGGTTTGGGCGCGGTGCGGCGCCGGCGGCCCTTGTCGTCCTGCTCGGCGACCAGGATCTGCACTTCACCGACGCTGGGGGCGACGACGTCGACGGATGCGGCGCCGGCGAACAGCTTGTCCAGCGGCGCGGCCATTTCGAGGGCGTGTACGGCCAGCGGCAGGTCGTCGACGGGGATCACCCGGTGCGAGCGGGCGGCGTACGGGCCGACGATGCCGGTCTCCGTGACATGCAGGCGCACCCGGGTGCGCCAGCCGGTGCCGTCCATGGCGTCGCCCGGCGAAGCATCCGCTGCCACCGGCACGGCCTCGACGGTGACATCGCTGTCGAGTCCGGCCATCCGGTGCAGTGCATCGGTGAGGACCTGGCGCTTGAGCTCGCGCTGGTGGCCCAGTTCGATGTGGCCGAATTCGGCGCCGCCGGCACGGTCGGCAGGGTCCCGGTCGATGGCCGCTGCGGCCCAGATGTGCGGCTGACGTTCGGGGGCCGCGTCCAGGACCTCGACGGTCTCGGCCCGCCAGAAGCTCTTCTTGTTCGCGTCGGTGAGCCTGACGCGCACCCGTTCACCCGGGAGGGTGTCGCTGACGAAGACCACACGGCCCTCGTGCCGGGCAACGAAGATGCCGCCGTGGGCTACGTTGGTGATATCGAGGTCGAGTTCGGTGCCGATCTCGCCCTCTGGAGTGCTCTGACTTGCCTGACGATTAGTGTTGGTGCCCATTGAATGAGCATCCCACATCTGCCTGCCGCCTGAAGGGTTCCATGCGCCTCTACCTCGCCTCCACCTCCCCCGCCCGGCTGGCGCTGCTGCGCGCGGCGGGCATCGAACCCGTCACCATTTCGCCCGATGTCGACGAGGATGCCGTCGCGGCGGCCGAGGCTGAACGCCTGGGCGAGCCCCTGACTCCGCACCATGTGGTCGAGCTGCTGGCGCGGGCGAAGGCCCAGGCCGTCGCGGCCGTCGGTGCCGAGCGGGGCATCGACGGGCTGATCCTCGGCGGGGACTCGGTCTTCGTCCTCGACGGTGTGATCTACGGCAAGCCGCACACCAGCGAGCGTGCCAGGGAGCGCTGGCACACCCAGCGCGGACGCACCGGGCAGCTCTATTCCGGCCACTGGCTGATCGAGCACATCGACGGTCGGCCCGGCCGTGCCGTCGGTGCCGTCGCCGTCGCCGACGTGACGTTCGCCGACGACCTCACCGATTCGGAGCTCGACGCCTACATCAATACCGGTGAACCGCTCTTTGTCGCGGGCGCTTTCACCATCGACAGCCTCGGCGCGCCGTACATCAGCCGCATCGAGGGCGACCCGTCCACGGTCGTCGGACTGTCGTTGCCGACCCTGCGCAGATTGGTGCTCCGGTTGGGCTATGACTGGCCGAGCCTGTGGAATACGGGCACTTCGGCCCTACCGGACTGACCGTTCTTTCGGGGCCTTTGTAGCCCCACGCAGTGTTCTTGCCGCGGTTTTTGTGGGAAAGAACCAAAATTGCGGGGGTTCGGACCAATAGGCTCAGTACCTATGTCGCGTATAACGAAGGTCCTCATCGCCAACCGGGGCGAGATCGCCGTCAGAGTGATCCGAGCGGCAAAGGACAGCGGCATCCTCTCGGTGGCCGTATACGCCGACCAGGACCGGGACGCCCTGCACGCCCGTCTCGCCGACGAGGCCTACGGGCTCGACGGCACCTCCAGCGCCGAGACCTACCTCGTCATCGAGAAGATCCTCTCCATCGCCCGCCGCTCCGGCGCCGACGCCGTGCACCCCGGCTACGGCTTCCTCGCCGAGAACGCCGCCTTCGCCCGCGCCGTCCTGGACGCCGGCCTGATCTGGATCGGCCCGTCCCCGGAGGCCATCGAGCAGCTCGGCGACAAGGTGTCCGCCAGGCACATCGCCGAGAAGGTGCACGCGCCGATGGCGCCCGGCACCCTGAACCCCGTCACCGATGCATCCGAAGTTCTCGACTTCGTCGACCAGCACGGCCTGCCCGTGGCCATCAAGGCGGCCTTCGGCGGCGGCGGCCGCGGCCTGAAGGTCGCCCGCACCCGCGACGAGGTACCGGAACTGTTCGACTCCGCCGTGCGTGAGGCCGTCACGGCCTTCGGCCGCGGCGAGTGCTTCGTGGAGAAGTACCTCGACAAGCCCCGGCACGTCGAGACCCAGTGCCTCGCGGATGCCCACGGCAACGTCGTCGTGATCTCCACCCGCGACTGCTCCCTCCAGCGCCGCCACCAGAAGCTCGTCGAAGAGGCGCCGGCACCGTTCCTCACCGAGGCGCAGACGACCGAGATGTACCGGGCGTCCAAGGCCATCCTCCGGGAGGTCGGTTACGTCGGCGCCGGCACCTGCGAGTTCCTGATCGGCCAGGACGGCACGGTCTCCTTCCTCGAGGTGAACACCCGCCTGCAGGTGGAACACCCGGTCTCTGAGGAGGTCACCGGCATCGACCTGGTCCGTGAGCAGTTCCGGCTCGCCGAGGGCGGCACCTTGGACTACGACGACCCCATCGCCGTCGGCCACTCGTTCGAGTTCCGCATCAACGGTGAGGACGCCGGCCGCGGCTTCATGCCCGCCCCCGGCCCGGTGCACGTGTTCAAGGCCGCCGGCGGCCCCGGTGTGCGCGTCGACAGCGGCGTGCAGTCCGGCGACGAGATCTCCGGCTCGTTCGACTCGCTGCTGGCCAAGCTCATCGTCACCGGCGCCACCCGGGAACAGGCCCTGGAACGCGCCCGCCGCGCCCTCGACGAGTTCGAGGTGGCCGGCCTGCCCACAGTGCTGCCGTTCCACCGCATGATCGTGCGCGACCCGGCCTTCGCCCCCGCCGACGGCGCCCCGTTCTCGATCTACACCCGCTGGATCGAGACCGAGTTCGAGAACACCATTGCCCCCTGGAGCGGCACCGTCGAGGACCGTCCGCGCTCCGACGCCCGGCACAGCGTGGTCGTCGAGGTGGACGGCCGCCGCATCGAGGTGAGCCTGCCCAGCAAGCTGCTGCCCGGTACCGCGTCGGAGAAGACCGCCGGGCCGGCCCCGCGCCGTCGGACCGCCGCTCACTCGGTGAACACCGCAACGGGCGATGCCGTCAAGGCGCCCATGCAGGCCACCATCGTGAAGATCCTCGTCACGGAGGGCGACACCGTCGTCAAGGGCGACCTGCTGCTGGTGCTGGAGGCCATGAAGATGGAACAGCCGCTCACCGCGCACAAGGACGGCGTGGTCGGGGTCATCGGCGCCGCTGTCGGCTCGACGGTCTCCTCGGGCCACCTGCTCATGACCGTCGGCTGACACCCCCCCCAGCTGCGCAACTGTGCCCGAACCGGACACCTGCGCCCGGCGTACCGGGCGCAGGTGTCCGCACGGGCGACAGTTAGTCGCGGATGCGGCCGGGGTGCCGGGTCAGTAGTGCACCTTGTGCATCGCGCGTGCGGCATCCGTGATGGACCCGGTCAACGACGGGTAGACGGTGAACGCCTCGGCGACCTCGTCGACGGTGAGGCCGTGCTCGACCGCGAGGGTGAGCGGGAAGATCAGTTCGCTGGCCTTGGGGCCCACGATGACGCCGCCGATGACGGTGCCGGTGCCGCGGGAGGCGATCAGCTTGACGAAGCCGTCCTTGATGCCCATCATCTTGGCGCGCGGGTTCGACTCGAGCGGCATCTTGTACACCTCGCCGCGGCGCACACCCTCCTCGATCTCCTTCTGGGTCCAGCCGACTGTCGCGATCTCCGGCTGCGTGAAGATGTTGGCCGCCACATTGCGGATCTCGATCGGGTTCACCGCGTCGCCCATGGCGTGGTAAACCGCGGTGCGGCCCATCATGGATGCGACGGACGCCAACGGCATCTCCGTGGTGCAGTCGCCCGCGGCGTAGATGTTGGGGATCGAGGTGCGCGCCACCCGATTCACCCGGATGTGGCCGGACTCGTCCAGCTGAACGCCAGCCTCGGCCAGGCCCAGGCCCTGGGTGTTCGGCACGGCGCCGACGGCGATCAGGCAGTGGCTGCCCTCGACGGTGCGGCCGTCGGTGAGGGTCACCAGCACGCCGGTGTCGGTGCGTTCGGCGGTGGCGGCGCGGGACTTGTTCAGCACCACCATGCCGTTGCGCTTGAACACGTTCTCAATCACGGCGGCGGCGTCGACGTCTTCGCCGGGCAGCACCTGGTCGCGGCTGGAGACGAGGGTGACCTCGGCGCCCAGGGCCCGGTAGGCGGAGGCGAACTCCGCGCCGGTGACGCCGGAGCCGACGACGATGAGGTGTTTGGGCACCGACTTGAGGTTGTACAGCTGGGTCCAGGTGAGAATCCGCTCGCCGTCGGGCATCATCGTGGGCATCGTGCGGGGGCTCGCGCCCACCGACAGCACGATGGTGTCGGCCTCGATCCGGTCGAAATCGGTGCCTGAGCCGTCGTCTCCGGTGGACACGATGACCGCGTCGCGGCCGTCCAGCCGGCCGTGGCCGCTCTGCAGCTTGACGCCGGCCTTGACCAGGGTCTCCCGCATGTCCTCGGACTGCTCCCTGGCCAGCGCGAGCAGGCGCTTGTTCACCGCGGCGAGGTTGATCGCGACCTCAGGGTGCAGCGGCTTGCCCTTGGCGTCGCGCACGAAGAACTGCACGCCCAGGTCGTTGGCCTCACGGATCGAGTTCGACGCTTCCGCGGTGGCGATCAGCGACTTCGACGGAACGACGTCGGTGAGCACCGCGGCACCGCCGACGCCGACCCGTTCGATCAGGGTCACCTCTGCGCCCTGCTGCGCGCCGGCGAGTGCCGCTTCGTATCCGCCGGGGCCGCCACCGATGATAATGATGCGTTGTTTTCGTTCGAACTCGTAAGGCATTCACTTATTCTGTCCTGCACCGCGCGACCCACCAAACCACGGCTGCCCCGCAGGCAATTAGAGTAGGAGGATGCTCACGACCGAGATCAATCCTCTTGACGCGCCGGAAACCAACCCGTTCGACGTGGCCGCCACCGCCGCCCAAGAAATCGCCGACGCCACCGGTGTCGCCCATCACGACATCGCCCTGACGCTGGGAAGCGGGTGGGGCAAGGCCGCCGACCTGATCGGCGAGACCACCCACACGATCCCCGCGCAGGAAATCACCGGGTTCAGCGCGCCGGCGCTGGCCGGCCACGCGGGCATGTTGCGCTCGGTGCTGCTTTCGAGCGGCAAGCGTGCCCTGGTGATCGGCGCCCGCACCCACTACTACGAGGGCCACGGCGTGCGCCGGGTCGTGCACAGCGTGCGCACCGCCGCCGCGACCGGGGCGACGACCATGATCCTCACCAACGGGGCCGGCGGCATCCGCGAGACGTGGAAGCCGGGCACCCCGGTGCTGATCAGCGACCACATCAACCTCACCGCCGACTCGCCGCTCGAGGGCGCCACCTTCATCGACCTCACCGACCTGTACTCCCAGCGGCTGCGTGACCTCGCCCGAGGCATCGACCCCACCCTGGACGAAGGCGTCTACTGCCAGTTCCGCGGGCCGCACTACGAGACTCCCGCCGAGGTGCAGATGGCCAAGGCCATCGGTGGCCACATCGTGGGCATGTCCACCGCGCTGGAGGCCATCGCCGCCCGCCAGGCCGGCATGGAGGTACTCGGCATGTCGCTGATCACCAACCTCGCCGCCGGCATTCAAAAGACCCCGCTCAGTCACGGCGAGGTGCTCGAGGCCGGCCAGGCCGCCGAAGCCACCATCAGCGCCCTCCTCGCCAGCATCGTGGCCGCACTGTGAGCCACGGCGACGAGACTCCGACCCAGCCCGGCACCCCCGCCGAGCCGCTCCTCCCACGCGGCGCGCACGCCGGCGACGACGAACGCGAACCGCAGACCGCCGTGCTGAACACCGTCGACGGACCGGACGAGACGGCCGGAGAGGTGCCCGCCGCCACGGCAGTGCTGGACACCACGGCCACCGACCCGGTCAACCTGCTGCTGGTCACCGCGACCGACTGGCTCGCCCAGGACCCGGACCCGGAGACCCGCGCCGAGCTGCGCGTGCTGATCCAGCAGGCCCAGGATCGCGACCCGGCCGCCGTTGCCGACCTGCACTCCCGCTTCGACGAGCGCCTCGCGTTCGGCACCGCGGGCCTCCGCGGCGAGATCGCCGCCGGCTCCAACCGGATGAACCGGGTTCTGGTGAGCCAGGCCGCCGCCGGACTCGCCGCCTATCTCCTCGCCGCCGCGGCGAGCAGCCGGCCCGGCAGCATCCCGTCCGTGGTCATCGGCTACGACGGCCGCCGCAACTCGCACGTCTTCGCCACCGACACCGCCGCGATCATGGCCGGCGCCGGCGTGCGCGCCGTGCTGTTGCCCCGCCTGCTCCCCACCCCGGTGCTCGCTTTCGCGGTGCGCCACCTCGGCGCCAGCGCCGGTGTGATGGTCACCGCCTCGCACAACCCGCCCAACGACAACGGCTACAAGGTCTACCTGGGCGACTCCGATGAGGGCTCGCAGATCGTCTCCCCCGACGACATCGCCATCGCCGCCCAGATCCAGCACGTCGCCGACACCCAGCTCGTCACCGAGCTGCCGCGGGCCGGGTACGAAACCGCTCCGGAGTCCGTCGTGCAGGCCTACGTGGATGCGACCGCCGCCATCGGCGCGTCGCCGCGCGCGCAGGTGAGCGTTGTGTACACGGCCCTGCACGGTGTGGGGTGGGACACCACCCGCCGCGTGCTCGACGCCGCCGGGTTCGCCCTGCCGACCCTCGTGGACGCGCAGATCGCCCCCGACTCGGCGTTCCCCACCGTCGCGTTCCCCAACCCTGAGGAACCCGGCGCGATGGACCTCGCCTACGAGACCGCGCGTGAGGTCGACGCCGAACTGATCATCGCCAACGACCCGGATGCCGACAGGCTCGCCATCGCCATCCCGGACGCCGACGCGCCGGAGGGCTACCGTCGCCTGAGCGGCAACGAGGTCGGTGCCATCCTGGGCTGGCGGGCCGCCGAGCTGGCCGCCAACGCGCCGGGCGACGGCGGTGCCGACGGCACCCTGGCCTGCTCGATTGTTTCGACGCCGGCGCTCAAGGCCGTCGCAGACGCCTACGGCCTGCGGTTCGCCGACACCCTCACCGGGTTCAAGTGGGTCTCCCGTGCTCCCGGCCTGATCTTCGGCTTCGAAGAGGCCCTCGGCTACCTGGTCAACCCCGGCACCGTGCGCGACAAGGACGGCATCTCCGCCGCCGTGGCGCTGCTCTCGCTGGTCAGCGAGCTCAAGGCCGACGGTTTGACGCTCGCGGACCACCTCGACGCGTTCGCCGAGAAGTTCGGCTACTTCGCCTCGGGCCAGATTTCGGTGCGCGTCACCGACCTCACCGAGATCGAGAGGGTGATGGCACGCTTGCGCGAGAGCCCGCCGGCGATGATCGGCACCAGCCGGGTGGACCACATCGACGATCTCTCCGGCGGCTTCAACGGCCTGCCGCCCAGCGATGTGCTGCGGATCGTGCTCGCCGACGGCTCCCGGGTGATGGTGCGGCCCAGCGGCACCGAACCCAAGCTCAAGGTGTATCTCGACACGCACAGCAGCGTCGGCAGCCTCGCCGAACGCCGGCAGGCCGCATCCGATGCCCTCGCCGAGCTCGACAGGGGCATGCGCGCGCTGATCGGCTGACCGGCGGTGCGGACGCGGATGCCCAGCCGGGCATCCGCGCCGGGCTAGCCGAGTGCGATCTCGAGCTTGGCGGTCAGCTCGTCGAGGTCGAAGAAGTTGTCGATGATGATGACGTCGGCGTTGGTCTTGCCGATCGACGGCACCAGTTCCGACGAGGTGAGGATGACCTGCGCGTCCGCGGCGGCGAGCTTCACGCTGGCGATGTCGGCCGCGGTGACGTCAGCCTCGATGTCCAGGCGCTCGAGGGCGCGTTCGGCGTTGACCTTGAGAATGGCGGATGTTCCGATACCGACTCCGCACAGTGCGACGATCTTCATTTGTGTTCCTCCGTGCTGGCGTCTGCGCCGGTTGGTGCCGCGATGCCCAGGAGCGAGCGTACGGATGCTGCGTCCGGCGCCGCTGCCAGCGCCGGGATGATGCTCGAATCGTTGAACACGTTGGCGAGCTCGGCGACGAAGTGCACGTGCTCGTCGCCCGTGGTCACCGCCAGGCCCAGCACCACGTTGACGGGGTCGTTGTGCGGGTGTCCGAAGGCCACGGGCTCGGCGAGGGTCACGACGCTCAGGCCCCCGGTGAGCACATCGGGGCCGGGCCGGGCGTGCGCCAGGGCCAGCCCGGGCGCGATCACCACGTAGGCGCCGAATTCCTCGATCACGCCCACCATGCGCTCGGTGTAGCCGGGTGCGGTGGAACCGGATCGCTCCAGCGCCGCGCCGGCGGCGCCGACGGCGGCCCGCCAGTCGGGGACGTGCAGGCCGACGTCAATGGCGTCAAGGGGAAGTGGTGGGAGGGACATGGCTGCTTTCTAGCGTGGGCGTTGGCGGGCTAGGCGGTGGCAAAACCGTCGACGATGGCGTCGGCGAGTTCTTCGCGCTCCTCCAACGGCAGGAATGCCGCGGAGGCCGCGTTGAGCTGCAGGGCCTCGAGGTCGTCGAGGTCGTAGCCGAAGGCATCCGTGAGCAGGGCCAGCTCGCGGCTGAGCGTGGTGGCGCTCATCAGCCGGTTGTCGGTGTTGACGGTGACGCGGAAGCCGAGCTGGTAGAGCAGGTCGAACGGGTGGTCGAGCATGTCGTCGCCCCAGGCGGCGATCGCGCCGGTCTGGAGGTTCGACGACGGGCTGAGCTCCAGCGGGATCTCCCTGTCGCGCACCCACTGGGCCAGCGGGCCGAGGGTCACGTACGTGTTCTCCTGGTCCTCCCGGCCGATTTCGATGTCCTCGGCCAGGCGCACGCCGTGGCCCAGGCGCAGGGCGCGACCGTCGAACAGGGCGCCGCGGATGCTGCCCAGCCCGTCGGCCTCGCCGGCGTGCACGGTGACCGGGAAGAGGTTCCGGGCCAGGTAGTCGAACGCGGCGGCGTGGTTGCCAGCCGGGAAGCCCTCCTCGGCGCCGGCGATGTCGAAGCCGACCACGCCGAGGTCGCGGTGCCGCACGGCGAGTTCGGCGACCTCGAGGGACCTGTCGGCGTGCCGCATCGCGGTGATCAGCTGGCCGATCTTGATGGTGATGCCGGCCTGGGCGACCCGCTCGATGCCCGCCGCGATGCCTTCCTGCACGGCGTCGACGGCCTGGTCCAGGCTGAGCCCGCCGGCCAGGTGCTGCTCGGGGGCCCAGCGCACCTCGGCGTAGATCACGCCATCCAGGGCGAGGTCTTCAACGAACTCCCTGGCCACCCGCACGAGGGCGTCGTGGGTTTGCATGACGCCGACGGTGATCTCGAAGGTCTTGAGGTAGTCCGCGAGCGAGCCGGAGGTGGCCTGGCTGACGAACCAATCGGCGAGGCCGGACTCGGTCGTGGCGGGCAGCTCCAGGCCGATCGGCGCGGCCAGCTCGAGGATCGTGGCCGGTCGCAGACCGCCGTCGAGGTGGTCGTGCAGGGAGACTTTGGGCAGGGCGTTGATGCTCACGCCACTGCCGGGCAACAGGTATTCCTCGGAGCTGATATTCACTCCCCCAATCTATCGCGCCCGCGCGGCGCGTATCCCGAAGCCGCCTCATCCGCCCAACCCCGCCGACGTGCCTCACAATGCCCCTTCAGCGCACTCCAAGCGCATCTTCGCCGCAAGTCAGCACAGCGCGGGGCGCCATCGGTGGATAACTCTGACCGGCAGCGGCAATAAATGGCATCTTGGGCGGATGCGCAAGCGAACGAAGCTCCCCCGCAGCCTGACTCTCGACGGGTTCACCGTCGCGGAAGCGCGCCGGGCGGGGGTGACACCTCGGAGGTTGCAGTCGGCCGACCTGCAGGCGCCGTTCCACGGCGTGAGAGTCGCCGCCGGCATCCCGACCGGGGTGCGGGAACTGGCCAGGGCCTACGCCGCGGTGATGCCCACCGGCCACTTCTTCAGCCACGCCACCGCTGCCCAGCTGCTCGGGATGCCTCTGCCCCGCTACGCCACCCGTGATCCCCGGCTGCATGTCAGCGTCATCGCCCCCGACCGGGCGCCGCAGGGCGCCGGAATCGCGGGCCACACGGTCTTCAGCCGACCCGAACTGTGGCTCATCGGGGGCTTCACGGTCCAGAATCCCGTCAGCGTCTGGTGCGAACTCGCTCCGATTATGGGGCTGGACGACCTCATCGCGCTCGGCGACCACCTCCTCGGCGTGGTGGATCCCCCGTTCTCGTCGGAAGACCTCTGCACGGCGGTCGCCGAGCGGCCCGGCCACCGGGGCATCCGTCGGCTACGGGCCGCGCTGGAGTGGGTGAGACCCCGAGTTGAGTCGCGCCAGGAGACCCGGCTGCGGCTCCTGATCGTGCGGGCGGGCCTGCCGGAACCGGAGACCAACGTGTACCTGCCGCTGCGATACCAGCGGCGCCGGGTGCGCGGTGATCTGGTCTACCTGCGGTACCGGGTCCTTGTCGAATACGACGGCGAGCAGCACCGCACGGACGACGTGCAGTTCGCCCGTGATGTCGACAGGTTGGACGGTGTGATGGCCGAGGATTGGCGGGTCATCAGGGTGCTCAAGGAAACCCCGGATGCCGAAGTCCTCTCCCGGCTCGACCAGGCGCTGCGTTCCCGCGGCTGGCGTCCCGGCAGCCGCCCCACGTGACGCGCGCGCACTCACCCACTTGCCGCAAATGAGCGCCTCGCCGCGAGGTAAGTGGCAATGTGCGGCAAGTCGGCGGATGCGCCGCCAGCGACTTGCGCCAAAAACCCCCTTCGGCTCGGCGGAAGGGGGTTTTTGCGGCAAGTCGGCGGGGCCGGGCCTGCGGGTACTGGGCTAGTTGCCGATGCGCTCGGCGATCAGGGGGCCGCCGTCGAGGACGGGCTCGCCGGGGTCGCCGATGCGCCAGGCGCCCTCGACGGCCTCGAGGGCCCGGGCGAAGCGCTCCGGCTCGTCGGCGCTGAGGGTGAACAGTGGCTCGCCCTTGCGGACGGTGTCGCCGGGCTTGGCGTGCAGGTCGATGCCGGCGGCGTGCTGCACCGGGTCCTGCTTGCGGGCGCGGCCGGCGCCCAGGCGCCAGGCGCCGATACCGAACGGCAGCGCCTGCTGCTCGACGAGCACGCCGTCACGGTCCGCGAGCACCACGTGGGTCTCGCGCGCCACGGGCATCGCGGCATCCGGGTCGCCGCCCTGGGCACGGATGACCGCGCGCCACTTGTCCATCGCGCGACCGTCCTTCAGGGCCGCCTCGACGTCGACGTCCTTCTGGCCGACCAGGGCCAGCATCTCGCGGGCCAAGGCCACGGTGAGCTCCACCACATCGGCGGGGCCGCCGCCGGCGAGCACCTCGAGGGACTCGCGCACCTCGTTGGCGTTGCCGATGGCCAGGCCGAGCGGCACGTTCATGTTGGTCAGCAGCGCGGAGGTGGCCACCCCGGCGTCCTCGCCGAGGGCGACCATGGTGCGGGCCAGCTCGCGGGACCGGTCGATGTCCTTCAGGAACGCGCCGGAGCCGAACTTCACGTCGAGCACCAACGCGCCGGTGCCCTCGGCGATCTTCTTGGACATGATCGACGAGGCGATCAGCGGGATCGCTTCGACGGTGCCGGTGGTGTCGCGGAGCGCATACAGCTTGCCGTCGGCCGGAGCCAGGCCGCTGCCGGCGGCGCAGATGACGCCGCCGACGTCCTGCAGCTGCTGGAACATTTCCTCGTTGCTGAGGTTGGCGCGCCAGCCCGGGATGGACTCGAGCTTGTCCAGGGTGCCGCCGGTGTGACCGAGGCCACGGCCGGAGAGCTGCGGCACGGCCGCGCCGAAGACCGCGACGAGGGGCATCAGCGGCAGGGTGATCTTGTCGCCGACACCGCCGGTGGAGTGCTTGTCCGTGGTCGGTTTGCCCAGGCCCGTGAAGCTCATCCGCTCGCCGGAGTTGATCATGGCCATGGTCATGTCGCGGATCTCCCGGCGGGACATGCCGTTGAGGAAGATCGCCATGGTCATCGCGGCCATCTGCTCGTCGCCGACGTAGCCGCGGGTGTACGCGTCGATCAGCCAGTCGATCTGTGGAGTCGACAGCTCGCCCTTGTCACGCTTGGCGTGGATCAGGTCGACGGCGTCGAAGGCTTCGATGGTGCGGGCGGGGGTGGAGCTCATGAGTTGTCTTCCCTGTAGGCGGCGAGCTGGCGGGGCCCGAAGGCGTCCGGCAGGACCTCGTCGATGGTGCGCACGCCGGAGACGGTCTCCAACAGCATGCCTGGTGCCGAGTGTTCGTAGAGCAGTTGGCGGCAGCGGCCGCACGGCATCAGCGTGTTGCCGTTGCCGTCGACGCAGCTGAACGCGACGAGCTCGCCGCCGCCGGTGAGTTGCAGCACGCTCACCAGCGCGCATTCCGCGCAGAGAGTGAGCCCGTAGGAGGCGTTCTCCACGTTGCACCCGCTGATCACCCGGCCGTCGGAAACGAGGGCGGCCGCCCCGACCGGGAACTTCGAGTAGGGCACGTAGGCGTGGGTCATCGCTTCGGTGGCAGCGCTGCGCAGCACACCCCAGTCGATGTCGCCGGACTCGGGTGTTGTGTCGCCGGAATTCGCAGTCAGATTCGTCATGATTTTATATACGGCTTTCCGGATGCGGCCGGGCCCCGCGACTGGCCCACCAGGCCCGCCACGGCGAAGATGGTGACCAGGTAGGGCAGCATCAGCATGAACTCGCTGGGCACCGGCGAACCGATGATGCTCAGCACGTTCTGCAGGTTGCTGGCGAAGCCGAACAGCAGCGCCGCGAGGGTCGCCCGGATCGGGTCCCACCGGCCGAAGATCACCGCCGCGAGGGCGATGAAGCCGGCACCGGCGGTCATTTCTTTGCCGAACGCGCCCACCGACCCCAGGGTGAAGTACGCGCCACCGAGGCCGGCGACGGCGCCGGCGAGGGACACGTTCCAGAACCGGGTACCGGTGACGTTGATGCCCACGGTGTCAGCGGCCTGCGGGTGCTCGCCCACCGCGCGGAGCCGGAGGCCCCACTTGGTGTGGAAGATACCGAAGTACACCGCGGCGACGGCGATGTACATGATGTACACGATCAGGGTCTGCCGGAAGAAGACCGGCCCGACGATCGGGATCTCGCTGAGCAGCGGGATGTTGATGCGCTCGAATTTGGGCGGCTGGTTGAGCGTGGCCGCGTTCGGGGCGAGGAGCTCGGAGAACAGGAACCCGGTGAGGCCGGTGACGAGGACGTTGAGCACCACACCGACGATGACCTGGTCGACGAAGTACTTGATCGAGAACGCCGCGAGCACAAACGACACCAGCACACCGGCCACCATCGCCGCGAGCAGGCCGAGCAGCGGCTGCTGGGTGATCGAGGCCACGATCGCGGAGGTGAACGCACCGGCCAGCAGCTGGCCCTCGATCGCCACGTTGACCACGCCGACACGTTCGGAGATGACGCCGCCGAGGGCGCCGAAGATCAGCGGGACGGCCAGGCTCAGCGAGCCGAACAACAGGCCGGGCACCGGGATGCGTTCGTCGGCGGAGGCCCAGGTGAGGAAGCCGATCAGGAGCAGCACGGCGAAAACCGAGATCAGCCAGAGCGGAACCTTGCGGCGGGTCTGCACCATCCAGGCGCTGAGCCCGGTGATGGCGGCCAGCAGGATGCTGATCACGATGCCGGTCGGCAGGGTGGGCAGCAGCACGTCGGGCAGCTGGATCAGGTCGCTGGAGGTGGAGAGCACCATGGTGCTGGTGCCGGTGCGGCCGAAGACCACCATCAGCAGGAAACCGAGGACCGTGAAGACGCCGAGGATGATCGGCACCTTCCAGCTCTTGATGACCGCAGTCGCCGGACCCTCCTCGGGTCCGGTGGGCTGGGTGGGCTGGTTCACTGGAGCGATGGTGCTCATTTCGCCGCCACCTCCTGGGAAACGTTGGGAACCGGTCTGCGGCGGGGCGCTCCGGGCGCCGGGAGCCTGAAGATCGCGCGCACCAGCGGCGGCGCGGCGATGAAGAGCACGATGAGCGACTGCACAACGAGCACGATGTCGATGGGCACGCCCTCGGCGGCCTGCATCGAGAAGCTGCCGGCCTTGAACGCGCCGAACAGGATCCCCGCGGCGAACACGCCCCACGGCTTGGAGCGGCCCAGCAGGGCCACCGTGATTGCGTCGAAACCGATCCCGGAGTCGATGCCGGCACCGAAGCCGCTGGTGGTGGTGCCCAGCACCTGGTTGATGCCGGCCAGGCCGACCAGACCGCCGGAGAACAGCATCGCGTAGACGTACATGCGCTGCACGCTGATGCCGGCCACCTTGGCGGCGTTGGGGTTCTCGCCGACGGCGCGGAACTTGAAGCCCAGGTTGGAGCGGGCGAGCAGCCACCAGGTGAACACCGTGGCGGCGATCACCAGGATGAAGCCGAAGTGCAAGTTGTAGTCCGGGCCGAGTAGGTCGAAGTAGACCGCGGTCTCCTTGCTGGCCGGACTCTTGGGGTTGTTCGACCCCGGGGTCTTGAGGAACCCGTCGCGCAGCAGGAAGCTGACCAGGTAGAACGCCACGTAGTTGAGCATGATCGTGGTGATCACCTCGTGCGCGCCGGTGCGGGCCTTGAGCAGGCCGACCAGGCCGCCCCACAGGGCCCCGCCCAGCACGCCGGCGACGAGTGCGGCGATCAGGTGGATGCCGGCGGGCAGGTCAACCGCGAAGGCCACCCAGCCGCCCAGAGTCGCGGCGATGAGCATCTGGCCGCGCCCGCCGATGTTGAACAGGCCCACCCGGAAACCGAGCGCGACACCGAGGCCGGCCGCGATCAGCGGGGTGGCGTAGGTGAGGGTCTCGGTGAACGGCCGGATGCCGTCGGCGAAGCTTGGACGACGGAAGTTGTACACCGAACCCTGGAACAGCGCGGAATAGGCGCCGGACACCGCGTCCCAGGCGGCGGAGAGCATGTCGCCGGGCCTCGAGAAGAAGTACCCCGCGCTCTCCTGCACGTTCGCGTTCGTGAACGCGATCATCACGGCGCCCACGAGCAGCGCCAGCAGCACCGCCAACACCGAGATGATGGCGTTGCCGGTGGTGATCTCCCGGAAGACGTTGTGCCAGCGGGAGGATTCGTCCGGTTCCGGCGACTTCGCCGGTGCCGGGGTCGAGGTGGGCTGCTGAGCGGCGCTCATGCTGCGGCTCCTTCTGCGGGGGTTTCGCCCGCCATCATGAGACCCAGAACGGATCGGGGGGTGTCGCCGGGGACGATGCCGACAATGCGGCCGCGGTACATCACCATGATCCGGTCGGCGAGGGCGGCGACCTCGTCGAGTTCGGTGGAGATCACGATGACCGGGGTGCCGCCGTCGCGGGTCGCCACGATGCGTTCGTGCACAAATTCGATCGAGCCGACATCGAGGCCGCGGGTGGGCTGAGCCGCGACGAAGAGCCGCAGGTCACGGCTGAGTTCGCGGGCGAGCACGACCTTCTGCTGGTTGCCGCCGGACAGGCGGCCGACGGGCGTTTCGATGCCCTGGGACCGCACGTCGAACTCCGTCACCTTGGTGCGGGCGAAGTCGGCGAGGTAGGACAGCTGCAGGTTGAACCGTTTGACGAACGGGAGCTTGTTGGCGCGGTCCAGCATCAGGTTCTCGGCGATGGTGAACCCGCCGACGAGGCCGTCCCTGGTGCGGTCCTCCGGTACGAAGCCGACCCCGGCGTCGAGCACCTGACGAACCGAGTGGCCGCGAAGGGACGTGCCGTCGAGGCTGATCTCGCCGACGACGCGGGGCTGCAGCCCCATCAGAGCCTCGGTCAGTTCGGTCTGGCCGTTGCCCTGCACGCCGGCGATGGCGAGGATCTCGCCCGCCTTGACGTCGAAGCTGACGTCGTTGACGAGGATCTGGCCGAGAGGGTCGATCACGGTGAGGTTCGTCACCACCAGCGCCGGGGCTCCGGGGGTGGCGGGCGCCTTGTCCACGGTCAGGTCGACGGCGCGGCCCACCATCAGGGTGGCGAGTTCTTCGTTGCTCGCGGTCGGCGAGGCGGTGCCGACGACCTTGCCCAGGCGGATGACGGTGATCCGGTCGGCGACCTCGCGCACCTCCCGCAGCTTGTGCGTGATGAAGACGATGGAGGTGCCCGCGGCCTTGAGCTGGCGCATGATGTTCATCAGCTCGTCGGTTTCCTGCGGGGTGAGCACGGCGGTCGGTTCGTCGAAGACGAGCACCTTCGCGTCGCGGGAGAGCGCCTTGATGATCTCCACCCGCTGCTGCACACCGACGGGCAGGGACTCCACGAGGGCGTCGGGATCGACGTCGAACCCGAAGCGCTCCGAGATCTCCCGCACCCGGGTGCGCGCGGCGGCGAGGTCGAGCCTGCCGCCGGCCTTGACCTGTTCGTGGCCGAGCATCACGTTCTCGGCCACGGTGAACACGGGGATCAGCATGAAGTGCTGGTGCACCATGCCGATGCCGGCGGCCATCGCGTCGCCGGGTCCGGCGAAGTGCTGCGGCACGTCATCGAGGAGGATCTCGCCCTCTTCGGCCCGGTACAGGCCGTAGAGAACGTTCATCAACGTTGATTTACCGGCCCCGTTCTCGCCGAGCAGGGCGTGGATCTCTCCCTCCTCGATGGTGAGTTTGATGTCGTCATTGGCAACAAGGGCACCGAATCTCTTCGTAATGCCGCGAAGTTCGAGCTTCATAGTGTCGATTCTATTGAGGTGCCGGCCGGGCGTGGCTCTACGCCCCGGCGACACCACGCAACGAAACGGGGAGGCCAGCATGGCTGGCCTCCCCGGTGCCCTGTGGGGCGGTACTGCTACACGGTGGTGCTGGGTGAAACGGGGTGTTACTTGGGCGTGGCGTCGCTGGTCACGACGATGTCGCCGCTGATGATCTGTGCCTTGAGGTCGTCGATCTCGGTGACCAGGGCGGGGTCAACCTTGGACTCCCAGTCGTGCAGCGGGGCCAGGCCGACACCCTCGTTCTCGAGGGTTCCGATGTACGGGTCGGAGCTGAATTCGCCGTTTGCCGCGTCGGTGATGATCGCGTCGGTCGCATCCGTCATCGACTTCATGATGGAGGTGAGGTACAGCGCGGCGAACTCGGGCGTGGTCTCGAACAGGTCGCTGTCGACACCGACGATGGCGACGTCCTTGCCGGACTCGGCGATGGCCTGTGCGGTGCCCTGGAAGAGCGGGCCGGCGACCGGGAGGATGATGTCCGCACCGGCGTCGATCAGGCCCTGGCTGAGGGTCTTGCCGGCGCTGATGTCATCGAAGCCACCGGCGAACAGGCCCTCCTGGGATTCCTTCGACCAGCCGGTGAGCTTGACGTCGGTGCCCTTTTCGGTGTTGTAGTAGGCGATGCCGTCGGCGAAGCCGTCCATGAAGATGGTGACCGACGGGTACTGCATGCCACCGAAGGTGCCGACGGTGCCGGTCTTGGTGGTTCCTGCGGCCAGGTAGCCGGCCAGGAATGCGGCCTGCGCGGTGTCGTAGACGACCGGCTTCACGTTCTCGAGCGTCAGCGGGCTGAAGTCGTCGTTGGAGAGGGTGGAGTCGATGAGGGCGAACTGCACATCGCTGTTCTCCTGGGCCGCGTCGCGGGTGGCGTTGGCCAGGGCGAAACCGACGGTGAGGATGAAGTTGCAACCCTGGTCGACCATGCTGGTCACGTTGCCGGTGTACTGGTCCTCAGAGGTGGACTCGGCCTGCTTGAACTCGACGCCGAGCTCCTCGGAGGCCTGGGAGATGCCCTCGAAGCTGGACTGGTTGAAGGACTTGTCGTCGAAGCCACCGAAGTCGGAGACGATGCAGGGCAGGAAGTCCGATGTGGCAGCGTCGCCGCTGCCGTCCTCGGTGGGGGCCGGCGCACACGCCGCGAGCAGAGCGAGAACGCCGAGTGAGGCAAGGCCGCCGAGCGTTGCCTTGCGGGTCGTGATTGTCAAGATTGACCTCCAGATGAGGCCCGGCGTGAGATCGCACGGGCTGGTATATGGTCTACACGTTACCCAGAAGAGCCCTGCTCAGATGAGCAAACCGACACTGTAGCCAAATGGTTATCAAGCCGCGACATTCTCGAAATCGCGCCGACACAAATGGTCATCTACCGGGCCTATTCCTGAGAAACTCTCGCGGCGGAGGCCGCCGGCAGCTACAGGACGTCTGAGCTGCCCGAGAGCCGCAGCGCGTCGACGACGGCCTTGACCTTCTGGGCGTTGGCGCTTGTCGTCACCAGCAGGGCGTCGGGGGTGTCCACGACGACGATGTCGTCGACGCCGATCAGAGCGATCATGCGTTTGGTGTGGCTGACGACGATTCCGCTGGAGGAGTCGGCCAGCACCCGGGCGCCCTCACCGAGGATCGCCAGGTCGCGCTTGCGGCCGTTGGCGTGGATCTTGGCGATCGACGCGAAGTCTCCCACGTCGTCCCAGTCGAACTGGCCGGGGATCACGGCCAGTTTGCCCTTCGCGGCGGCGGGCTCGGCCACGGAGTAGTCGATGGCGATCTTCTTGAGCTTGGGCCAGACCTGGTCGACGACGGCGCCGCGGCGCGGGGTGTCCCACGCCTCGGCGAGTTCGAGCAGCCCGGCGAGCAGCTCGGGCTCGCTCGCGCCGATCTCCTCGAGCAGCCTGTCGGCGCGGGCGATGAACATGCCGGCGTTCCAGAGGTACTGTCCGCTGGAGAGGTAGCGCTTGGCGGTGGCCGGGCTGGGCTTCTCCACGAACGAATTGACCGACTGGGCGCTCGGGGCGCCGTCGATGGACAGGGCCGCGCCGGTCTTGATGTAACCGAAACCGATCGCCGGCTCGGTGGGCTGGATGCCGATGGTGACGATCAGGCCGGTGTCGGCGGCGACGATGGCCTCCACGACGGCCTGGCGGAACGCCGCGGGGCCCTTGATGACGTGGTCGGCTGCGAAGGAGCCGATGATCACGCCGGGTTCGCGGCGCTCGAGGATCGCGGCGGCCAGCCCGATCGCGGCCGAGGAGTCCCGCGGTTCGCTCTCCAGGACCACGTTCAGGTCCCCGAGCTCCGGCAGCTGCTCCTCGACGGCGGCCCGGTGCGCCCGCCCGGTGACGACCATGATGCGCTGGTCGCCGGACAGCGGTGCGAGCCGGTCCCAGGTGGCGCGCAGCAGCGTCTGCCCGCTGCCGGTGAGGTCGTGCAGGAACTTGGGCGCGTCGGCGCGGGACAGCGGCCAGAGCCTGGATCCGATCCCGCCGGCAGGGATCACACTGTAGAAGCGGGCGAGGGCATCGCTGGAGTGGGACATTGCGCCAGACTACCGGTCCGTCGGCCCCGTTCATCCAGGGTTCACCGCACAGACGTGCGGGCTGTCTACTGTGGCGGCATGAGGGTTGCCGTCGTCAGCGAAAGCTTCCTCCCCACCATCAGCGGGGTCACCACGAGCGTCTGCAAGGTGCTCGACGAGCTGCGCCGCCAGGGCCACGAGGCCCTGGTGATCGCCCCGTTCGGCGCCCCGCCGAGTTACGCCGGCTTTCCCGTGCACACCGTGCCCGCCCTCTCCTATCGGCAGTTTCCCGTCGGCCTGCCCAATCCGCGGGTGTTGGGGCTGCTGGCCGACTTCGCGCCGGACGTGCTGCACGCGGCGTCACCGTTCCTCCTCGGCGCGCAGGGCATCGCGGCCGCCCGGCGCCTGGGCGTGCCGAGCGTTGCCGTGTTCCAGACGGATGTGGCCGGTTACGCCAGCCGCAACCACCTCGGCCAGGCGACCGGGCTGGCCTGGCGGTTCGTGAAGTGGGTGCACGACGGCGCCGACCTGACCCTCGTGCCGTCCACGGCGTCGATGAGCGACCTCCGCCGCATCGGCGTGCAGCGCCTGGACCGGTGGACCAGGGGCGTGGACCTGGAGAGCTACCACCCCAACACCCGGCACGGCCCGGAGGTGGCGGCGTTGCGCCGGCGACTGGCGCCCAACGGCGAGGTGGTGATCGGGTACGTCGGCCGGATCGCCCCGGAGAAGCAGGTGGAAAGGTTCCGGGCACTCAGCGGCCTACGCGGGATCAGCATCGCCCTGGTCGGCGACGGGCCGTCCACTCCCCTGGTGGCCAAGGCTCTGGCGGGAATGCCGGTGACCTGGCTGGGCCGGCTCGCCGGTGCCGAGCTCGCGGCGGCGTACGCCAGCTTCGACGTGTTCCTGCACGCCGGTACAGAGGAGACCTTCGGACAGACCCTGCAAGAGGCGCACGCCGCGGGACTGCCCGTGGTGGCGCCGCGCGCCGGTGGCCCGATCGATCTCATCGAGCACGGCACCGACGGGTTCCTGTTCACTCCGGACGATGACAGGGACCTGCGCCGACACGTGGCCGCGCTGGTCACCGATGCTCCGCTGCGGCACCGGATGGGCGAGGCGGGCCGGCGGGCCGTGCTCGGCCGCAGCTGGGAAACCGTCTGCGCCACGCTGTTCGGGTTCTACACGCAGGTCATCGATGAAAGCCTCGCCGTGCGTGCGGAAACCCTGGTTCCGGCCGCGCAACGCCGCTGACCGCACTAGCCTTGATGCGGGTACAAAGCCTCTGGTCACCGGCGGCCGCCCACCCGGTTAGGCACCCCTAACCAGACTTATCTCGCCGTCAAGATATAGACTGACGATACGTGTTTGTTCAACGATGACACCTCGTTCAGCAGGGGTCACGACTCAGCCAGGGAGGGTTGGTCATGCCACAGAATTCGGCAGAGGCCCTGACAGCTCAGCGGAAGACGACCTCGCGTCGTCCGGCCGGAACGCTTTACCGCGGCCGTGAGGGCATGTGGTCCTGGGTCCTGCACCGGATCACCGGGGTGGCGATCTTCTTCTTCCTCCTCGTGCACATCCTCGACACCGCCCTCGTGCGGGTCAGCCCCGAGGCGTACAACGCCGTGATCAGCCAGTACCAGACCCCCATCATGGGGCTGGGCGAAGCCGGCCTGGTCGCCGCGATCGTGTTCCACGCCTTCAACGGCCTGCGCATCATCGCCATCGACTTCTGGAACGCGAAGCACCAGCGGGTGCTCTTCTACGTCGTGATCGGGCTCTGGGTGATCACCATGATCGCCTTCCTGCCCCGCCACCTGATCAACGTGTTCAGCCACTAGGAGGCGACCGAAAATGACCTCGACAATCGTCGCCCCCCGCAGCCCATACTCCCGCAGCCCCCGCAAGAACGGCGTGAACTGGGAGAAGTGGGGCTGGATCTACATGCGCGTCTCCGGCGTCGTGCTGATCGTGCTGATCTTCGGCCACCTTTTCGTGAACCTGATGGTGGGCGAGGGCGTCAGCGCGCTGAACTTCGCCTTCGTCGCCGGCAAGCTGTCCAACCCGTTCTGGCAGTGGTGGGACGTGGCGATGCTCTGGCTCGCCCTGATCCACGGCGGCAACGGCATGCGCACCCTCGTGAACGACTACGCCACGACGCGCATCAGCCGCGGCATCCTCAAATCGTCGATCCTCGCCGCCGTGGTCATCCTGATCGTTCTCGGCACGCTCGTGGTGTTCACCTTCGACGCCTGCCCGGCCGGCCAGCCCGCCGACCTTCTGCCCACTTTCTGCCAGGCCGTTTAGGCCCTCGAGGAGCTGCAAAAACTTTCATGACGGATGCACCTGTGACCAACATGCCCGAGTCCACCATCGTCGACGGGGTGCACTACCACCAGTTCGACATCGTGATCATCGGGGCTGGCGGGGCGGGCATGCGAGCCGCCATCGAGGCCGGACCGAACGCATCCACCGCCGTGATCTCCAAGCTCTACCCCACCCGGTCGCACACCGGCGCGGCGCAGGGCGGCATGGCTGCCGCGCTGGCGAACGTGGAGGAAGACAACTGGGAGTGGCACACCTTCGACACCGTCAAGGGCGGCGACTACCTCGTCGACCAGGACGCCGCGGAGATCCTCGCCAGGGAAGCCATCGACGCCGTCATCGACCTCGAGAACATGGGCCTGCCGTTCAACCGCACCCCTGAGGGAAAGATCGACCAGCGCCGCTTCGGCGGTCACACCCGCGACCACGGTAAGAGCCCGGTGCGCCGCGCCTGCTACGCCGCCGACCGCACCGGCCACATGATCCTGCAGACCCTGTACCAGAACTGCGTCAAACGCGGCATCAACTTCTTCAACGAGTTCTACGTGCTCGACCTGATCATGACCAACGTCGACGGCGTCGACCAGCCGTCCGGCGTGGTCGCCTACGACCTGTCCACCGGTGAGCTGCACGTCTTCTCCGGCAAGGCGTTCATCTTCGCCACCGGCGGTTTCGGCAAGATCTACAAGACGACGTCCAACGCGCACACCCTCACCGGCGACGGTGTGGGCATCATCTGGCGCAAGGGCCTGCCGCTGGAGGACATGGAGTTCTTCCAGTTCCACCCGACCGGCCTGGCCGGCCTGGGCATCCTGCTCACCGAGGGTGCCCGCGGTGAGGGCGCGATCCTGCGGAACGCCTCCGGCGAGCGGTTCATGGAGCGCTACGCGCCCACCATCAAGGACCTCGCCCCGCGTGACATCGTGGCCCGCTGCATGGTCAAGGAGGTCGCGGAGGGCCGCGGCGCCGGCCCCAACAAGGACTACGTGTACCTGGACTGCACCCACCTGGGTGCCGAGGTGCTCGAGACCAAGCTGCCCGACATCACCGAGTTCGCCCGCACCTACCTCGGCGTGGACCCCGTCACCGAACCGGTGCCGGTGATGCCCACCGCGCACTACGCCATGGGCGGCATCCCCACCAACGTCAAGGCGGAGGTGCTGCGGGACAACACCACCGTGGTGCCCGGCCTCTACGCCGCCGGCGAATGCGCCTGCGTCTCGGTGCACGGCTCCAACCGGCTCGGCACCAACTCGCTGTTGGACATCAACGTGTTCGGCAAGCGCGCCGGCAACAACGCCGTCGAGTACGTCAAGACCGCCGAGTTCGTGCCGCTGCCCGAGGACCCAGCCAAGTTCGTGCGCGAACTCCTGACCACCATCCGCACCTCCACCGGCACCGAGCGCATCGCCGTGCTCCGTCGGGAGCTGCAGGAGATCATGGACGAGAAGGCGCAGGTGTTCCGCACCGACGAGTCCCTCCGTGAGGTCACCGAGACCATCCACACCCTGCGCGAGCGCTACAAGAACATCGGCGTGCAGGACAAGGGCCGCCGGTTCAACACCGACCTGCTCGAGGCCGTGGAGCTGGGCTTCCTGCTCGACCTGGCCGAGGTCGTCGTGTACTCCGCCCGCAACCGCAAGGAGAGCCGCGGCGGCCACATGCGCGACGACTTCCCCCTGCGCGACGACGTCAATTACCTGCAGCACACCATGGCCTACCTGTCGGGTGACGCCCTGTCCGCGGATGCTGCCGACCATATTTCGCTCGACTGGAAGCCCGTGACCATTACGCGCTACCAGCCGATGGAGAGGAAGTACTAGTGAGCACCCCCACCCTCGAATCGCCCCCCGCGGTTCCCGACGAGATCGCCTCGTTCACGGTCACCCTGTCGGTGCGACGCTTCAACCCCGAAATCGACGAAGACCCGCACTGGGAGAACTACGACGTCGAGATGTACGCGACGGACCGCATCCTGGACGCCCTGCACAAGATCAAGTGGGAACAGGACGGTAGCTTGAGCTTCCGCAGGTCCTGCGCGCACGGCATCTGCGGGTCCGACGCGATGCGGATCAACGGGCGGAACCGTTTGGCCTGCAAGACCCTGATCAAGGACCTCGACATCACCAAGCCGGTGACGGTCGAGGCCATCAAGGGCCTGCCGCTGGAGAAGGACCTGATCGTGGACATGGAGCCGTTCTTCGCGTCCTTCCGCGAGGTGCAGCCGTTCCTGATGGCACAGAACACGCCCAAGGACGGCAAGGAGCGCATCCAGACCGTCGCTCAGCGCGAGCGCTTCGACGACACCACCAAGTGCATCCTCTGTGCCGCGTGCACGTCGAGCTGCCCGGTGTTCTGGACCGACGGACAGTACTTCGGGCCCGCCGCGATCGTGAACGCACACAGATTCATCTTCGACTCCCGCGACGAGAACGCCGCCGTGCGCCTGGACATCCTCAACGACAGGGAAGGCGTCTGGCGTTGCCGCACGACCTTCAACTGCACCGAGGCCTGCCCGCGCGGCATCCAGGTGACCCAGGCCATCGCCGAGGTCAAACAGGCCATCATGCGCGGCAAGCCGTAACTCTTACGGACTCCTAACGAACGGCGGCCTACGGGCCGCCGTCCGTCGTTAACCGCCCTGGGCGGCCGCGCGCGCTGGCTAGGCTGGAGCGATGAAGATCGGCGACATCGTCACGCGCATCATGAACACCCGCCCCGTGCGGGTGTTCACCCATTTCAACCAGAGCCGCGGGCCGGTGCTGGCCGCTGGCATGGCCTACCAGGCGATCTTCGCGATCTTCGCCGCGCTCTGGCTGGTCTTCTCCGTCGCCGGGATCTGGCTGGCCAGCAACCCCGACCTGATGGATCAGTTGTTCGTGATCATCAACCAGTCCGTTCCCGGCCTGATCGGCAAGGAAGGGGTGATTGACCCCAAGTCCCTCGGCGACACCGGCGCGCTCACCTGGAGCAGTGCCATCGCCCTCATCGGCCTGCTCGCGACGACCCTGGGCTGGTTGAGCACCACCTCCCAGGCCGTGCGCGGCATCTTCGGGATGGGCCAGGAGACCACCTTCTTCGTGCTGGTCAAGCTGCGCGAACTCGGCCTCGGACTGGCCTTCGGCCTCGCCCTCGTCGTGTCGGCCGTCATCTCTATCATCAGCACCGAACTGCTCCGCGGGTTCCTCGGCCTGCTCGGCCAGGGCACTGACTCGTTCTGGTTCGTCGCGTCGAGCCAGGCCGTGGCCCTGCTGATCGTGCTGATCATCGACACCATCACCCTCGCCGCCCTGTTCAGGGTGCTCTCCAGGGTGCGCATCCCGCTCCGGAACCTGCTCGTCGGCTCGCTGCTCGGCGCGGTGGTGCTGGGTGTGCTCAAGGTACTCGGCGCCGCCCTGCTCGGCGGCGCGGCCCGAAACCCGCTGCTGGCCGGCTTCGCGGTGATCATCGGTCTGCTGATCTGGTTCAACCTCACCTCCACGGTCACCCTGATCTCCGCGGCCTGGATCGCCGTCGGCATGCAGGACGCCGGCATCCCGCCCTCCACTCTGAGCGCCGACGAGGCCAAGAAGCTGACCGACCAGAAGGAAGCGGAGGCGCTGCGTCTTGCTGCCACCGTGGAGCTGCGGCAGGCCAGGCTGGCGCGGGAGAGCGCATCCTGGTTGCAGCGGCCCGGCAGCAACCGACGGCTGCGAAAGGCCAAGCAGCGGGCCGAGAAATACGGCGTCAGCGAGCCCGCGGAACGGTAACCGCCCCGGCCCGGGTCGGTGGCACTCGGTAGAATCGGCGCATGCCGTCTTCTCCCGCATCCGAAACCACCCGCCCCTTGCGCATCGCCAGCATCAACACCAACGGCATCCGTGCCGCGTTCCGCAAGGGCATGGGCGACTGGCTCGCCACCCGCGACGTCGACATCCTCGCGATCCAGGAGGTGCGCGCCTCGACCGAAGACATCGAGGGTCTGCTCGGCCCGGACTGGAACATCCTGCACGACCCCGCCACCGCCAAGGGCCGCGCCGGCGTGGCCATCGCCAGCCGAAAGACCGCCTCGATCCACCGGGTCGAACTGGGCCACCCCGACTTCGACAGCGCCGGCCGCTGGCTCGAGGCCGACTACGAGGTCAACGGCACCATCGTCACCGTGGTGAGTACCTACGTGCACTCCGGAGAGGTGGACACCCCCAAGCAGGTGGAAAAGTTCACCTTCCTCGACTCCATGCTCACCCGGCTGCCCGAACTGGCCGCGCACAGCGAGAGGGTCGTCGTGCTCGGCGACCTCAATGTTGGGCACCGCAAGTTCGACATCAAGAACTGGAAGGGCAACGTCAAGCGGGCCGGCTTCCTGCCCGAGGAGCGCGCATACTTCGACCGTATTCTCGGCGCCGAGGACGAGGCCGACTACAACAACGGAGCGGGCCTGGGCTGGGTCGACGTGGGCCGCAAGGCAGCCGGCGAGATGGACGGGCCGTTCACCTGGTGGTCCTGGCGCGGCCAGGCGTTCGACAACGACACCGGCTGGCGCATCGACTACCAGCTCGCGACGCCCGCGCTGGCGGCATCCGTCGTCAACTACACCGTCGACCGGGCGGATGCCTACGACCAGCGCTGGTCCGACCACGCCCCCGTGGTCGTCGACTACGCCATCTGATCCTCTTTTTCGCCGCTCGCGCGGCCTCACTTTTGACGAAAGACACCCCCTCATGACCAAGACCCGCCTCTACTCCGGCATGCAGCCCTCCGCAGACTCGCTGCAGATCGGCAACTACATCGGTGCGCTGCTGAACTGGAAGAAGTTGCAGCAGACCCACGACGCGTTCTTCTCGATCGTGGACCTGCACGCCATCACCGTGGCGCAGGACCCGGCCAAGCTGCGGGAGAACACCCGCGCCACGGCCGCGCAGTACATCGCGGCGGGAATCGACCCGTCCGCGTCGACGCTGTACGTGCAGTCGCACGTGGCCGCGCACGCGCAGCTGGCCTGGGCGCTGAACACCCTCACCGGCTTCGGCGAGGCCAGCCGGATGACCCAGTTCAAGGACAAGTCGATCAAGCAGGGCGCCGACGCCACCACGGTGGGCCTGTTCGCCTACCCGGTGCTGATGGCCGCGGACATCCTGCTGTTCCAGACCGAGATCGTGCCGGTGGGTGAGGACCAGCGCCAGCACGTCGAGCTCACCCGCGACCTGGCCGCCCGGTTCAACTCCCGCTTCGGCGACACCTTCACGGTGCCGACGGCCAGCATCATCCGCGACACCGCGAAGATCTACGACCTGCAGAACCCGACCGCGAAGATGTCGAAGTCAGCCGAGTCGCACGCCGGCGTGATCTGGATGCTCGACGAGCCGTCGGTGACGGCCAAGAAAATCATGCGTGCCGTGACCGACGCCGAGGGCGGTGTGGTTTTCGACCGGGAGAACAAGCCCGGGGTGGCCAACCTGCTCACGATCTACTCCGTGATGGCGGAGCGCTCCATCCAGTCGCTCGAGGACGAGTATGCGGGTCGCGGTTACGGCGACTTCAAGAAGGGCCTGGCCGAGGTGGTCACCGAGACCTTCGGAGGGATTCGGGGGCGGGTGCTCGAGCTGCTCGACGACCCGGCCGAACTCGACCGGATCCTCGCCGCCAACGCCGACCGGGCTGCCGCGGTAGCCGATGTCACCCTGGCGACCGCGTTCGACCGGATGGGTTTCCTGGCGCGGCGCTGATGCACCCCGTCGAGCTGTCCTCGCCGTTGCTGCGGCTGGACCAACCGCGCCCGGACGACGCCCAGCGGGTGTTCGAGTACTGCCAGGACCCGGTGATGCCGCAGTATCTGGCCCGCCTGCCCTGGCCGTACCGGCTCGAGGACGCGACGGGTTTCATCACCGGGTACGTGCCGTCGGCCTGGGCGAACGACCAGGAATGCACCTGGGCGGTGCGCGATTCTGCGGCACCGGAGCTTCTCGGCGTGATCAGCCTGAGCGTGCCGGCCGGGGATGCGGCGGCGCGTGCCGGTTCGATCGGATTCTGGGTGGGCGCCGCCCACCGTGGCCGGGGCCTGATGGTGGAGGCCCAACGGTTGGTGCTGGACTGGGGCTTCAGCACCGGCCTCTGCGACAGCGTGCACTGGGAGTGCGTCGCCGGCAATCTCGCGTCGGCCCGGACCGCCCGGAAGGCCGGGTTCCGCTACACCGGACAGGGACCCGCCGGAGTCGCGTACCGCGACGGGACGCATCCGCCGTCGTGGAAGGGTGCGCTTCGCGCCGCCGACGACCGCACACCGCCCGCGGGCTGGCCGGCCGAGGTCGTGGGCGCGTGACGGGCGCCGGGCCCGCTCTGGGCCGCCTGTGGCCGGTGAGACTGCCGTGACAGTGCCCGCCCTGGTGCTGTTCGACCTGGACGACACCCTGTTCGCGCACCGGGCGGCCGTGGCCGACGGCATCCTCGGGCACATCGCCGGGCAGGGCGGCCGGGGCGCGACCGCCGACCCGCACACCGTCGTGGCGCTCTGGAACGCGCTCGATGAGCAGCACTATCACGCCTACCTCGCCGGCGATCTGGACTTCGCCGGGCAGCGGAGCGCCAGGGCCCGCGACTTCGCGGCCGCACACGGCGTGACTCTGACCGACGCGGAGGCCGGTGCCTGGTTCGAGGACTACTTCGTGCACTACCGGGCGCACTGGCGGTTGCACGAGGACGCGCTGCCCTGCCTGGACGAGCTGGCCCGGCGCATCCCCGGGGTGGGCTTCGGCCTGATCACCAACGGGGAGCTCGCCTACCAGAGCGTCAAGCTGGCCGACACGGGCCTGGACGCCCGGGTGGAGCACGTGGTGGCCTCGGCCGAGTTCGGCCTGAGCAAACCCCGGCCGGAGATCTTCCTGCACGCCTGCGCCCTGTTCGGAGCCGCTCCTGACGCTTCCGTGCACGTGGGCGACCGGCTGCGCACCGATGCCATCGGCGCCGCCGCCGCCGGGCTGACCGGCGTGTGGTTGGACAGGGTCGGCACGGCCGGCCCTCCCCCGCCAGAGGACGACCTCGCCGAGGCCCGCCGGCTGGGCGTCATCCGCCTCACCACCCTCGACGCCCTGCCGCAGCTCCTCGCGCCGCGCTAGCCGGGTCGCCGCGATATGCGGGGCAGGCGCCGTTATGCGGGTGGCGCGCCACCCGCATAACGGCGCCGCACCCGCACAGCTCGGAAGAGCGGCGGATGCGGCGGTCGCCTAGAGGACGTCTTCGTCGACCCAGTCGAGGGTCTTGGTGACGGCCTTCTTCCAGTTGCGCAGCAGGCGCTCGCGCTCGGCGTCCTCCATGTCGGGCTCCCAGCGGGCGTCTTCCTGCCAGTTAGCTCGCAGTTCGCCCAGGCCGCTCCAGAAGCCCACGGCCAGGCCGGCCGCGTACGCGGCGCCGAGCGCGGTGGTCTCGGCCACGACCGGGCGCACCACGGGCACGCCGAGGATGTCGGCCTGGAACTGCAGCAGCAGGTTGTTGCCGGTGGCGCCGCCGTCGACCTTGAGCTCGGTCAGCGGCACCCCGGAGTCCGCGTTGACCGCGTCGATGACCTCACGGGTCTGGAACGCGATGGCCTCCAGCGCCGCCCGGGCGATGTGGCCCTTGTTTACGAACCGGGTCAGTCCCACCAGGGCGCCGCGGGCATCCGCGCGCCAGTACGGCGCGAACAGGCCGCTGAACGCCGGCACGAAGTAGGCGCCGCCGTTGTCGTCCACGGTGGCGGCCAGGGTCTCGATCTCGCTCGCCGAATTGATCAGCCCGAGGTTGTCGCGCAGCCACTGGATGAGCGACCCGGTGACGGCTATCGACCCCTCCAGCGCATAGTGCGGTTCGGCGTCGCCGAGCTTGTAGCCCAGGGTGGTGAGCAGGCCGTTCTTGGAGTGGATGATGTCGGTGCCGGTGTTGAAGATCAGGAAGTTACCGGTGCCGTAGGTGTTCTTCGCCTCACCCTGGTCGAAGGCGGCCTGGCCGAACGTGGCGGCCTGCTGGTCACCGAGGATGCCCGCGATGGGCACCTCGCGCAGCAGGCTGTGCTCGTTGACCGTGCCGTAGACCTCGCTGGAGGAGCGGATCTCGGGCATCATCGAGCGCGGAACGCCAAAGGCAGCCAGGATTTCGTCGTCCCATTCGAGGGTCTCGAGGTTCATGAACAGGGTGCGGCTGGCGTTGGTGACGTCGGTGGCGTGCACGCCGCCCTCCAGGCCGCCGGTGAGGTTCCAGAGCACCCAGGAGTCGGTGGTGCCGAACATCAGGTCGCCGCGCTCGGCCTTCTCACGGGCGCCCTCCACGTTCTCCAGGATCCAGACGATCTTGGTGCCGGAGAAGTAGGTCGCCAGCGGCAGGCCCACGGTGGCCTTGAACCTGTCACCGCCACCATCCGCGGCGAGACGGTCGACGATGGGCTGGGTGCGGGTGTCCTGCCAGACGATGGCGTTGTAGACCGGAAGGCCGGTGGTGCGGTCCCAGACCACGGCGGTCTCGCGCTGGTTGGTGATGCCGACGGCCTCGATGTCGTGCCGGGTGAGGTTGGCCTTGGACAGGGCCTGGCCGATGACCTGGCGGGTGTTGCCCCAGATCTCCATCGGGTCGTGCTCGACCCAGCCGGCGCGGGGAAAGATCTGTTCGTGCTCGAGCTGGCCGGTGGAGATGATCGAGCCGGCGTGGTCGAAGATGATGGCGCGGGTGCTCGTGGTGCCCTGGTCGATGGCGAAGATGTACTTGTCACTCATGTCGGAACTCCTGTGTCGGGACGTGGTTGGAATGGGATGAGGGATGGAAAGGGTCTGGCGGGATGCCGGAGGATCAGGTGAGGATGGGCAGCAGCACCAGCGAGGCCCAGCCGGCGAGCACTCCGCCGATGACCGGGCCGGCCACGGGAACCCAGGAGTAGGCCCAGTCGGAGCCGCGCTTGCCCGGGATCGGCAGCAGCGCGTGTGCGATGCGGGGGCCGAGGTCACGGGCCGGGTTGATGGCGTAGCCGGTCGGCCCGCCCAGCGAGGTGCCGATCACAATCACCAGGAACGCCACCGGCAGGGCACCGAGCGCCGCCATGCCACCGTTTTCGCCCTGGCGTCCGTCACTGAAGCCGATGATCACCAGCACCAGCACGAAGGTGCCGATGATCTCGGTGACCAGGTTCCAGCCATACGAACGGATGGCCGGCCCGGTGGCGAACACGCCGAGCTTGTTCGCCGGGTCGGGCTCCTGATCGAAGTGCTGCTTGTACGCCAACCAGACCACGACAGCGCCGAGCACCGCACCGAGCATCTGGGCGGCGATGTACACGAGCACCGACAGCACGTTCACCGGCACACCGGAGCCGAACTCGGTCGCGCCAGAGGCCACCAGGCCCAGCGTCACCGCCGGGTTCAGGTGCGCGCCGGAGTTGTACGAGACGATCACACCGGCGAAGACCGCGAAGCCCCACCCCAGGGTGACCATGAGAAAGCCGGCACCGAAGCCCTTCGTCTTCGTGAGGGCGACGTTGGCGACGACGCCACAGCCGAGGAGCACCAGGAGGGCCGTGCCCACCAGCTCCGAGAGGAATACCACACTGAGATTGTCCACATTGACCTTTCGTGTTCTCAGCGCACGCGGAAGGTTCCGCGCACACCGTCGTGCAGCAAGCGGTGAGGAGCGGAGAAGTCCTCCGCAACTCACCTCGAAAAACTAGAGAGCGTTCACCGCGTCCGTGGCGGCCAGGTCGACCCCGTGCACCTCACGCAGCTCCCGGCTGGCCTGGGCCACCTCGTCGGCGCTGGTGGCGGCATCCCAGCCCAGCACGGGTGCGAGCACCCCGGCCAGCTCGTCGAGCAGCGCCACGGTGAGCCCGCCGACGAAGGCCAAGCTGGTGCGGCGCAGCAGCAGGTCGATCAGGTGGGTGACCGACTCCTCGCGCGCCAGGTACTCGATCTCCCGGCGGGTGTAGAGCGGATTGTGCGAGAGCGGCGCATCCGGGGCTTCGGTCAGGAAGTCGATGATCGCGCCGGCCCGGGTGCCGTACCGGGTGAGCAGGGCCTGGGCGCGGGGGCGGCCGACCTCGTCGCCGTTGGCGGCGAGCCAGACGGTGTGAGCGGCCGGGGTGGCCGGGTAACCCTTGCCGCCGCCGATGGCGAGGCCCTCGGTGGACACCGTGCGCGGAACGCCGAGCAGGGTGAGGATGTCGCCGCTGAGGTGTTCGGCCAGGGCGCGGAAGGTGGTCCACTTGCCGCCGACCAGGCTGAGCAGGGTGCCGGGGCGCGCTCCCAACGGGCTGGACTCGATGCGGTAGTCCCGCGACACGAAGCCGGGCGCCTCGTCGTCGTGCCGGGGCAGCGGACGCACCCCGGAGAACCTGAACACGATGTGCGAGCGGTCCACCACGATGTCGGGGAAGACGTGCTTGACCAGGTCGAAGAAGTAGTCGATCTCGTCTTCGGTGGTGCGGATCGGCTGGCTCATGTCGTGCTCGAGGTCGGTGGTGCCGATGAGCACCCGGCCGGCGAGCGGGTAGATCAGCACGATGCGGCCGTCGTTGTTCTCGAAGAAGATCTCCCCGCCGCCGGTCGCGGCGAGCAGTTCGGGGTGGTCGAGCACGATGTGCGAGCCCTTGGTGCCGCCCATGTAGGTGCTGGCCTGGCCGAGCGCCGAGTTGGTCAGGTCGGTCCACGGGCCGGAGGTGTTCACGACAACGTCAGCGGCGAAGCTGAATTCCTCGCCGGTGACGGTGTTGCGCAGGCGCACGCCGTCGGCATCCATGCCCACAGCTTCGATGTAGTTGGCGGCGCGGGCGTGCGCGCCGGTGTCGAGACCGTCGCGGAGCACGTCAAGGGCGAGGCGTTCCGGGTCGTGCATCGACGCGTCGTAGTAGGTGGCGGTGTACTTGAGGCCGGGGTTCAGGCGCGGCAGGCGTTCGAGCGACTTCTTGCGGCCGTGGAACTCGTGCTTGGGCACCGAGCCGCCGTCGCGGGAGAAGGAGTCATAGAGCACCAGGCCGACCTTGATCAGCAGCGCGCCGCGCTCCTGCGCCTTGCCCTGCTTGTGGGTGAGGAAGCGCAGCGGCGCGGCGAGCACCCCGGACAGGGCGGAGAACATCGGCACCGTGGTCTTCAGCGGCTTGACGTAATGCGGGGCGATCTTGAGCAGCCCGTTGCGCTCGGTGACCGACTCCTTCACGAGCCTGAATTCGCCGTTCTCCAGGTAACGGATGCCGCCGTGGATCATGTGCGAGGACGCCGCGGAGGCGCCGGACACGAAGTCCCCCTTGTCGACGATGGTGACGTCGACGCCCTGCAGCGCCAGGTCGCGGAACGTGGCGATGCCGTTGATGCCGGCCCCGATGATGAGGACCTTCGCCGACGGACGCGCGGCCAGTGCGGATCGGGCGGAATCAGCGGGCGAGGAAACGGGGATGGACTGCACTGTTCACTACCTTTGTTCGTTCTTCGGCCGATGGATGACCCTGTGCTGTTCGGCTGAATTGGTGCGGACGGCCCAGCCGGGTTTGCGCGGGGGCCCTCCATATGGATTAATCAAGCTTGAGTAGATCAATCACATCCGGTCAAGCCGGGTGAACAAACGTGCAAGGAGGGGCTGTGAGCCTCGTCGACGAGTCAGCGCAGTCCGATCGGGTGCGGGATGCCCTCACGGCCGCGCACCTGTATTACATGCAGGACCTGACCATGGATGCCATCGCCCACGAGCTGCACACCTCCCGCTCCTCGGTGTCCCGCCTGCTCAGTCACGCCCGCGCGACCGGCCTCGTCGACATCCAGATCCGCTCCCCGCTGGACGCACCGAGCCGCCTCGAACTGCTCATCCAGGAGCGCTTCCACATCACCGCGCACGTCGTTCCGGTGCCCGATCACGCCACGGATGTGGACAGATTGGAGCGGGTGGCCCTCTCGGTTGCACGGATTCTCGGTCAGTTCTTCGACTCGAACATGGTGATGGGCATCGCCTGGGGGTCCACGATGAACGCCATCAGCCGTCACGTGACACCCAAGCAGACCCACGGGTCGCAGATCATCCAGCTCAACGGCGCCGGCAATATGCGCACCACCGGCCTCAGCTACGCCAGCGAGATCCTCGGCCGGTTCGGCTACGCGTTCGGCGCACACGTCCACCAATTCCCGGTGCCGGCGTTCTTCGACAACCCGGCCACCAAGCAGGCCCTCTGGCGCGAACGCAGCGTGAGCCGGCTGCTCGAGATGCAGTCCCGGATGGACGTGGCCCTGTTCGGCCTCGGCTCGCCGTTCTCCGAGGTACCCAGCCACGTCTACGCCGGCGGCTACCTCGAGGAGGCGGACTACGCCTCGCTCAGCCGCTCGGAGGTAGTGGGCGATGTGGCCACCATCTTCTACCGGGCCGACGGGTCCACCGACGGCATCCAGCTGAACGCCCGAGGCACCGGCCCGGACTTCACGGTACTCAGGCAGACCCCACGACGGCTCTGCGTCGTGTCGGGAACGGCCAAGCTTGCCAGCCTCCGCGGCGCGTTGAAAGCCGACCTGATCACCGATTTGTTCGTGGACGAGAGCACCGCCCGGGCCCTGGTCGCCAACGCCTGACCCAGCGGCGGAGGTCGCCGGGTTACGCCGGGAATACGCCGGACCGGTACGCGTTGAGATATAACTGACAGTAGATACGTGCTCCGGGGTCGGTGAGAATCCGAACCGGCGGTGAAAGTCCGCGAGCTGGAACCTGCTTTTCGGGTTCCGGTTGAGCTGGTGAAACTCCAGCACCGACGGTTAAAGTCCGGATGGGAGGCGCACGAGTCGATGGTTCGTTGTGGACCGTCGACGGTTTTCGCGTACGCGAAATCCCCTCCCGGAGCGCCCAAACGACGGGACAGGGAATGCACCAGCAGCACACGCTCGAGCGCACGATGCGCCGAGCCCTGCAGCTGGCCGGCAACGGCCCGGCCGAGGGGGTCAACCCCCGGGTCGGCTGCGTGATCCTCAGCCCGGCCGGCGAGATCATCGCCGAGGGCTGGCACCGCGGCGCAGGCACCTGCCACGCCGAGGTGGATGCACTCGCCCGGCTCGACCCGGCCGATGCCCGCGGCGCCACCGCCGTGGTCACCCTCGAACCCTGCAACCACACCGGTCGCACCGGGCCGTGCGCACTGGCCCTCATCGACGCCGGCATCGGCCGGGTGGTCTACGCCGTCGCCGACCCCGGACCGCACTCGTCGGGCGGCGGCGACCGGCTGCGCGCGGCCGGCATCGACGTGACCGGCGGCCTGCTCGCCGACGAGGTGGCGGCCTTCCTGGCCGACTGGCTGGTCTCTGCGCGCCTGGGCCGCCCGTTCGTGACCGTGAAGTGGGCGTCGAGCCTGGATGGCCGCGCCGCCGCCGCCGACGGCACCAGCCAGTGGATCACCGGCCCGGCCGCCCGGCGGGACGTGCACGAGCGCCGCGCCCGCGCGGACGCGATCCTGGTGGGCACCGGCACCGCCCTGGCCGACGACCCGTCGCTTACCGCCCGCGCCGCCGACGGCACCCTGCTGCCGCATCAGCCGCGGCCCGTGGTGGTGGGGCGCCGCCCGGTGCCGGCCGACGCCGCCGTGCACCGGCACCCGCTCACCCCGTGGTTCCTGGCCGGGCACGACGTCGCCGCGCTGCTGGCCGAGCTGCACGAGCGCGGCATCCGCCGGGTCTTCGTGGAGGGCGGCCCCGCCCTGGCCAGCGCCTTCGTACGGGCCGGCCTGGTCGACGAGTACCTCGTCTACCTGGCGCCCACCCTGCTCGGCGGCGACAGGCTGGCCCTGGGCGACATCGGCGTCACCGGCATCGACGCCCAGCGCCGGCTGCGGATCGGAGAGCTGCAGCACCTCGGCGAGGACCTGCTGCTGGTCGCCCGGCCGGCCGACACCGATGCCACTACCGCCGAGACCAGCCCCACCGACCAGACCACCCGGGCCGCCGCGGCACACCCCGGCACACGCCCCGACACACAGACGAGCTGAAGGACCACCATGTTCACCGGAATCATTGAGGAGCTCGGCACCGTCGAGCGCATCGAGCGAACGAAGGATGCTGCCCGCCTCACCATCCGCGGCCCGCTCGCGGTCGACGGCGCCGGGCACGGCGACTCCATCTCGGTGAGCGGTGTCTGCCTCACCGTGGTGGAGCAGACCGATTCGACCTTCACCGCCGACGTGATGGCGCAGACCCTGTCGATGTCCACCCTCGCCGGCGTCACCGCGGGCACCCCGGTGAACCTCGAACGCGCCGCTCTGGTGGGCGGCCGGCTCGGCGGCCACATTGTGCAGGGCCACATCGACGGCACCGGCACGGTGCTGGCCGTCGTGCCCGGCGATGCCTGGCGGGTCGTGCGGTTCAGCCTCGATCCGGCGTTGGCGCCGCTGGTGGTGGACAAGGGCTCCATCGCCATCGACGGGGTCTCCCTCACGGTGAGCAGCATCTCCGCCGCCGCCCAGCCCGACCAGTGGTTCGAGGTGTCGCTGATCCCCGAGACCCTCGCCGCCACCACTCTGGGCGGCCTGACGGTGGGCGACAGGGTCAACCTGGAGACCGACATCCTCGCCCGGCACGTGCAACGGATGCTCGCCCTCGCGGCGAGCGCCGCAGCCCCCTCGACCGAAACATCCGCACCATCCGCAGTTCTAAGGAGCACCCCATGAGCCTCGCCGACATCCCCACCGCACTGGCGGCACTCCGGCTCGGCAAGCCCGTCATCGTCGCCGACGACGAGGGCCGCGAGAACGAGGGCGACGTGATCATCTCCGCCCAACTGGCCACCCAGGAGTGGATCGCCTGGACCGTGCGGCACTCGAGCGGCTTCATCTGCGCGCCGATGACCAACGACATCGCCGACACCCTCGACCTGCCCGTCATGGTGCTCAACAACGAGGACCCGCGCGGCACCAACTACACCGTCACCGTCGACGCTGCCGACCGGTTGAGCACCGGCATCAGCGCGGCCGACCGGGCGCACACCCTGCGGGTGCTCGCCGAACCCAGCTCGACGCCGGCCAGCCTGAACCGGCCCGGCCACATCCTGCCGTTGCGGGCCATGGACGGCGGAGTGCGGGAACGCGACGGCCACACCGAAGCCGCGGTCGACCTGATGAAGCTGGCCGGGCTCACTCCCGTCGCCGGGATCGCCGAGATCGTCGCAGAAGACGGCGAGATGATGCGCCTGCCCGGACTGCTCCTCCTCGGGGAGCGGGAGGGCTTGCCGGTGATCACCATCGCCGACCTCATCGCGCACCTGCAGGAGTTCCACTGCGACGACGACCTCGCCTCGGTCAGCCCGATCCGCGAATCGCCGCGGGTGGACTTCGAGGTGGAGACCACGGTGCCCACCGAACACGGCTCGTTCCAGATTCGCGCGTACCGCGACCGGATGACCGGGGCCGACCATGTCGCCATCGTCTCGGGCAGCCCGCAGGACGGAGCCCTCGTGCGGGTGCACTCCGAATGCCTCACCGGCGAGGCCTTCGGCTCGCTCAAATGCGAGTGCGGGCCGCAGCTGCAGGCCGCGCTGGACACCATCGAACGCGAGGGCGGCGTGGTGGTGTACCTCCGCGGCCAGGAGGGTCGCGGCATCGGCCTGATCAACAAGCTGCGCGCATACAAGCTGCAGGAGGACGGCCTGGACACCCTCGACGCGAACCTCGCGCTGGGCCTGCCGGCCGATTCCCGCGACTACGGCGCGGCCACCGCCATCCTCGACGAACTGGGCCTGGGCTCGGTGCGGCTGCTCACCAACAACCCGGAGAAGGTGCGCCAGCTGCAGGCCTACGGCGTGACAGTCACCGAACGGGTGCCGCTGGTCGTGGGCGTTGGCAGCCACAACGAGGACTACCTCGCCGCCAAGCGTGACCGGATGGGTCACGAAATCTCAGCACACCAGATCGTGAAAGGACTCGCACTATGAGTGGAGCAGGATCCCCCGCCATCGACGTCGACGGCACCGGACTGGAGGTGGTGATCGTCGCCGGCCGCTGGCACGACGTGATCACCGACGGTCTCATCGCCGGAGCCACCCGGGTGCTCGAGGCATCCGGGGCGACGTTCTCGCTCGTGCGGGTGCCCGGCAGCTTCGAGCTGCCCGTGGCGAGCAAGGTGGCGCTGGAGAACGGCGCCGACGCTGTGGTGGCACTGGGGGTCATCATCCGCGGCGGCACCCCGCACTTCGAGTACGTGTCGGCGGCGGCAACGGACGGCCTCACCCGGGTGGCGCTGGACACCGGCAAGCCGGTGGGCTTCGGCGTGCTCACCCTCGACGACGAGCAGCAGGGCCTGGACCGGGCCGGACTGCCCGGCTCGAAGGAGGACAAGGGCGAGGAGGCCGCCACCGCGGCGCTGGCCACGGCCCTGGTGCTCAAGGCCCTCCGCGAGCGTTAGGCCCTAGCGGGATTCGAGGAGCGCGGTGACCCGTTCGAGCAGGTCGTTGGCGCGGAACGGCTTGATCAGGTAGCCATCCGCGCCCGTCGCCAGGGCCAGCGCGATGTCGCTGTCCTGCGACTTGGCGGTGAGCAACAGGATGCGCGGCTGGGTCACCGCGGTGTCGGCCCGCACCTGCGCGCACACCTCGATGCCCGTGAGCTTGGGCATCATCCAGTCCAGCACGATCAGGTCGGGCGAGCCGGCGCGGGCGGCCGCGAGGCCCTCCTCACCGTCGCCAGCCTCGGACACCTCGTGCCCGGCCCGGCGCAGTTTGTGGCCGATCAGGGCCCTGACGTCTTCGTCGTCCTCGACGATCAAAATGCGTGACATACGGCGTGTCCCCTGGTTCGGCGGTCTATCTTCAGCGCGTGTCACCCGCACTGGGCACACGACACACTAAGTTGACAATATCCAATCGCGCCGCGGTCGGCTTCACGGGGAAGGCACCACGCGAGTGAACAATCTTGTCGTGTCGCTGTGGGCCGCGCCGCGCCGCTGGCGTTACGCGGCCATCCTCGTGCTTCTGTTGGTGGCCTATGGCCTCGGCAGGGCCTCCCTCGCGGCGCCGCCCTCGCCGACCGGTGTCGCCCAGTGGTGGCCCGCCGCGGCCGCCGCCGTGCTCGCGATGTGTGTGGCCAGGGGCCGGGAACGCGCCGTGGTGGCGATACTGGTCACCGTGGTCACCGTGGCCGCGAACCTCGGCGGCGGCCGTCCCCTGCCGGTTGCCCTCGGCTTCGGTCTTGCCAACGCCCTCGAGGCCTGGGTGTTCAGCGCCATCGTCGCTCGCCGCGACGAACCGGCCCGCCTGGACACCGTGCGGGACGTGCTGCGGTTCACCATCGCCGTTCTGTGTGGCGCCGTCGCGATCGGGCTCGTCGCCGCGAGCACGGTGACGCTGTTCGAGGGCGCCTCGTTCGGCCAGGTGCTGCTTGCCGCCATCCCCTCGCACGCGTTCGCCGTTTTTGTGCTCGTCCCTCTTGCCCTGGTGCGCCGTAGCCAGGCGCGGGCGGAGCGTCGCCTGGAGTTGCTCATCCAGGTGGGCGCCATGATGCTGGTGCTCGGAGTGGTGTACGGGCCGGGCCGGTCACTGCCGATCTCCTTCCTCATCCTGCCGCTACTCACCTGGGCGGCCTTCAGGTTCGGGATCCGGATCGTGGCCTGGGAAGTCTGCGGCACGGCAATGGTCGCGTCGGGGCTCACCTCGCTCGGGATCGGCTACTTCAGCGCCGCGCAGAGCGGCGCCACCGGCACGAGCGGACCGTACGTGCAAATCTTCCTGGTCACCTTCGCGAGTTCGATGCTGTTGCTGGCCGCCGAGCTGGCCCAGCGCGACGACGTCCTCAGCCGGGAACGGGAGGTGGTGCAGGCCCTGCGCGAGCTCAACCGGCAGAAGGATGACTTCGTCTCGTCGGTCAGCCACGAGCTGCGCACCCCGATCACGAGCATCCTGGGCTTTGCCGAGGAGCTCGAGGACACCACTCTCGACGCCGATCAGGCCCGCTTCACCCGGGTGATCGTGCGCAACTCGCATCGGTTGGCGCAACTGGTGGAGGACCTGTTGGACCTCTCCAAAATGAGCACCCACACCGACACCGGCCAGGACGAGGCCGTTGACCTGGCGGCACTGGTGGCCGAATGTGTCGAGGAGCAGGCCCCGCAGGCGCACGCCGCCGGGGTGAGCCTGACCGCCGAGTTCGGCGCCGGACCGTTCGATGTGCGCAGTTCGGCGTCCGACCTGCGTCGGGTGCTCACGAACCTGGTCTCGAACGCCGTCAAGTTCACTCCTCCGCACGGGCAGGTCTGGGTCGGCTGCACGACCGACACCGACGGCATGTTGCTCACCGTCAGCGACAACGGGGTGGGCATCCCGCCGCAGGACATCGAGCGGGTCTTCGACAGGTTTTTCAGATCGGCGAGCGCCGAGTTGCTGGCGGGCACCGGGCTCGGGCTCCCCCTCACCAAGGGACTCGTCGACAGGCTCGGCGGTACCATCGACCTGCAGTCGGACGGCCACACCGGCACCCACGTCACCGTGGCCCTCCCCCGCGTCTCGCCGCTCCGGTCGGGCACCACGACCGGAACGGATTCGCCCAGCACGACCACCCGAATGTAGGGTGAATCAGGCCGCCACAAGCGGCCGCCGTCTTTCTGAGCGTCAACCCGTCCGCCCCAGACGACTGACCGCCGTCTCGCGCCCAGACTCAGCCACGCCATTTCCTTCATTCGGAGCGCCCACACTCATGTCAGCATCCACCGCGGCGGCCACATCCGTCGCCCCCGCGCCCACGAATCCTCGCAGCCGCGTCATCCTGGCCAGCCTCATCGGCACCACCATCGAGTTCTACGACTTCTACGTCTACGCCACCGCCGCTGTGCTGGTCTTCCCGCACCTGTTCTTCCCGTCCGGCAACGAGACCGCCGCCCTGCTCGCCTCCTTCGCGGTGTTCGGCGCCGCCATGGTGGCCCGGCCGCTCGGCGCCCTGTTCTTCGGCCACTTCGGCGACAAGAAAGGCCGCAAGGCCACCCTGGTCGGAGCGCTGCTCACGATGGGGATCGCCACGTTCCTGATCGGGCTGCTGCCCACCTACGCCATGGTCGGCTGGCTCGCCCCGGCGATGCTGGTGATCCTGCGCCTCGCCCAGGGCTTCGCCCTCGGCGGCGAGTGGAGCGGCGCGGCCCTGGTGGCCACCGAGAACGCCCCCAAGGGCAAGCGCGCCTGGTACGGCACCTTCCCGCAGGTCGGCGCCCCGCTCGGCTTCATCATCGCGAACGGCCTGTTCCTGCTCATCGCGCTGCTGCTCCCCTCCGACGACCCGACCCGGCCGTCGGATGCGTTCCTCGAGTGGGCATGGCGGGTGCCGTTCCTGTTCAGCGCCGTCATGGTGATCGTGGGCCTCTGGGTGCGTCTGCGCCTGGTGGAGAGCGACGCGTTCACCAAGATCGTCACCACCAAGAAGGTCGCCAAGCTGCCGCTCGCCGCGGTGTTCAAGTCCAACTGGCGTGAACTCATCCTGGGCACCTTCATCATGCTGGCCACCTACGTGCTGTTCTACCTGATGACCACGTTCAGCCTCAGCTACGGCCGTGCCGCCACGGATGCGCCGGTGGCGGGCCTCGGCTACAGCTACACCACGTTCGTGCTGATGATGATCGGCGGCGTCGTGTTCTTCGGCATCTTCACCCTCGCCTCCGGGCCGTGGGCGGACAGGTTCGGCCGCCGCCGCACGCTGCTCTGGGTGACCGCGGGAATCGTCGTGTTCGGGTTCCTGTTCGTGCCACTGCTGGGCGCCGGGTTCCTCGGCGTGATGATCTTCCTGATCCTCGGCTTCACCCTGATGGGCATGACGTTCGGCCCGATGGGCGCGCTGCTGCCCGAGCTGTTCCCCACCCACGTGCGCTACACGGGCTCCGCGTTCGCGTACAACATGAGCTCGATCCTCGGTGCGGCCGTGGCCCCGTTCATCGCCGTGTGGCTGTGGACCCTCGGCGAGGGCAGCCCGTTCTGGGTGGGCATCTACCTTTCGGTGATGGGCCTGATCACCCTGGTGGCGCTCTACCTCAGCCGCGAGACCCGCGACCTCGACCTCGAGCGCTGACCCGCGCGGCTCGACCCACGCTCGCGCTAGAGCTCGCGAAAGCGGTCATGTGGCTGTCTCAGTTCGCTGAGGTAGCCACATGGCCGCTTTCGCGCAATCGGATGTCAATTTGAGTTGACACGAATGGGATCTGTCAATTACGGTTGACACATGTTGGCTGACACGGGACGAACACTGGTGGGCGACGCCGGCTCAGGCGACCCGATCGAGACACTGCGGGCAATCAAGCGGATGCGCGGCGAACTCGACCGCGCCGAGGCCCTGGCCGTGCGGCGGGCACGCAACGCCAATGCGCCCTGGCAGCTGATCGCCCTGGCCCTCGAGGTCTCCCGGCAGGCCGTACACAAGAAGTACGGCCGTGGCTAGCCTGCACCCGGCGAGGCCCGCATCCGCGCGGGCGCCGGTTAAGCTCGACTGGTGAGTACGACACCCCCCGGCACCAGCACCCCCGCGTCCGACACCCCCGCACCCAGGACACGTTCCCGGATGGGCCGCCGCGGCGCCCCGACCGAAGGGCCGCGGGCCTCCTTCAGCCAGTTGCTGCCCTACCTGTCCGAACACCGGGCCGTGCTCAGCGTGGTCGTGGTGCTCAGCGTGCTCGGCGCCGCCGCGAGCCTGGCCCAGCCGCTGCTGGTGAGCCAGGTGATCACCCTCGTCGAGGCCGGCGACCCGCTGGACAACATCGTCACGGGGCTCGTCGCGCTCGTCGTGGTCTCCGCCCTGATCAGCGGATACCAGCACTACCTTCTGCAGCGCACCGGCGAGGGCGTGGTGCTCTCCAGCCGCCGCCGCCTGATCGGGCGGATGCTGAACCTGCCGATCAGCCAGTTCGACGCCCGCCGCACCGGCGACCTGGTCTCCAGGGTCAGCTCTGACACCACCCTGCTCCGCGCCGTGCTCACCCAGGGCGCCGTGGAGGCCATCGGCGGGTCGCTCACCTTCATCGGCGCCATCATCGCGATGCTCATCATCGACCCGGTGCTGCTGGGCCTGACGGTGCTCGTGATCGCCGTGTCAGTGGTTACCGTGGTGCTGCTGTCCCGGCGCATCCGCACCGCCAGCCTGGCCGCCCAGACCAAGGTCGGCGACCTGGCCGCCAGCGTTGAACGGGCCATCAGCGCCGTACGCACGGTGCGCGCCGCCAACGCCACCGCCCGCGAGATCGCGGTGGTCGAAAAGGACGCCGAGGGTGCCTGGCAGATGGGCATCAAGGTCGCCAAGGTCTCGGCCCTGGTCGTGCCGATCGCTGGCATCGCGCTGCAGGTGTCGCTGCTCGTGGTGCTCGGCGTCGGGGGCTTCCGGGTGGCGGACGGCAGCATCACCATCGCCGACCTGGTGTCCTTCATCCTGTTCCTGTTCATGATGATCATGCCGCTGGGCCAGTTCTTCGGCGCGATCACCTCGGTCAACTCGGCGCTCGGCGCCCTCGGCCGCATCCAGGAGATCATCGACCTGCCCAGCGAAGACCAGTTCGACCGCGACATCGCGCCGCTGGCCATCGTGGTGGGTGCCGCGAACGCCAAGGTCAACCCGGAGGCGCCGGCGATCTCGTTCGAGGACGTGCGCTTCCACTACGCCCCCACCGTGCTCGCCACGACGGATGCCGCCACCGGCGAGCAGCTGGCTGCCGTGCGCCCCGGCCCGGTCGCCCAGGCGGTCCTCGCCGCCGAGGACGGCAGCACCCCCGACGCCACCACCGAGTTCACCGGCCCCGACACGACGGCCCCTGCTGTCGGCCCGGCCACCCCGACACCGGTGCTGCGCGGCGTCTCGTTCAGTGCCCCCCGCGGTCTGCGCACCGCTCTGGTGGGCCCGTCCGGTGCCGGCAAGAGCACCATCCTCGCGCTGATCGAGCGGTTCTACGACGCCGACTCCGGCGTGGTGCGGCTCGGCGGCCTCGATATCCGCAGCCTGGACCGCACCGACCTGCGCGGTCAGATCGGCTACGTGGAGCAGGACGCCCCCGTGCTGGCCGGCTCGCTGCGCGACAACCTCACCCTCGCCACGCCGGACGCCACCGACGAGCAGTGCGTGGCCGTGCTGCACGCCGTGAACCTCGGCGAGGTGCTCGACCGCGACCCGGCCGGCCTCGGTGCCGCGGTCGGCGAAGACGGCGTCAAACTCTCCGGCGGCGAACGCCAGCGCCTCGCCATCGCCCGGGCGCTGCTCGCCGCCCCGCCGATCCTGCTGCTGGACGAGTCCACCTCGAGCCTGGACGGCATGAACGAACAGCTGATGCGCGAGGCCATCGACGCCGTGGCGGTGGACCGCACCCTGATCGTGATCGCGCACCGGCTCTCCACCGTGGTCGACTCTGACCAGATCGTGGTCCTGGACCACGGCGAGGTCGTCGGCACCGGGACCCACTCCGAGCTGGTGCTCTCCACCCCGCTGTACCGCGACCTGGCCAAGCACCAGCTGCTGGTCTAACAGCACTCGCGAGGTCTTCCGCGAGGTCCGCTCTCCCCGCGAGAGCGGGCACGTGGCTGCCTCCGCACCCGCGACACGACCACGTGGCCGCTTTCGCGAGTTACCGGCGGCGGATGAAGCGCAGCGTGACGATCTCGAACGGGCGCAGGGTGAGGGTGAGGGCGTGCGACTCCACCGGGAGCGGCGCCCCGGCGGCGAGCTCGACGCGGGGCTCGGCCAGCGGGCGCTCGAGCAGGTCGGTCTCCACCACATCCGTCGCCTCGAAATGCCGGATGAGCCGCGCCGTCGACCGATTGCCGTGCGCCTCGTACAGCCGCACGATCACATCCCCGCTCCGGTCTTCGGCGAGCTTGACCGCCTCGATCACCACGGCCGGGTTGTCGACCCGGAGCAGGGGCTCGACGACAGCGTCGGCCACCCCGGTCACGGTGCGCAGCGGCAGGTTCAGCCGGTAGCCCTCGGCCACGGCCTCGGGGATGCCGGAGCCCACCCGCAGGGAGACCCGCAGCTCATGCCGGCCCTGGTCGGCGGCGGGGTCGGGGAACACCGCCGCGCGCAGCAGCGACAGCCGCACCGTGGTCGCGGACCGGCCGGCGCCGTCCGGGGACCGGCTGATGTCATGTCCGTAGGTGGAGTCGTTGGCCACGGCCACCCCGTAGCCGGGCTCGCCCGCGTGCACCCACCGATGCGCCACCGTCTCGAACCGGGCGGCATCCCAGGAGGTGTTGGTGTGCGTGGCCCGGAAGACGTGGCCGAACTGGATCTCCGAGGCGGCCCGGTCGGCGTTCACGTCGAGCGGGAAGGCCAGCTTGAGCAGCTTCTGCCGTTCGTGCCAGTCCAGATCGAAGTGCAGATCCACCGCCGGCGACCCCGCCGACAGGGTGATGTCCTCGACCACGCGGGAGGTCCCGAAGGCACGGGTCACCCGCACGCGGGCCCGGTCGGGCGTGTCCAGGATCACCTCGACGGACTCCGCCGTGGTCAGGTCCACGGTGTTGCGTTTGTAGTGTTCGTCGATGTCCCAGGCGTCCCACTGGGTGGGGGTGTCCCGGTGCAGCTGCAGCAGGTTGCCCCGGGAACCCGCCGGCACCAGCTCGCGGTGCGCGATCACGTCCCACACCGAGCTGAAGAGCCCGTCGGCGTCGATGGTGACGGCCACGAGTCCGTTGTCGAGGACGAGGCCGGCCGCCGTGCGGGTCAGGGTGACGTCAGCCGCCGGCGCCGCCGGATCGGGGTGGGCGGCATCCGCGCCCGCCAGCCCCGCCACGCCGTCAAGGGCGTACGGGCCCGCGTTCAGGAGAACTGTGCTGTCGCCGGTGGAGCACAGCTGCCGCACAGTGGTCTCGATCAGGTCGGTCAGGGTGTCGGCGACGGCGGCGTAGTTGCGTTCGGCTTCCTGGTGCACCCAGGCGATGGAGGAGCCGGGCAGGATGTCGTGGAACTGTTGCAGCAGCACGGTGTGCCAGGTCTGCTCGAGCAGATCGTAGGGGTAGGCGACCCCCGAGCGCACGGATGCCGTGGCCGCCCACAGTTCGGCCTCGCGCAGCAGGTGCTCGCTGCGGCGGTTGCCGCGTTTGGTGCGAGCCTGGGAGGTGTAGGTGCCCCGGTGGAACTCGAGGTACAACTCGCCGAGCCAGACCGGCGGCTCGGGGTACTCGGCCTCGGCCGCCTCGAAAAAGCGTCGCGGGCTGGACAGCTCCACCGTCGGCGAGCCTTCCAGCGACTCGGTTCGGCGGGCGGCGGCGATCATCTCCGTGGTCGGTCCGCCGCCGCCGTCCCCCCATCCGAATGGCACGAGCGACGTGTTGGCCGACCCCTTCTCGGCATATTGGTGCTCCGCTCGCGCCAGCTCCTCCCCCGACAACTCCGCGTTATACGTGTCGACGGGAGGGAAGTGGGTGAAAATCTGGGTGCCATCGATGCCTTCCCACCGGAAGGTGTGGTGCGGCATCAGGTTGGTCTCGTTCCAGGAGGTCTTTTGGGTCAGGAACCACCGCGACCCCGCCGCCGCCACGATCTGCGGCAACGCCGCCGAATAGCCGAACGAGTCGGGCAGCCACACCTCCAGCGGCTCGACGCCGAATTCCTCCATGAAAAAACGCTTCCCGGCGACGAATTGGCGAGCCAGCGCCTCACCACCGGGCATGTTGGTGTCCGACTCCACCCACATCCCACCCACCGGCACAAACGTGCCGGCCGCGACCTGCGCCTTGACCCTGGCGAACAGCTCCGGGTAGTGCTCCTTGAGCCAGGCATACTGCTGGGCGGATGACGCGGCGAAGGTGAAGTCCGGGTTCGCCTCGATCAGGGCCAGCACATTGGAGAAGGTGCGTGCCACCTTGCGCACAGTCTCCCGCACCGGCCAGAGCCAGGCGCTGTCGATGTGGGCGTGGCCCACGGCGTGCAGATGGTGGGCGCTCGCGTTCGCCGGTCGGGCGAGCACTTCGGCGAGCGCGGCGCGTCCACGGGACGCCGTGCCCGCGACGTCGTCAGGGTCCACGACGTCGATGCTGCGTTCCAGCGCCCGTAGGATCTCCGCCCGCCGGGCGAGACCCGTGGGAAGCTCACGCATGAGACCGGTCAGGGTCCAGAAATCCTGCAGGAGCTCCCACACGGTCTGGTCCTTGAGCACCACGTCCACCTGCCGAAGCCGGTAGATCGGGGTGGCTCCGGCCGTGGCGGGGTCGCCCTTATCGGTGGCGACGAAGGTGAAGCCGGAGGTGACATCCGGGTTGGCGGCCGCCTCGATGTAAAGGTCGATGCGCCCACCGGGTCCCACCGTCAGAGGGACGGAGCGGTTGCGGGGCTCGACCGCCTTGAGGATGACACCGTCCGGGGACCAGACCAGGCCTTCGGCCTGGAACCCCGGCGTCGCCTTGCTGAAGCCGAGATCGACCAGGAGTTCGACCCGCAGGGAGTCGTCGACCGGCCACTGGGCCGGAACGCTGCCGGTGACGTGCAACCAGGTCGTTCCCCACGGCCGCCCCCAGGTTCGGCCGGTACCGAACGGGCTGTAGTCCTGGCGGATGGCGTCCATGAAGGGTACGGGCTCACCCGGAGCATCCCACGATTCGATGGCGAGGGGCACGGCGGCCCGGTTGAGGGCTGGTCGGAGCCGTTCCCGGACGAACCGGCTGATCCGCAATTCCACGAGCGTGCTGTCATCATGCATGACTGGTACCGTTCCTAACCCTTGATCGCGCCTGACATGGTGAATGACCCGCCCATGCCGCGGGAAACGAGGACGTAGAGCAGAATCACCGGGACTGAATACAGCACGGAGAACGCGGCGAGCTGACCGTACGCGATGGCACCGTACTGGCCGAAAAAGCTGTAGATGCTCACAGCGGCCGGCTGCTTGCTCGGCGAGAGCAGCAACACGAACGGCACGAAGAAATTGCCCCAGGCCTGGATGAACACGAAGATGAACACCACGCTCAGTCCGGGGCGCATGAGGGGCACAACGATGCGCCGGAGGGCGTTCATCGCTGACGCCCCGTCGACCCAGGCGGCTTCCTCCAGGCTGACCGGAACCGAGTCCATGAAGTTCTTGGTCATCCAAATGGCCATCGGCAGCGAGGTCGCCGCCATGAAGAAGATCGTGGCAGGAATCGAGTCCAGCAGATTAAGGCGAACGAACAGGCTGTACACCGGAACCATGATTGCGGTGATGGGTAGGCAGGTGCCGAACAGGACCCCGTACATGAACGGCTTGTTGAAGCGCATGGTGTACCTGGAGAGCGGGTAGGCAGCCAGCACCGACGCCAGCACAGTGACGACGGCGGCGCCGCCGGAGAGCAGCAGGCTGTTCCAGAGCGGCAGGAACGTCAGCTCGGGGTTGAACACCGCAGCAAAGTTGTCCACGGACAGTTGCTCGGGAATCTGGGTCTGGTAGGTGGCCTTCACGTCGAGGGAGGCCAGGACCAGCCAGGCCAGCGGCAGCAGGAAGCACAGTGCGATGACGATGAGAACGGCATTGGCCAGGATCGCGGCGGTGGCCTTGCGCGGCGAGGCCACCGAGGTGGCGAGGGTGCTGACGGTCATCGGCTCAGACCTTTTCTGGGCGAAGCGCCCGAATGTAGACAAGCGAGAAAGCGGCACCGATGAGCAGCATGACCGTCGCGATGGCGGTGCCGTAGCCGATGTCACCGAACTTGAATGCCTCCTGGAACGCCATGATCGGCAGGGTGGTGCTTTCGTTTCCGGGTCCGCCCGCGGTCATCACCCAGATCAGGGTGAACACCGACAGCGTCTGTAGGGTGATCAGCATCAGGTTGGTGGCGATGCTGTTCTTGATCATCGGGATGGTGATCCAGGTGAGGCGCTTGATGCCGTCGGCGCCGTCAATCATGGCGGCCTCCGTCACCTCTACCGGCACATCGTTCAACGCCGCCCGGTAGACCATCATCGAGAACGCGGTGCCCCGCCAGGCGTTGGCCAGGATGATCGAGAGCATGGGAAAGCTGTACAGCCAGTTCGGTCCGCTCATCCCCGCCGCGGCGAGCACCTGGTTCAGGGTGCCGTCCTCGCTGAAGTAGGCGTAGGCGACGAAGGCGGCGACGATCTCGGGCAGCACCCAGGCCGCGACGACGGCCGTGCCGACCACGGCGCTGACCACCTTGCTTGCCCGGTTCATCAGCAGGGCGATGCCCAGCCCGAGGAAGTTCTGGCCGACGATGGCGGAGGCGACCACGAACACGAAGGTCAGCCACAGCGACAGCGGAAAGACCGGGTCCGTGAACAGGGTGAGGTAGTTGTCCAGGCCCACCCACTGCGGGTCCTGTGCGCTCGCGCCGGTGAGGGCCGCGTCGGTGAAGGACCCGTAGAACGACCAGATGACCGGCCCGAGCAGGAAGATCGCGAGGAGCACGACGGCCGGCGCCAGGGGCAGCACCCGGGTCAGGGTGCGTCCCCGTGGCCGCCGGCGCGGGCCGGGACCCGAGGGTCCCGACCCGGTCACGGTCTCACGAGGAGGGCGGGAAACGGTGTTGGCGGTCATGGACTACTTCGTGGTGACCTTGTCGGCGCCCACGATGCCCTCCACGGCGGTGTCGTACGCGGCCGCCGCTTCATCCACGCTCATCTGCCCGGTGATGACGGCCTCGGTGGCCGCCTGCACTTCGGCGGAGATCTTGGAGTAGTCGCTCGTTGCCGGGCGGTAGTGGGTCACGTCCACCAGCTCGGTCACGTCGGCCACGAACGGGTTCGCGGCGAGGTAGGTCGGTTCGCTGGCGACATCCGTGCGCACGGCAATCTGGGAATTGTTGATCGCGTACCAGAGGGCGTTCTCCTGGCTGACGGCCAGGGCGAGGAAATCGAACGCGAGGTCCGCGTTCGCGGTCTTCGCCCCCACCGCGAGGGTCCAGCCACCCGACATGCTCACACCTCCGGGTTCCTCACCGTTCTGGGTGGGGAACGTCGCGACGGCCATGTCCTCGGTGTACGCCGGCCACTCGTAGGAGCCGCCGGTCTGCCAGAACGACGGGGTGTAGGAACCTTCGACGGTGCCGCCGAGCTTGCCCTGCGGGAACAACTCGCCGAAGACCTTCTTCCACACGTTCGGGTCCAGCGCCTCGGACGGATCGAGGGCGAGCTTCTCCGCGTAGAGGGTCTCCAGGAACTCGAGGGAGTCCTTGAACCCCTGGGATTCGACCACCCATTTCTGGTCGTCCTCGTTGTAGAGGGTGTCTCCGGTGCCGTAGAGCAACTCGTAGAAGCTCTGCATCACGGTGCCCTCGCCGGTGCCCTTACCTGCGTACATGTTGAACGGCACCACGTCGGGCTGGGTGTCCTGGATGGCGCGGGCGGCCGTCAGGATGTCGTCCCAGGTTTCCGGCTGCCACGGCAGCTCGATGCCGGCGGCGGCGAAGACCGGTTTGCTGTACCAGATGCCCCGGGTGTCGGTGCCCAGCGGGACGGCGTAAACGCTGCCGTCATCCCCCATCCCGGCGGCCTTGGCTCCCTCGTTGAACTGCGCCCACTCGTCCCAGTCGGCGAGCTGGTCGTCGATGTTGAGCAGGTAGCCCGCGTCGATGTCGGAGCGCAGCCGGAAGGTGTCCTCGTAGAACACGTCGGGTGCGGTCTCGGCGGACTTCTGCGAGAGCGCGAGCTTGGTGGAGTAATCGTCGTCGTTGGCCTGGATCGGCTCGAGTTCGACGGTGACCCCGGGGTTCGCGGCCTCGAACTCCGGCTTGATCTTAGTGAACAGCTCGTCCAGAGCCGTGAAGGAATCGGTCTTCTGGTACACGATCTTCAGTGATTGGCTGTCGCCGTCGGCGTCGCCTCCGGCAGCCGTACAGCCCGCCAGCGCAACCATCGAGGTTGCCGCCAACACGGACAGGGCGAGTTTTGCGTTGCGATGCATGGTGCTCCTTTGCTCCAGCTCGTGCCCCCCAAACGCTGACCGGCCCAGTTACCGGCAGGTGGCATACGGAAATACTAAATCGAATGGATAAACTCGCACAAGAGCCTGACGGCACCTTTACCGAGCTGTGACTAACCGAGGATCAGACGGGCCGCACGCGGTGCGAGCGTGTGGTCCAGCACCAGGCAGGCGGCGCCGACAGCGCCGACGTCCTCGCCGACTCCCGTGCCCGCCACCTCGATTCGGTGGATGCTCCTGGCGACCGTCAGCTCGTCCAACAGGCCGGGTATCCGGCGCAGGTACACCCGGCTCAGCCGCGACCAGTAGGGCCCGCCGAACACCACCCGGTCGACGTCGAGCAGGTTCGTGAGCACCGACACCGCTTTCGCGACCCGGCCGGCGGACTGCTCCAGGACGGCCAACGCCGCATCCGACCCGCCCTCGGCAAGCTCGCACAGGGCCGAGAACTGCACATCGGTCTCTCGGGCATCCGCGTTCGGCTGCGAGGCGGTCAGCACGCCGAGCCGCACGGCCGCCCGCACCAGGCTCTGCGGGGTGCAGGTGACCGCGACACAGCCCCGAAGCCCACAGCCGCACGGCGGACCGTCCGGATCGACAATGATGTGGCCGATTTCTCCGGAATTGTGCGAGCTGCCGCGCACGACCTCGTCCCGCAGCACCAAACCCGCCCCAATGCCGGTGCCGAGGTAGAAGAACACGAAGCTGCCGACCCCGCTGGGCCCGCCCGCCCACATCTCGGCCACGGCGGCTGCGGTGACGTCCTTGTCTACGATCACCTCGAAGCCGGTCGCCTGCGCGAGGGCATCGCGGAGCGGCACCAGGTGCCAGCCGAGCAGGTGTGGCGGATCGACGACCGTTCCGCGCTCGGGATCGATCGGCCCCGGCGTCGCGACGCCGAGCCCGGCGATCTTCGCGCGGTCCACCCCGGCCTCGCGGATCAGCCGTTCGATCTCCTCCGCGATGTGACGGACGACGTGGTCCGGGTCGCTGGCCGCGGGCGTGGCGCTGCGGGATCGGTGCACGACGGCGCCGGTGAGGTCGAGGATGGCGAAGGTCATCACCGCCGGGTCCAGATGCACGCCTACGGCGTATACGCCGCCGGGGTTCAGCTTCAGGATCGTGCGCGGCTTGCCGGGACCGCTGCTGGCCTTGCCGGCTTCGAGCACCATGTCCCGGTCGATCAGCCGACGACAGATGTTTGAGACGGTCTGCGCGGACAGCCCGGTGGAGTGCCCGAGCTCCACCCGGCTGAGGCCGTTGACCGAGCGGCGGATCGCGTCGAGCACGACGGCGGCATTGAAGTCGCCCATCCGGGGCAGATTCGTGCCACGCCGCGCCCGCAGATCGCCATTTGGAACCACGGATTCACCTCATTGCTTACCTCGGGATGACTGAATCCTATTCGGTCACCCGGCGCACAATGAGCGCAGAGCCGCCGCGCCTACGTGGCGAGGTGGTAGCGCAGACTGGCGAGCTCGGACCGCAGCGCGGCCGGCACCCGGCCGCCGAATCGGCCGAAGAACTCCTCGGTGAGGTCGCACTCGGCCAGCCAGGAGGCCGGGTCGATGCGGAACAGCTGCTCGAGGGCATCCGGTGTCACGTCGAGGCCGTCGACGTTGATGGCGCCGGGCTCCGGCATCCGCCCGATCGGGGTATCGACGGCGTCGACGCTGCCCTCGACCCGGCGGATGATCCACTCGAGCACCCGGGAGTTCTCGCCGAAGCCGGGCCAGAGGAAGCTGCCGTCCTCGCCCTTGCGGAACCAGTTGACCTGGAAGATCGCGGGCGCCTTGACGCCCAGTCCGCGGCCGACCCGCAGCCAGTGCGCCCAGTAGTCGGCCATGTTGTAGCCGCAGAACGGCAGCATTGCGAAGGGGTCTCGGCGCAGCTCTCCCACGGTGCCTTCGGCGGCGGCGGTCTTCTCCGAGGAGATGGTGGCGCCCATGAACACGCCGTGCTTCCAGCTGCGGGCCTCCGCGACCAGCGGCACGTTGGTGGCGCGCCGGCCGCCGAACAGGATGGCGTCGATGGGCACTCCCCCACTGGATTCCCAGCTGTCGGCGATCGACGGGCACTGCGCCGCCGGCACGGTGAATCGGGAGTTGGGGTGCGCGGCCGGCCGGCCGCTGTCGGGCGTCCAGGAGTTGCCCTCCCAGTCGGTGAGGTGCGCGGGCGGGGTGTCGGTCAGGCCCTCCCACCACACGTCGCCGTCGTCGCGGAGGGCGACGTTGGTGAAGATGGTGTTGCCCCACACCGTCTGCACGGCGGTGGGGTTGGTGGTCTCACCGGTGCCGGGGGCCACGCCGAAGAACCCGGCCTCGGGGTTGATCGCCCAGAGCCGGCCGTCGTCGCCGGGGCGCAGCCACGCGATGTCGTCGCCGATGGTCTCCACGGTCCAGCCCGGAACGGTGGGCTTGAGCATCGACAGGTTGGTCTTGCCGCAGGCCGAGGGGAACGCGGCGGCCACATGGTAGGTGCCGCCCTCAGGTGAGGTGACCTTGATCAGCAGCATGTGCTCGGCCAGCCAGCCCTCATCACGGGCCATCACCGACGCGATCCGCAGCGCGAACGACTTCTTCGACAGCAGGGCGTTGCCGCCGTAGCCGGAGCCGAACGACCAGACCTCGCGGTCCTCGGGGAACTGCACGATGTACTTGGTGTCGTTGCTGGGCCAGGTGACATCGGCCCGGCGGATGCCGGCACCGTCCACGAGCGGGAAGCCAACGCTGTGCACGGTGTGCACCCACGGGGCGCCCGCCTCGATCAGGCGCAGCACGGCAGCGCCCATCCGCGTCATGATGCCCATGTGCAGCACCACGTAGGGCGAGTCGGTGATCTCCACGCCGAGTTGCGAGATGGGGCCGCCGAGCGGTCCCATCGAGAACGGCACGACGTACATCGTGCGGCCGCGCATGCTGCCGGCGAAGACGCCGTTCAGTTCGGCGCGCATTGCCTTCGGTTCCGCCCAGTTGTTGGTGGGGCCGGCGTCATCGGGGTCGGTGGAGCAGATGAAGGTGCGGTCCTCCACCCGGGCCACGTCGGTCGGGCTGGTGCGGGCGAGGAAGCTGTTCGGCCGCCACTCCGGGTTGAGCCTGATGAGCTTGCCCTCGTCGACGAGCTGTTTGGACAGGCCGTCGGCCTCCTGCGCGGTGCCGGTGCACCAGACGATGGCGTCGGGCCGGGTGAGGCGGGCAATCTCGTCGACCCAGGCCCGCAGGGCGGGGTCGGTGGTACCCGTGGGTACACCGGGGACGGTGGCGGCCGAGGTCTGGGTCGCGTGTAAGGTGTGGGCGCGGATGTCGCTGCGCACGGGGTGGGTGACGGTCATGGTCTGGCCTTCCTCAGGATTCGGACGGGGCGGGAAGAGTGGGGCAGGAGCGCTAATTTCGTCCTGTGCATTAAGAATGCGACCGAATCGGGGTCAGGAACCGGAAAACAGTCGTTAAGAACCACGGTTCTTTACGTATGCTTAAGGAATGCCAACGCCGGCCTCCGACCTCGTCACCCTGGGTCATCGCATCCGTCACTTTCGGAGCGAGCGCGCGCTCACCCTGGACCAGCTCGGTGAGCAGGTAGGTCTGGCGGCCAGTCAGCTCTCCCTGATCGAGAACGGCCGGCGCGAGCCCAAGCTGTCCGTCCTGCAGCAGTTAGCGCAGGCCCTCGGGGTGCCGCTGGCCGACCTGCTCAGCGGTGAGGCGCCCAACACCCGGGCGGCCCTGGAGATCGAGCTGGCCCGGGCGCAGAAGAACCCGCTCTACGGTGCGCTCGGCCTGCCCCAGGTGAAGGTGACCAAGGGCATGCCGCTGCCGGCGATCGAGTCTCTCGTGGGCCTGCACCGCGAGCTCGCCCGTCGGGCCAGTGAGGCCATCGCCACCCCGGAGGAGGCCCGCCGGGCCAACACCGAACTGCGCGAACGGATGCGGGAACGCGGCAACTACATGTCCGACATCGAAAAACTCGCCGAGGAGCGGGTGCGCGCCTCCGGGCACGTCTCCGGCGCGCTCACCCACCGCGAGGTCAGCGTGATGGCCGAGCAGCTGGGCTTCACCCTGATTTACGTGAACGACCTGCCGCACTCCACCCGGTCGGTGACCGACCTGGCCAACCACCGCATCTACCTGCCGCCGGCGTCGATCCCGGGCGGGCACGGGCTGCGGTCGATGGCGCTGCAGGCGATGGGGCACCGGCTGCTCGGTCACGAGCGCCCGGCCAGCTACGCCGAATTTCTCTGGCAGCGGTTGGAGATCAATTACTTCGCCGCCTGCTGCCTGATGCCGTTGGAGGCCACTCGCACGTTCCTGCAGAACGCCAAGCGGGAGCGGGTGCTCTCGGTGGAAGACCTGCGCGACGCGTTCGGAGTCACCCACGAGGCTGCGGCGCTGCGGCTGACCAACCTGGCCACCACCCACCTGGACATGACCGTGCACTTCCTGCGGGTCACCGGCGACGGCGCGCTGCAGAAGGGCTACGAGAACGACGGCCTGCCGTTGCCCGCGGACGTGACCGGGTCGATCGAAGGCCAGCTGGTCTGCAAGCAGTGGAGCGCCCGCAGCGCGTTCACGCACACCAACCGCACCACCGAGTTCTACCAGTACACCGACACCCCGGCCGGCACCTTCTGGTGCGCCACCCAGACCGGCAGCACCTCGGATGGCGAGTTCTCGATCAGCGTCGGCGCCCCGTTCGCGCAGGCCAAGTGGTTCCGCGGCCGGGAGACCACGCAGCGGGCGGTGTCCCGCTGCCCCGACGAGTCCTGTTGCCGGCGCCCGTCGGGCGCGGTCGCCGCCCGCTGGGACGGCCAGGCCTGGCCGAGCGCCCGGCTGCACGCGCACGTGCTCTCGCCGCTGCCCAGCGGTACCTTCCCCGGCGTCGACGACACCGAGGTGTACAGGTTCCTCGAGGAGCACGCCGACCAATAGCGCCCGGCGCGCCCCGGATGCCCCCATCGTCGTCGGGTTTGGCGAGAGTGTCCCTGGAAGCACCATGTGACGGCTAACGTGAGTAGACGAAGTCTGGGGGCGGCGATGGCGGCGACTACATCTGCGGCGCAGGGTGAACAGACACGGTCAGGTGGGCGGTTCGCCTCGTGGCCGATCTGGATCATGGCGCTCCTGCTGGCGACGTTCTCCGTCGCCATCCTGCTCCGACGTGACACCGAGTTCAGCCCGCTCGTCGACGGGTGGCTGGGGCTGCTCGCAATGGTGGTTCCCATCTTCGTCTGCGTGCGGGCCCTCCACCGCACCCGGTTCGGCCAGCTGGAGCTGGTGCTCGCTGCGGCAGCGGTGACCTCCTGGGCGGTCGGGAACATCTATTTTGTGCTCTCGGCAGGCTTCGGCGTGACGCTGCCGTACCCGTCGCTCGCCGACATCGGGTTCCTGGCCTTCTGCCCCCTGATGATGGCTGCGCTGGTGGTGTTGGTGCGCCGGAAAGCGCGGGACATGGCCTGGTCCGTTGCGCTGGACGGCGCCCTGGGCAGCGTCGCCGCGGCAGCCGTGCTGGCGGTGCTGCTGAATCCCATCCTGGGCCCCGTCGCAGACAGACCGGCCTCGCTGGCCACTGCGGTCGCGGTGTCGTATCCCCTGGCCGACCTGCTGCTCGTGGCCGTCTTCGTCGGGGTCGGGGCCTCCCAGGGGCGGAACGCGGGTCCCCGATGGATCCTGCTCGTGTTGGGCCTGATGACGTTTGCCGCCACCGACGTCACCTACGCCCTGCTGGAACTCACCGACCTGTACGTCGTGGGCACCCCACTCGACATGGGCTGGGCAATCGGCCTCGCCTTTATCGCGTGCTGGATCGACGTATCCGCCCGCGCCGACAGGACGCGACCCGTCCCGGCGTGGTCGATTCCCGCGCAGGCCGTGCCGGCGTTGGCCACGGCCACCGGGCTGGGTGTCCTGATCCTGGCAAGCGAGGTGGAGGTCCCGCCGCTCGCGGTGGCGCTCGCCAGCCTGACCCTGGTGCTGGCCGCGGTTCCCCTGGTGTTCAGGCAGCGGATCCGGCTCGCGGACATGCACCGCCAAGCCATGACGGACGAGCTCACCGGCCTGCCCAACCGGCGCGCACTGTACGCCGAGGTGCCCGCTCGGCTGGCCGCCGATCGGCAACGCCGCAGTGCGCTCCTGCTGCTTGATCTCGACAAATTCAAGGAGGTCAACGACAGCCTCGGACACGACGTTGGCGACGGTCTGCTCCGGGTGGTGGCCGGGCGACTGTCGGCGCAGCTGCGCGAGGCCGATCTGCTGGCCCGACTGGGTGGGGACGAATTCGCCATCCACCTCGACGGATGCGATGTCGCCGCGGCCGAGAGCGTCGCCGTGAAGCTGCGCACGGCACTGGCCGAACCGTTCACCCTGGCCGGCATCACCCTGCAGGCCCACGCCAGCATCGGAATTGCCCTCCACCCCGAGCAGGGCCAGGACCTCACCCTGCTGCTGCGCAAGGCCGACATGGCCATGTACCGGGCGAAGTCCACGCGGGGCGGGCACCACGTCTACCGCGACGACGACGGCCAGGGCGACGAGCGGTTACGCACCCTGGCGGAGCTGCGCACGGCGCTGCTCGAAGACCAGCTGCTGCTCCACTACCAGCCCAAGGTCGATCTCGCTGACGGCACCGTCCGGGGCGTTGAGGCCCTCGTGCGCTGGGATCACCCGGTGCGCGGGCTGCTCTATCCGGATGCCTTCCTCGCACTCGTCGAGGAGGCCGGGCTGATGCCGGCGATGACGCAGATCGTGTTCGAGAAGGCCCTGGATCAGACTGCTCGCTGGCAGGAGCAAGGGCGCACGCTGTCTGTGGCGGTCAATCTCTCGGCAAGCTCACTCGTCGACGTTGAACTGCCCGATCGGATCGCTGACATGGTCGCCGCGCGCGGGCTGGTTCCCTCAGTTCTGGTGCTCGAGATCACCGAAGACTTCCTGATGGGAGACCGGGAACGGGCACACGCCATCCTCACCCGGCTGCGTGACCTCGGGGTGCGGATCGCCGTGGACGATTTCGGCACCGGCTACAGCTCCCTGGCGTATCTCCGTGATCTGCCCATCGACGAGCTGAAGCTGGACAAGTCCTTCGTGATGCCGATGGCCGACGATCCGCGCGCGGCCGCGCTCGTGGCCTCGACCATCGATCTGGCGCACAGCCTCGGCCTGCGGATGGTGGCCGAAGGTGTCGAGAGCAGCGTCGCCTACGCAGACCTCGCCGGCCACGGGTGCGACGTCGCGCAGGGCTTCTTCATTTCCCCGCCCGTGCCGGTAGCCGAACTGGATGCCTGGCTTGCCAGCCGCGAGGTGGCCGTTGTGACCGGCCTCACGGCCACGCTGTTCACCCCTCGTGGGGGCCGGTAGGTTATTGGCTATGATTCAGATCGCGCGTGAGACCCCGACCCGGACGGACGTGCTGCTGTTGCTGGACGAGCACCTGGCCGACATGTTCGCCACCTCACCGGCCGAGAGCGTGCACGCCCTGGACCACTCGGCACTGACGGCGCCGGAGGTCTCGTTCTGGACGGCCCGGGAGGACGGCGTCCTGCTCGGATGCGGGGCCCTGAAACAGCTGACCCCCACCGAGGGTGAGATCAAGTCGATGCGCACCGCGCCGGCAGCGCGCGGACGGGGCATCGCCGCGGCCCTCCTCGGCGAGATCGTGAACGCGGCCCGGCACCGCCGATACGAACGGCTCTACCTCGAGACCGGCAGCCAGGACTTTTTCGCGCCGGCCAGGCGGCTCTACGACCGGCACGGCTTCACCGAGTGCGCCCCGTTCGCGGACTACGTTCTCGACCCGCACAGCACCTTCATGCGTCTCGATCTCGCCGGCGGCTGAACGCCGACCGGTGCCCGGGCACGGGAGTAGGTTGACGCCGTGACCACACTGCAACGGAAGGACCGGCTCCGCGAACGCCTCGGAACCGGTGCGAACGCCTTCGCCAACCATCCATTTCGATGGGCCTTCGTCGCCACTCTCGGCGTGCTGGCGGCTCTGGTAATCGCCGCCGCCGTCGCCGGCATCGGGACCGTGGTCTTCTCGGTGTTCGCTGCCGCGTTCATCACCCTCGGCCTGGATCCGTTGGTGCGGTGGTTCGAACGTCGCGGCATGAAGCGCGGAGGTGCGATCCTCACTGTGAACCTGCTTTTTGTGCTGGTCATCGTCGGCATGCTCTCGCTGGTCCTGCCGCTCGTCATCGGCCAGGCCGTCGCCTTCGTGAACGGCCTGCCGGCGATGCTGGCCGATCTGCGCGCCGAAGACTGGTTCCAGCAGGCGTCGTCGGGCAGCGGCGGACTGCTCACGAATATCTACTCCGGCGTGGTCGACTTCCTCACGAACCCGGCCACCTGGACCGGGATCGGCGGCGGTCTCCTGCAAGTCGGCGTCGCGGTGATCAGTGCGATCTCGACGGCAACGTTCATCTTCATCCTGACCATCTACTTCACAGCCACGCTGGACTCCTCCAAAGCGGCGATCTACACCCTGGTCTCCGCGTCGCACCGCGAACGGGTGGTGGGGCTGGCCGAGCGAATCATGCAGAACATCGGCCGGTACCTCAGCGGCATGGTGGTGTTGGCGTTCCTCAACGCCACCTTCAGCCTCATCCTGTTGACCCTGGTCGGCAACCCGTTCGCGCTGGTCATCTCGGTCTCCGCGTTTTTCATCACCCTGATCCCCCTGATCGGCACGGTGTTGACGACGGCGTTCATGACGATCCTCACGCTGTTCGTTTCGCCGACCGCGGCGCTTGTCGTGCTGATCGCCATGCTCATTTATATGCAGATCGAGGCGTACATTCTCACCCCGAGGGTCATGAGCAAGGCGGTCAATGTTCCCGGCTCCATCGTGCTCATCGCCGCCCTCGCCGGCGGCACGCTCGCCGGCCTGCCCGGGGCGCTCGTCGCCATCCCCGTCGCGGCCGGCATTCTGCTGATCCTCAAGGAAGTGGTCATCCCCGCCAAGGCGCTCAGCTGAGTAACATCCACTTGCTAACTGGCAAGTGAATGCTACATTGACAGTGCGGCAGGGCCGTCGCGGTAATCGGGGGGACATCATGAGCAACCAGCACACGAGTGACAGCGCACAGCCAGGCGCGGCTGCGGCGGCGAAGCTCCTGCAGGCCAGTGACGCGGTCGGCGACCGGGTTCGTGAGGCCATCGATGCCCGCACCCAGGCAATCGTCGACGCCTGGATGGCCGTGGCCGTTCTGGCGTATTCGCTGGCCTTCGCACTCTCCGGCCTCGGCGGTTTCGACGGCGCGGGCCTCATTCCTGGAGTCGTGCACACCGCCGGCGACGGGCTCAACGTGGGGTTCCTGGTGCTCGCGGGGTTCCTCGCTGCCGGCACCCTGACCGACGGACTCACGCAGAGCCAGCGTCGGCCGCGGCGGCCCGGGTCGAAGCGACGCCGCTTCGGCTATTCGATGGCCAGCGTTCTCCCGTTCCTCGCCCTCCTCTACCTGGCGTTCCTGGCGCCCACGGTGCAGTGGCCCGTCGCGCTGATGATTGTGGCCTTTACCGCGGTACCGGTGGTCGTTCTGGCGATTCGCTCAGCGCAGCAGGCCAGGCTGGCCGGAGTTCATCGCCCAGAGCCCGCTCTATCGGGCCTCCTGAGCCCGACCGACCGCGCCGTCACGGTCATCCTGGGTCTGTGGCTGGGCGCGATCGGCATGTTGACCGGAACCCCATTCGGTGTCGCCGGCATCGTCACGGCTGCCGCGTTCTTTCTCGCCATACTCGCCACCCGCACCACCCGCGTGGGCCTGGACCGGCTCACGGAAGACTGGGGCCGCACCCAATGGGCCGCCTTCGGCTGCACCTACCTGTTGATGCTGGGCCTGTCCGTGGTGCTGTCCCGCACCACCTGGGACCTCGGCCTCGTCAGCACCGTCGGAGGTATTCTCATCGCGGCCCCGCTCGTGGTCGCGGCGTTCCGGCCCGCACCCATCTGGGCGGTCTGATGGCGGCACACCACCCCCGCCACAACCTCGATGACGCGCTGCTCACGCCGCTGCGTTTCTCGGTGATGGCGGCGCTCCGGCCGGATGTCGAGATTGACTTCGGCACCCTGCGCGACCTGCTCGAGACCGATGATTCGGCGCTGAGCAAGGCCATCAGCACGCTCGGGACGGCGGGCTACCTCGCCGTGCGCAAGGGCTACGTGGGTAACCGGCCGCGCACCTGGATCACCGCCACGTCCGACGGGATCGCGGCCATGCGCACCCACGTCGACGCACTGCAGGCCATCGCCGCCGGGCTGCGGCCGGCGCCCTGATCTCGCGAGCGCCGAGCGGGGGTGCCGCGGCACGGCCAGTGCCGGACGGACTATGACCCCAACGAGCCCTCGAGCCAGGCAGTCATGCGCCGGAGGCTGGCCTGGGCGCCCGGGTTCTCCGGCTCGTTCAGGTGGCCGTGCCGGGTTCCCGGCTCTTGGCAGACCGTGACATCGACGCCGGCCAGCGCGAGTTCCGCCGCAAAGGCCTGCCCCGACGCGCGCAGGCTGTCGTGCTCGGAATTCAGGACGAGCGTGGGCGGCAGGCCGGCCAGATCGTGACCGCCGGGGAACGCATAGGGATTGTCGAGCCCGGCTGGGTCGCCCACGTAGTTGAGGTTCATCGCCCGCACATCGTCGAGCTCGAACCGTGCGTCAGCGGGCAGCACCGCGATCTTCTGCGCGAGTTCGGTGCTGGGTTCCGGCAGGACGCTGTGCACGAGCGGGTAGACCAGCAGCAGCGACGCCGGCTGTGCGCCGCCGGCGTCCCGCAGCCGCAGCGCCACCCCCGCGGCGAGGGCGCCTCCCGCACTCGCCCCGCCCAACGACAGCCGGTCGGCGTCGATGCCGTACGCGGTCGCCTGATCGGCGGCCCAGCAGAAGGCCGCGGCGACCTCCTCGGACGCCACCGGGAAGAGCACCCCGTCGCGGGCCGGTTCGCTGTCAGTCAGGGCCGCCGACACCGGTGCCAGCCGATATCCGACGCTGATCACGGTGATGCCGCGCGCCGCGAGCTGTTGGGACACCCAGTGCGCCTCGGGCATCTCCAGGTCGCCCCACGCGAAGCCACCCCCGTGCGCCCAGACCAGTGCCGGGCTCTGTTCCGACCCGGCGGCGGCGCGATAGACACGAATCGGGATGGCACAGTACGGGCCGGTAATCGTCAGGGAATCCATGGCTCTGATCCTCCCAGCTGCTGCCGTACCGGCGGCCACTCGACACGCTCGCGACCCGCGGGGTCAGGACCGGGCGCGGCGGCCGAGCTTCGTTGCGGCGTAGAGCAGGCAGCCGACCGCGACGATGATGCCGCTGCGCAGCCAGACTTCACCGCTCTGCTGCGTGAGCAGAACGAGGCAGGAAAGCGCGCCCAGAATTGGCAGCACGCTCCAGGCCCGGAAGTGCTCGTGTTCGACCTTCTCCCGGCGGAGGACAAGAACGGCGATGTTCGTGCTGAGGAACACCAGCAGCAACAGCAACACCACGGTCTCTGCCAGCGTCGCGATACTCCCGGTGGCGGTGAGCACCATCGCGAGGGCCGTGGTGATCACGATCGCCACCCACGGTGTGCCCCGGCCCGGCAGCACCTTGGCGAACACCGACGGCAGTAAGCCCTGCACACCCATCCCGTAGGCCAGTCGGCTGGACATGATCATGGTGAGCAGCGCACCATTCGCAACCGCCACCAACGCGATCAGGCTGAACAGCCAGGCCGGGATGCCCACGCCCGTTGCCTGGATGACGGTGAGCAGCGGACCGGTGGATTCCTTCAGGTCGGCGGCCGGCACGGCCACCGATGCCGCCGTGCCCACCAGCAGGTACAGGATGCCGGCCGTCGCCAACGCGCCGAACAACGCCTTCGGGTACACCCGCGATGGGTTCTTGACCTCTTCGATCACGTTGGCGCTGGTCTCAAACCCCACAAAGGAGTAGTACGCCAGCAGCGCGGCACCGAAGACCGCAATCACCGGGTTCGCGGTGGATTCGAAGGTGACCGCCCGGCTGAGGTCTCCCCCGCCGCCGGAGAACATCACGGCGACCGCAACGACGACGAGCACCAGGCCGGTGGTCTCGATGACTGTCATCACCAGGTTCGCCCGCACCGATTCCTTGATGCCCCGGGCGTTGAGCAACCCGGCGGCGGCGAGGAAGAGCACCGCGCCGAGCACCGGCGGAATGTCGATGAACGTGCCGAGGTAGTCTCCCGCGAACGCGAGAGCGAGGCCGGCGGCGCTGACCACGCCGGCCGCGAGCATGCAGAAGCCGACGAGGAACGCGATGAGCGGCTTCTTGTAGGCGCGTTCCGCGAACACCGCGGAGCCTCCCGCCCGGGGGTACTTCGTGACGAGCTCGGCGTAGGACGCCGCGGTGAGCAGGGCGAGGCCCAGGGCGACGAGCATCGGCACCCAGGTCACGCCGCCGACCTCGCCGGAGATCTGGCCCACCAGCGCGTAGATGCCCGCCCCCAGCACATCGCCCAGGATGAACAGGTACAACATCTTGCCGGAGATGTTGCGCCTGAGTGCTGGCTGGGTTGCGCCTTCTCGCGGGTCGGTGCTGGCGTTTTGCTGTGTCATTCCGATACTTTAACCCGCGCCGCCCATCCCATGGCTACCGAAAAGACCGCACGAAATCGACCCAGCTTTGCGGGCAACTGTTTCCGCACCGGACAATTGTGGCCGGTGTGCCGGCCACAATTGTCCGCACGGGGAACAGTTGGCGGCGACGCGGGTCCGTCAGCCCGCGGCGTGGGCGGCGAGCTTGGCGGTGAAGTCGGAGAACAACAGCCGCAGGTCGAGCCGGGTGTACACCCGCATCGGCCGGGGACCCTGCCGCGGGATGAAGTCGTACGACCCGTCGGCGCGGATGCGCGGCACCGTGCGGGTGACGTACGCACTCGACGAGGGGTCCGCCGCGAACGAGGACTGCAGCGCAGTCAGCAGCACGAGCGGGCTGTCGCCCAGGATGTACGTCTCGCCGAGCGGCGGGCCGTCGGCGCCGACTATCGCGGCAACCCCCGCGAGGGCGTCGTAGAGGTGCGATCCGATGGCGCCGTGCGGTCGAACATCCGTGAGCAGCTCGGCCCAGGAGAAAAGCGCCTGCCGGTACGCATCCCGGGGCACCTGCCAGATCGGCATGAAGGAGTCGAAGATCACCCGGGCGGCGGAGATGTCGATGGCCAGGTTGTATTCCGGGCCGTGCGTTCCGGGCGGCGGCACGGCCAGGCCGTCGTGCTCCGGCCCGCCGATCCAGACCAGGGTGAGCCGGGTCGCGATGCGCGGCTCGAACAGGTACGCGCTGGCGATCTCGGTGAGCCCGGCCCCGCAGGCCACGAACAGCGGCAGATCGGTGTCGGTGCGCATGGCCTCGGCGATGATCGCATCCGTAGCCGCGGAGCGAACCGGCGAGAGCGGGTCGGTCATGCCCAGGTTGGACCCGGCCAGCACGGGGATCGTGCCGGCGCGGCCGAGCAGCTCGAGCACGGTGCGGGCGGCCTCTGCGGCGTTGTCGGCGGTCTGCTCGGACGGGTCGAACGGGTCGCCGGGCCTGAGGTGCGACCCGATGATCGCGCGGATCTCCACGGAGGGCGACAGGACGTGGTGGGCCAGCTGCACCAGGCCGTCGGGATCGCCGGAGAAGTCGTTGTCGATGATCACTCGGGCGCGCGGTTGCACGACCCGGCGCAGCTCGGTCTCGAATGAGGTCAACGCCGGCACCTTCCCTGAGGGGGTATTTCTGACGAGTGTAGTGGTCGCGGCGGTGCGGCTCGCGGCACGTGTTCGGGGTCGCGGCACGGGGTCGATCCCGCGGCACGTGTTGGGGATCGCGGCAGGTGGGAGAACACCTGCCACCGGAAATGCCACGTGCCACCGCACTCGCGTCGTGCCGCCGGGACAACGGCGTGCCACGAGAACCGGTGCGGCTACTGCGGCGCCATCCGGATGCCGCCGTCCAGGCGGATGGTCTCGCCGTTGAGCATCGGGTTCTCCACGATGTGGCGCACCAGGGCGGCGTACTCGGCGGGGTCGCCGAGCCGGGCCGGATGCGGCACCTGGGCGCCGAACGACGCCCGGGCTTCGGCGGGCAGGCCCTGCAGTAACGGGGTGTCGAACAGTCCGGGCGCGATGGTCACGACCCGGATGAGCGAGCGCGCGAACTCCCGAGCCAACGGCAAGGTCATCGCCGAGACCCCGCCCTTCGATGCGGCATAGGCCGCCTGACCGATCTGGCCGTCGAACGCGGCGACGGATGCCGTATTCACGATGACGCCCCGCTCCGGGGTGCCACCCGCCGCGGTTGCTCCCACAGCGTCCACCGGCTCGGTGGCCTGCATGGCCGCGGCAGCCAGGCGCACCACGTTGAAAGTGCCGAGGAGGTTCACCCGCAGCACCCGTTCGAAGTCGGCCAAGGCCATCGGGCCCTGCCGGCCGACGGTGCGCGCCGCGGGCGCGATGCCTGCACAGTTGACCACGATCCGCAGTGGGGCCACGGCTCCGGCGGCCTCGACCGCGGCCTGCACATCGGTCTCCACGGTGACATCCCCCGGCAGGAATATCGGCGACCGCGGTGCAGAACCTGGCGCCGCAGTCAGCTCGGCCGCCCGCTCTGGGCCCGCCGAACTCGCGAGGTCGAACAGCACGACGTGTGCACCGGCCTCGTGCAGGGCCCGCGCGGTGGCCAGTCCGAGGCCGGAGGCGGCGCCGGTGACGAGTGCGGAGCATCCGTTTATGCGCATCAGAGTCGTTCGATGATGGTGGCGTTGGCCATGCCGCCGCCCTCGCACATGGTCTGCAGGCCGTAGCGACCGCCGCCGGACTCGAGGGTGCCGAGCAGGGTGCCCAGCAGCCGGGTGCCCGAGGACCCCAAAGCGTGACCGAGGGCGATCGCGCCGCCGCTGGCGTTGAGCTTCTCGACGTCGGCGCGCAGTTCGCGCTGCCAGACCAGCGGCACGCAGGCGAAGGCCTCGTTGACCTCGTAGGCGGCGAGGTCGTCGATGCCGAGGCCGGTGCGGGCCAGGATGCGCCGGGTGGCGGGGATCACGCCGGTGAGCATCAGCAGCGGGTCACTGCCGGTGACCGCGAAGCTGTGGAACCGAGCCTGGGGGGTGAGGCCGAGCGCGGCGGCGCGGCTGGCGCTCATGATCAGGGCGGCGGAGGCGCCGTCGGTGAGGGGCGAGGAGTTGCCGGCGGTGATCTGCCAGTCCACCTCGGGGAACCGGGCGGCGAGCTCGTCGGTGCGGAATGCCAGCGGCAGCTCGGCGAGGGTCTCGACGGTGCTGCGCCGCCGGATGGTCTCGTCGCCGATGACCTGGCGGCCGTCGGGCAGGGTGACCGGCAGCAGCGTCGCATCGAAGTCGCCTCGCGCGGCGGCCTCGGCGGCGAGCCGGTGTGAGCGGGCGGCGTACGTGTCGAGTTCGGTGCGGGTGAGACCCCATTTGGCGCTGATCAGCTCGGCGGAGACGCCCTGACCGACCAGGCCCTGCGGGTAGCGGGCGTGCATCAGGCGGCCGTGCGGGTCCTGGCTGATGATCGCGGATGCTGGCGAGCCCCAGCCTTCGGAGCGGCCGGCCGCGTCGGAGCCGCCGGCCGGGGTGGGTCCGCCCGCGGAACCCAGCGGGATGCGGCTCATCGATTCGACCCCGCAGGCGATGACGATGTCATAGCTGCCGGCGAGCACACCCTGCGCGGCGAAGGTGGCGGCCTGCTGGCTGGAGCCGCACTGCCGGTCGATGGTGGTGCCGGGCACCGATTCGGGAAACCCGGCGCTGAGCAGCGCGGTGCGGGTGATGTTGGTGCTCTGCTCACCCACCTGGGTGAGGCATCCGCCGATCACGTCGTCGACCAGGGCCGGGTCAAGGTTATTGCGGTTGACCAGGTCCTTCAGCACCCCGGCGAGCAGGTCGGCCGGGTGCACCCCGGAGAGCGCACCGCCGGGCTTACCCCGGCCGGACGGGGTGCGGACAACATCGACGATGACAGCATCATTGCTCATGGCTCCAGCCTATGGGTCCTGGTGAGATCCCGGCCGATGCACGGTGAGCACGTGCGCAGACACGCCCTGCGGACGATGGCTCCGGGTCGCATCCAGCAGCAGCGCCGACCCGGGCGCGGCCTCGGCCCCGTTCACCCGCACGGTGCCGCGCAACGCGAGCAGCAGCTGAGCCCCGGCAGGCAGTTCGGCCTGGGGCGTTAGCGTGCGGATGCTGAACTCGGGCGGTTCGGCGGCGCCGGCGAAGGTCAGGACGACGAGGGAACTCGCCCCTGGCGGCCTGAGTTTGGGCCGTTCGAAACACACCGTGGCGGAGCGCACCGGCATGACGTGCGCGCGGCGCAGGACCCGGTTCGATTCGTTATTGCGCACCGCAACTTGCGGGCCGGCGAGGCCGACCACATAGTGGTGGGTGCCAATGGGTCCGACCAGCAGGCCGGTGGAGTCTTTGATCTCGACCACGCGGAGCTGCCAGCGCAGCGTCAGGTCGTGGTCAAGATCGGCCCAGATCTCGCGGGCGCTACCCCTCCCCTGGTCCAGGGGCTGGCGGGGCAGGTCGGCGAACCGGATGACGCGGGGCGGAGACTGGTCCGCCTCCACGCCGTCATCCTCTTCTGCCGGGATGCTCATCGGTCGTCACGGTCGGGCCGGCCCGGCCCGCCGGGAGCCGACACAAAGATGTGCTGGATGGTTCGCATTTCAACCATCCAGCACATCTCGGTGTTACGAAGGACCGGTACTCAGGCCTTGCTGTCGACGAGGACGTAGCCCTCTTCACCGTGCATCACGGAGTCGATGCCGGCGATCTCGTCTTCGTTCTTCACGCGGAAGCCGATCGTCTTCTCGATCGCGAAGGCGATGCCGAAGGCGAGGACGAACGAGTAGGCGAGAACGGAGAAGGCCGCGATGGCCTGGACGAGCAGCTGGGTGCCGTCGCCGCCCAGGAACAGGCCGGTGCCGTTGGCGAAGAAGCCGAGGTAGAGCGTGCCGATCAGGCCGCCGACGAGGTGGATGCCCACGACGTCGAGCGAGTCATCGAAGCCCAGCTTGAACTTGAGGTCCACAGCGATGGCGCAGACCGCACCGGCGAGGACACCGAGCACAATGGCCCAGATCGGCTGCAGGGAGGCACAGGCCGGGGTGATTGCGACGAGTCCGGCGACGGCGCCGGATGCGGCACCGACCGACGTGGGCTTGCCGTCGCGGATCTTTTCGACCACGAGCCAGGCGAGCAGGGCGGCAGAGGGTGCAGCGATGGTGTTGACGAACGCGAGGGCCGCGGTTCCGTCGGCGGCCAGCTCGGAACCGGCGTTGAAACCGAACCACCCGAACCAGAGCAGACCGGCGCCGAGGAGCACGAAGGGCGGGTTGTGCGGAACGTGCACGCCCTTCTGGAAGCCGACCCGCTTGCCGAGCACCAGGGCGAGGGCGAGGGCTGCGGCACCGGCGTTGATGTGCACCGCGGTACCACCGGCGAAGTCGATCGCGCCGAGGCCGAAGACCGACTGCAGGCCGTGGGTGATCCAGCCGCCGTAGGAGAAGCTGCCGTCCTCGGCCAGGCCGAAGTTGAAGACCCAGCTGGCGACCGGGAAGTAGACGACCGTCGCCCAGATCGCGGCGAAGATCATCCAGGAACCGAACTTGGCGCGGTCGGCGATGGCGCCGGAGATCAGCGCGACCGTGATGATGGCGAAGGTGGCCTGGAACGCGACGAAGGCCAGCGGCGGGTACATCGCGCCCTCAGGGGTTTCCAGCGCGGCGGTCAGGCCGATGTTGGACCAGTCGATCGCCCACGGCGCGACGGTGCCTTCGGATGCCGGGAACGCGATCGCGTAGCCGTAGATGACCCAGAGCACGCCGATCAGCCCGAGGGCGCCGAAGCTCATCATCATCATGCTGATGACGCTCTTGGCCTTGACCAGCCCCCCGTAGAAGAACGCGAGTCCTGGGGTCATGAGCAGGACGAACGCTGCGGAAATCAGCAAGAAAGCTGTATTGCCTTGATCCATTGGAAAAACCTCTCTGCACGGACGCAGCGGCTCGCGTCGGGTAAGACATACCCTGACAGGGCTGTGTTACACCCTCGGCAAAGCTCTGTTTCGAACACGTTGCAGAGAGCGCCCCTGTGTAAACAACAGATGACGTGAGGCTCAGAGGTCGGCGAGAGTCAGCTGGAAAGTGCCCACATCGCGACGGCGCTGGCCGCCGCCACGTTAAGGGAGTCGATGCCGTGTTTCATCGGGATCTGCACCACGGCGTCCGCCGCGGCGAGCGCCTCGTCGGTGAGCCCCTCCCCCTCCGCGCCGAGCAGCAACGCCAGCCTGGCGTGCTGGTCGCCGTGGAAGTCGCGCAGGCTCACCGCATCCGGGGTGAGCGCCAGGGCGGCGACGTGGAAGCCGTGCTCGGTGAGCAGCCGCCGGGTGCTGGGCCAGTCACCCACCCGGGTCCACGGCACCTGCAGCACGGTACCCATCGACACCCGGATGGCCCGACGGTAGAACGGGTCGGAGCAGCGCGGGGTGACCAGGATCGCATCAGCGCCGATCGCGCCGGCGGAGCGGAAGATGGCACCGACGTTGGTGGGGTCGGTGACGTTCTCCAGAATCAGGATGCGCCGGGCATCCGACAGCAGCGCCGCCGGGTCCGGCAACACGGGCCGGTGCATCGCGGCGATCAGGCCACGGTGCAGCACGTAACCGGTGAGCTCCGTGAGCAGCTCCCCCGCGCCCACGAACACCGGCACGTCGTCGCCGACGAGAGCCCGGGCCTCGTCGAGGGTGTTCGCCAGGGTGAGCACCGACCGCGGCCGGTGCCCCGCCCGCAGCGCCCGCTCGAGCACCAGCGCGGACTCGGCGATGTACAGGCCGTGTTCGGTGCCGCGCGCCTTCTTGAGCGCCACATCCGTGGACTGGGTGTAGTCGGCCAACCGTGGGTCGCTCAGCTCATGAATCTCGATTATCGGCACCCCAAAAGCCTACCGACGCCCACCCCGCCCAAAACCGTGCGCGAAAGCGGTCACCTGGTTGCCTCAGCCCGCTGAGGTGACCGTGTGACCGCTTTCGCGAGATCTTGTCTAGTCGTAGTCGGCGAAGGGGTCGGGGGTGAGGGTGTATTTGGTGGAGAGGTACTCGTGGATGCCCTCTGAACCGCCCTCCCGGCCGAGGCCGGACTGCTTGACCCCGCCGAACGGGGCGGCCGCGTTGGAGACCACGCCCATGTTCAGCCCCATCATGCCCGTCTGCAGCCGCTCGATCATGCGCTGCCCGCGGGCGAGATCCTGGGTGTACACGTAGCTGACCAACCCGAATTCGGTGTCGTTGGCGATGCGCACGGCATCGTCTTCGTCGTCGAAGGGCACGATCGAGAGCACCGGTCCGAAGATCTCTTCGCGCAGGATGGCGCTGCCCGGCTTCACCCCGCTGATCACGGTGGGCTCATAGAAGGTGCCGGCCCGGTCCAGGGCGCGCCCGCCGGTGAGTAGGGTCGCGCCGCGGCCGAGGGCGTCCTGCACGAGGGTGTCGGCCTTGGCCACGGCATCCGCGTTGATCAGCGGGCCGATCTTGACGCCGGTCTCGGTGCCGCGGCCCACGGTGAAGTCGGTGACGGCCTCGGTGACCCGGCGGGCGAACTCCTCGGCGACGGATGCCTGCACGATGAACCGGTTGGCGGCGGTGCAGGCCTGGCCCACGTTGCGGAACTTCGCGGCCAGGGCGCCCTCGACGGCGCGGTCCATGTCGGCGTCCTCGAAGACCAGGAACGGGGCGTTGCCGCCGAGCTCCATCGAGGTGCGCAGCACGTTCTGCGCGGACTGCTGGATGAGCTTCTGGCCGACGCCCGTGGAGCCGGTGAAGCTCAGCTTCCGCAATCTGGGGTCGGCGATGATGGGCGCGGACACGGCCGCCGACGTAGAGGTGGTGAGCACGTTCACCACACCGGCGGGCAGGCCCACCTCCTCGAACAGCTTGACCAGGTACAGCGTGGTGAGCGGGGTGAGCTCGGCGGGCTTGATCACGACGGTGCAGCCGGCCGCGAGCGCTGGCGCGATCTTGCGGGTCGCCATAGCCAGCGGGAAGTTCCACGGGGTGATCAGGAAACTGGGTCCGACCGGGTGCTGCGACACGATCATGCGCCCGGTGCCCTCGGGGCTGGTGCCGTAGCGGCCGGTGATGCGCACGGCTTCCTCGCTGAACCAGCGCAGGAACTCGCCGCCGTAGCCGACCTCTCCGTAGGCCTCGGCGAGGGGCTTGCCCATCTCCAAGGTCATCAGCAGCGCGAACTCGTGCTTGCGTTCCTGCAGCAGTTCGAAGCTGCGGCGCAGCACCTCGCCGCGCACCCGCGGCGGGGTGGCGGCCCAGGCCTCCTGGGCTTCGACCGCGGCGTCGAGGGCGGCCAGACCGTCGGCGACGCCGGCGTCGGCGATGGTCTTGATCACCTTGCCCGTGGACGGATCGTGCACGGAAAGGGTGTTCCCGTCGGCGGCGGGCACCCACTGCCCGTTGATGAACAGCTCGTTGGGGACGTGCTGGAGTAGTTCTGCTTCGGTTACGTGCGCCACAAATGCCTCCTGTGAAGTCGTCGACCTCAATCTACTCGGGTGCCCCGGCCGGACCCCGAATCGACGGCGATTGTCAGGCGTACCGACCGCTGTCGTCGGCGTACCGGGTCAGGAGCCGCGCGAGCTCGAGACGATCGGCGTCGGTCCAGGCCGAGGTGATCTGTTCGAAGGTCTCGCGTTGCAGGCGGCTGAAACGATCGCGGAGCTCGACACCTGCCGGCGCCAGTCTCAGCACGGTCCGGCGCCCGTCGGCAGCGGATGCGGCGCGCTGGAGGTAGCCGGAATCAATGCAGTCGGTGACCATGCGGCTCGCGACCGACGGATCCACGTTCAGCTGGTCGGCGACGGCACCGACAGTCATCTCCCCGTCTGCTTCGTCGACCACGTTGATGATGAGGTTGCGGGTGAGGTCGCGCTTGGTCATACCGTGGTCGGTCAGCGCTTGATTCGTGCGGCGGCGCAGGCGCGAGAACGCGGCACCGACGTCATCGAGGAGAGCGTCTGGGGTTTTGTTCGGATCCACACCCCGAGTCTAGCCTTACATGCGTGTTTGCATATCCATGCTGTTATGCACATACTTGTGAGTGCGCATCCATTTGAGCTGCCGCAGAACATCAAAGGAGACCTCGTGTCCGTCACCGCCATCATCCATGCACGTGTTTTCGACGGTGAGAACACCACCGAGAATCAGACCGTCATCATCGACGGGTCCACAATCGTCGGCGTCGGCGGGCCCGTCCCGGCCGGGGCACAGATCGTCGATGCGACGGGCGCGACCCTGCTCCCCGGCCTGATCGACGCTCACGTGCACACCTCGCCGGACTCGCTCAGGCTCGCTCTGGCCTTCGGCGTGACCACCGAGCTGGAGATGCAGGGCACGTCGACCAGGTTCAATCGCGCGCACATCTCCGCCGACGACACGCTGGCGGATGTGCGCTCGGCCGGCTTCGGGATCACTCCCCCCGGTGGCCACCCCAGCGAGCTCTTCCCCAAGGGCGACCGCCCCACCGACGACGACGACCCGGAGCCGGCCGACGGAGCCCCGGCCTTCGTGATGCCGTTCTCCACGACGCCGGCCGAGGCCGTCGCGTTCATCCCCCAGCTGCTGGCCGGCGGGTCGGACTACATCAAGTTCATGGTCGACGACGGCAGCGTCGAGGGCCACCCCGGACTGCCCATCCTGGATCAGGCCACCCTCGACGCCGGTGTCGCGGAAGCACATCGCTTTGGCGCGCTCACCGTTGCGCATGCGCTCACCGTCGACGCCACCCGGATGGCCATCGACGCCGGCATTGACGGGCTGGCGCACCTGTTCATGGACCGCCCGCATACCCCGGAGATCATCGATGCCATCGCCGAATCGGGTGCTTTCGTGGTCGCCTGTGTGGTCCTGAACGCATCCATGATGGGCATCAGCGGCGCGGAATTCGCTGGGGACCCCCGGGTACACACGAAGCTGAGCCCCGAATGGCTCACCACCATCCAGGCCAGCTTCGACCGCTACCCGCAGGGCCGGCTCGGTGACGTGCTCGCGTCGGTGAAGGCCCTGCACGAGGCCGATGTCGACCTGATCGTGGGAACCGACGCATCCGTTGCCGTGCCGTTCCTGGGCGGACTCGCCCACGGAGCCAGCGTGCACCACGAACTCCAGCTCCTCGTGCAGGCCGGGCTGACCCCCACCCAGGCCCTCACTGCGGCGACATCCACCCCCGCCCGACGCTTCGGGCTCAGCGACCGCGGCCGGATTGCCGAGGGTCTGCGGGCCGACCTGTTGCTCGTCGACGGGGACCCGACAACCAACATCTCCGACACGCTCTCCATCCGTTCGGTGTGGCGGAACGGAACAGCCGCCGTCTGATCACGACGGCGGGTGCGTCACTCCAGGGGCTCGGCGGCGACGCGACGGTCGGAGGGCAGGATGCCCAGGCACAGCAGGAGGGCAATCAGCTGCAACGTCCCCGACACGAAATAGAGCGTGTGCAGGAATGAATACACCGGCAGCAGTGCGACCTCCACGTAGATCCAGATGATCATGCCGAAGCCGGCGACCCCGGCCGCGGCGGTGTACCAGGGCTGCCGCCCGTGCTGCCCGAGCACGGCGAGCGCCTGCGTGCCGCCGATGACCACCAGCAGGATGAACCCGGGGATCACGTAGGAGTCGAACGGGGTGCCGACGAGCCAGCTCATCGGCATCCCCATCCCGTTGCCCACGATCAGGCCGAGCCCGCCGCCCAGCGCTGACAACAGGTTGAACCAGCCCATGACCAGCAGCGCCAGCCACCACAGGCGACGTGGCCGGGGCCGGTCGGTGCCGGGCACGGCGGGGCGAACGGATGCGGGATGGGACGCCATATCGCCATCCTGATCCCCCGGCGTGCGGGTCACAATCCCCCGCCCGGGTGGCGCGACATCAGTCGCGGTGCGGGCTACAGGCCGGTCAGGGTGCCGCGCACTATCGAGTCACCCGAGTGGGCCGGGTTGCCGTCGGCGGGTTCGGCCGAGACGTCCACCACCGGGAACTCGGCCAGGTCGAGGTCCGCCGGGAGGCTGAACCGGCCGGTCGCGCCGTCGAGCAGCCCCACACTGACCAGCCCGGTGGCGTCGGCGGTGACCAGCCACACCTCGCGCAGCCCCTCGTTGCCGGCATCGTCGGCCAGGTCCACCACGACCTCGCGGCGCCCGTCCGCGGACTCCTCCACCGAGGCACTACCGCTGGCCGTCCAGCCGGGCAGCGCGTCCAGTTGTGCCTGGGCGAGTACGGTCTCCGCGGCCGGTTCGCGGGTCGACTGCCACCAGACCCCGCCCACGATGCCGCCGACGATGCCGACCGCGCAGGCCGCCGCGGCCACGGGCAGCCAGACGCGACGGCGCCGGTGCTGGTCCAGCTGCACAACGGGCGCCGGCTCTCCTGCCGGTTCGGCGCCAGGGCGCTCTGTCCCGCTCGCGGCGCCCGCGGCAGGTCCGACACCAGGGGTCGTGTGCTTTGTCAGGTCGCCGCCGGCCAGGTCCCCGCCGGCCAGACCGGCCGCCGCGAGGTCGACCTCCGCCAGCCGCGGCGGCGCAGCCACCGCGGCGGAGAAGCCGAGGGCCGAGTGGATGCGGCCCCAGACGGCATCCGCGGGTTCGACCAGCTCGACGCTGCCGGCGCTGCGGCCGATCAAGACGGTGCGGCGCAGCGCATCCAGCTCGCCGACGCAGCCCGGGCAGGCGGCCAGGTGCTCGCGTTCGGCGGGAGTGAGGTCGAGCTCGGCGAGCGCGACGAGGGCGAGCGTGTCGCGGTCAAGATGCGTCATCGTTCGCCTCCAATCGAGTGCGCAAGCGGGTAAGGCTGCGGCGGATATGACTTTTCACGGTGCCGAGCGGCAATCCGAGGCTATCGGCGATCTGCACGTGGGTGAGGTCCTCGTAGAACGCGAGTCGCATCACACGTTGCGGCACCGGTTCGAGGCGGTTGAGCTCCTCGCCGATCAGCAGCCGCTCGGCCACGTCGGCGGACTCATCAACCGTGTACAGGTCGGCCTCGTCCACGAGGGACTGTTCGAGGCGCCGCCGCCGGGCGCGGGCGTCGTGCGCGTCGGCGATGGTATGCCGGGCGATGCCCACGATCCAGGCGGGCAACGCCGCCCGACCCTCGTCGAACCCGTGCCGGCCGCGCCACGCGGCGATGAACACCTTCTGCGTCACGTCTTCGGCCTCACCGGTGTCGCCGAGCGAGCGCACCGCCAGGGTGTACACCAGCGACGACCAGCGCGCGTAGGCCTCGGCGAGGGCGTGTTCGTCGCCCGCGCGAAACCCCGCGATCAGGTGGGCCTGGTCACGATCATCGTCGGTGCTGTTCGCAAAGGGGGTGCTCACGTCAACGTGCTGCCTCCGGGATCGGTACCGTGTGGTGCGGGTGTCCATCTCAGCACTCACGACCCGATCGAACCGGCCCGCGAGTGCGACCAGCATAACCACCCCCGGCCTCTGTACGCACGCCCCGTTCGGGCGGTAGGGTCCGACTCACGTTCATGGCGCCGGCACCGCCGTCACGATCACGTTGGACAGGTACCGTCGGGCGTCGTAGTCGAACTCGCCGCCGCAGGTCACCAGTGTGAGCCGCGGCTGACCGGACCTGTCAAACACGCTCGCCCACGGTACCGCCGGCTTTTCCACGCTGTCGACGGATGCCACTGTGTACCGGTGCGCGCCGCCGTCGGCAGTCTCCAACACGATCTCGGTGCCCGCCGGAGCGTCGGCCAGCAGGGCGAACGGGCCGATGTCGTAGACGGGGGAATCCACGTGCGCGGCGACGACGGTGGCGCCGGCCGGGCTGGCGGGGCCGGCGCCGTACCGGTACCAGGCGGCGACGGCGGGGTTCGCCGGCAGGGCCATGGCCGCGTCCTCGGCCAGGCCGACGGCCTCGATCGGCATGTCGATGCCCAACGCGGGCACCCGCACCCGTACCGGAGCGCTGACCGGGCCGGCCAGCCCGGCCAGGTCCGCGGACCGGCGCGGCACATCCGGTACCGCCGGCGGCGGAATCGGAGCCGGCGACGGCACCCGGGCCGGAGCCGAGATTGACGGTTCCTGCCCGGTGCGGCCGGCCCACGGCAGTCCTCCCGGCAGCCCGGCGGAGGCGGGACCGCCCAGACCGGTGAACCCACCGGCGGCAGGATCAGTGCCGCCGATCCCCGAGGACGGGGCGGCGCATCCGCTGAGCAGGCCCAGCATCAGCCCACCCGCCAGGACCGGACCGACCACGGCGCGGGTCACAGTGGGCCACCCGAACAGGCTCACCATGACCCGCACCTTCCTTGTCGACGGCCCGTTACTGCCGCGCCTCGGCGCGCCGGGTGCCATAGACCGCCGCCGCGCTGATGATCAGCACCAGGGCGATGGCCGCTCCGCCGAACCACAGGCCGGAGCTGTTACCGGGCTGGTTGGTTGCCACCAGGCCAGCGCTGCCGGCGGGGACGCCGTCGGGGTTGGAGTGCAGCCCATCGATGGTCTGCACCGCGAGGGCCAGGTTGCTGTCGGTCAGGCTGCCCCAGGCGTACACGATGGTGTTGGTTCCTTCGGCCACGTTCACGTCGGCCGGGCCGATCACCGGGTCGGTGGTTCCGGTCGCGGCCACGGAGGCCGACACCGTGCCGGCCGGCAGGGTCAGCATGGACTCGTCGGGGTTGCTCAGGTTGGTGATCACCGCGGTGCCGCCGGCGAGCACGTCCACGGCGGGGGCCGCGGCGACGTGACGCACCGTGAGTCGGCCTTCGCCGGCGCCGACGGTGCTGATGTCGTTGGTGAACAGGGTCGCGGTGGGTGCCCCGGCCGCGTCGAGGTGCGCGGCGGCGGTGTAGTTCTTGCCCGCCTCCAACGGGAGGTCGACCGGACCGATGGCCGGCGAACTCGCGTCCGCGGCATCCGATGCCGTGATCGCCACGGTGTAGGTGCCCGCGGGCAGCTCGAGCGGGCCGGCGATGTCGCCGGGTTCGAAGTTGTCCAGGGTGAGGGCGTCGTTCACGTACACGTCGACGGTGAGGCCGGGTACCCCGTGCAGCACGGAGAGCTGGGCGACGTCGGTGGCGGCGTTCGCCGGGGCGATTCCCGCCAGGGCGACAAGGGCGCCGGCTGCGATGCCGACGGTGATGGTCTTGCGCATGGTTTCCTCCAGTCAGTGGAACGAGATCGGGAACCTGTCGGTTTCCCGTTACCCGTTACTTCTGGAGGACCCCCTCATTCGGATGCACCCTGCCGAGAAAATTTCTCAAGCAGCGGGCTTCGCATCCAGTTGCACCAAAGTGCCCCTTCGACGCTCGCGAAGGGGCACATTCCGGCACGTCGCCGGTGGATGCGGATGCGCGCCTCAGGCCTGCTCGACGACCTCCGAGGTGGCCAGCACCGCACCGGCGTGGGCGAGTTCGGCCAGGGCCTGCTCGCTGGACTCCGGCGCCACCCCGGCGATGAGGTCGGTGAACACCCGCACCTGCTGGCCGTGCTCGAGGGCATCGAGCCCCGAGGCGCGCACGCAGAAGTCGGTGGCCAGGCCGACCAGGTCCACATGTGTCACGCCGGCGGCGATGAGCAGCTCGCCGAACTTCTCGCCCGCCCCGTCGACGCCCTCGAAGATCGAATAGCCCGGCTGGCCCTGCCCCTTGAGGATGTGCACCGTCGACTCCGGCAGCGTCAGAGCCGCGTGGTACTCCGCGCCGGTGGTGTCGGCGACACAGTGCGCCGGCCAGGTGTCCACGAAGTCCGGTTCGGCATCCACCGCGAAGTGGCCGTTGTTGCCGCCCTCGGCGTCGTGCCAGTCACGGGAGGCGAAGATGTGCCCGTAGGTGTTCGGATGCGCCGCCAGCAGGGCGCTGATCGCCCCGGCCACGGCGGCCCCGCCGTCAACCGCGAGGGCACCGCCCTCGGTGAAGTCGTTCTGAACGTCGATGATGATCAGTGCGCGGGTCACGGATGCACTCCTGTCGGTTGAATGTCACTTAGGTGTTCGAGAGGTTGTTTCCGCAGCGGAAAAACCCTGTCGTGATGGTATCGATCGCCTGCTTCGCATTATCACCCACATCACCCAGCGCGTATACGGCGAAGGTAAGGGTGCTGCCGTCGCCGGCCTTGATGATGCCGGCGAGGGTGTAGCCGGTGTCGATCCAGCCGGTCTTGGCGAACACGGCGCCATCGGCATCCGCGTTGTCGCCGCTGAACCGGTCGCTGTACGAGAGCGAGCCTGAGCTGCCGCCGACGACGGGCAGACCGTCGAAGATCACGCCGAGGCTGCCCTCGCGGGCGTTGATCTTCTGCAACAGCTTGGTGAGGTAGCCGGGTGGCACAGCGTTGTTGTCACTGAGCCCGGAGCCGTCACTGATGCGGATGCCGGTGGTGTCGATGCCGTACTCGGCCAGTCCCGCGAGCACGGCGGGCTGGATGGCGCCGAAGGTGTTGCCGGTGCCGCTCTCCACGGCCACCAGGCGGGCGAGCATCTCGGCGAGCGCGTTGTCGGAGACGATCAGGGACTGCTGGATCAGGCTGGACACCGGTTGGGACTGCACGGCGGCGAGCTGGCTGGCCCCGGCCGGGGCGGTGCCGACGCTGAGTGCGGGGTCGCCGCCGAGCTCGTCGGCGAACGCGGCGCCGGCCCGCGCCACCGGGTCGTCGCTGCGGGCGGAGGTGCTGTTGTACGGGTTGTCCCGGTCGCCGTCCACCTGCAGGGCCGTGATCTCGGGCATGTACCCCTGAGTCTGTTCCTTGCGGTCCCAGCTGGGCTCCCAGGCCGGGTCGCCGAAGTAGCTGGAGTCCAGCAGCACGGAGGTGATCGCGGTGCCGCCCATCGCCGCCCGGGTCTGTTCGGCGAGATCGTCGAGGTGCGCGGCGCCGGCGTAGAAGGACTCGTCGCCGCTGGGGGTGCTCGAGAGGGTGAGGTCACCGCCGCCGACGAGCACCACCTGGCCGGGTTCGCTGCCGGCGACCACGGTGGTGGTGGCGCGGTAGTCCGGGCCGAGCACGCTCAGCGCGGCAGCGGAGGTGAGCACCTTGAGCACGCTGGCCGCACGGGATGCGGTGCTGCCGCCCCGGTCGAAGAGGATCTCGCCGGTCTCGGCGTTGACCACCTGGGCCTGGAACTCGCCCAGCCGCTCGTCCTCGGCAAGGCCGGCCACCGAGCAGGTGCGCAGCGGGGCGGTGACGGTGGCGAGGGTCGGGGCGGGCCTGGTCGGGGCGGGGGTGGGGCTGGGCGTGGGCGCGGGCGCGGCGGATGCGTCGGGTGCGGCCACGGCGACCGGCTTGGCGTTGCCGCTGGCCGTGCCCGCCCACACGGCGCCCCCGCCGAGCAGCACGAGGGCCACGGCCGCGGCGACGATCAGGCGCAGGGGTGTGCGCGTGGTCTGCTCAGGCACGGACGGTTCGGGGGTATCCACCAACGAAGGTTACCGAGCCGGGGTGGGAGCCCGGCAAGAGCGCCGGGTCCGGGCTGGCGCATCCGCGCTGGTCGGTTGAGGCTTCGCGGCACGGGTTGCTGCGCGCGGGTTGGGTGCGCGCCCGTGGAAAAGACAAGTGCGCCAGGACAGCAGCGCGAACCATCCAACCGCACGTTACCTCCGTCGGTCTACGCCCCGCCTCGCGGCACGCGCTAGTGCTCGCGGCACGCGCTAGTCCCGGCGGCACGGGTTCTAAGGCATGCCGCCGAGAACAAGACCAGCCACGAGGACGAAAGCATGCCGCGACAGCAACTCGGGACCGCCGACCGCGCCGTACCTCCGCCGGGCCATGCCCGCCCTCGCGGCACGCGCTAGTCCCGGCGGCACGCGCTAGTCCCGGCGGCACGCGTTAGTCCCGGCGGCACGGGTTCTAGGGTGTGCCGCCGTGAACAAGACCAGCCACGAGGAAGAAAGCATGCCGCGACCGCACAGGACAGATCGGTTACGCGCCCCAGCCCTAGTCGCCGAGGTAGACCAAGCCGATCTGGGCGCGGATCGCGTCGAGGGTCTCCATGATCTGTACGGATTCGCTCGTGGTCAGCAGGTCACTGGTGATCAGGCCCGCCGCCACGAGCCGTTCGGCTTCAGCGGCCTGGAAGTGCATGCCCCGGCCGGTGATTGCGGGCGTCTCGTACGTCTCGACGACCTCGTTGGCGCTGTTGTACACGCGGAACGAGGTGGGCGAGTACCAGACCTCGTCGATGTCGATGCGACCCACGGTGCCGAGGATGCTGGCGGTGTTGGGCCCCTTGGTGTCGCTCGCGGAGAGCAGCGACGCGATCTGGCCGCCCGGATAATGGAAGATCGTGGCGATCTGGGCATCCACCCCGGTGGCCTTGAAGGTGGCCGAGGCGAGGACGGTCTCGGGCGGGCCGAACAGCGCCGACGCGAACGACACCGGGTAGATGCCGAGGTCGAGCAGCGCGCCGCCGCCCAGTGCCAGCGAGTTGATGCGGTGGGCGGGGTCGTCGGGCAGGTCCTGGGTGTGGTCGGCGATCAGGGAGCGCACGTCGCCGAGGCTGCCGGCGGCGAGAATCTCGCGGATGCGCACCATGTGCGGCAGGAAGCGGGTCCACATGGCCTCGAGCACGAGCAGGTTCTTGCTCTCGGCCAGGGCCACCACGGCGCGCGCCTCGGCAGCGTTGAGGGTGATCGGCTTCTCGATCAGGACGTGCTTGCCGGCCTCCAGCGCCAGGGTGGCGTTGGCCGCGTGGAACGGGTGCGGGGTCGACACGTAGATGATGTCGACCTCGGGGTCGGCCACGAGCGCCTCGTAGCTGGGGTGCGCGGTGGGGATGCCGAATTCGGCGGCGAAGGCATCCGCTGATGCCTGGCTGCGGGAGCCGACGGCCTGCACGGTGAAGCCGTTCTTCACGAGGTCCCCGGCGAATTGGTGGGCGATTCCGCCCGTGGCCAGGATTCCCCAGCGGAGTGCATCAGTCATGCTGCGAGCCTAGCGAACCCACTCGGCCGCACACCAGAACGGCATGTTATTGTGCCGGTCATGAGTGAAATGACCTTCGACGAAAAACGCCACGACCAGCTCACCACCGCCCCCAAGGCCAGCGAAGCGGATGCGGCCCCGCGGGTGACCGTGGACGAACAGTCTGATGGCGTGAAGCGCATCGATGTGGCCGACACCGCCGCGGTGCGGCCCGGCAAGACCGAGGAGTAAGCCGTCACCTGACGTTTGCCGAGCGGTCATCGCGGTCGCATACGCTGACGACCGTGAGCGAGAATCTGCTTCTGGCCCGGCGCACGACCCCGCAGCAGCGGGACGTGCCTCGCATGCTTACCCCGCCACGGCGGGCCGAGCCCCGCTTCGACACCCCGCTACCGATCCAGCCACCGCAGCCGGCCGTCCGGCCCGAGTTCGCGGTGCGCAATTCCCCGACCGACCTGGTCTTCCGAGCGCTCTGGCAGCTGGTGGGCGTCTACGTCTTCGTGGTGCTGCTGGTCAAAGACCGGCGTCTGCCGCGCTAGCCGGCGCCGTCAGTCGGCGCGGGTCAGAACCGTGTCCAGCACCCGGTCCGCGATCGCCCGGTGGCCGGCGTCATTGACGTGCACCCCGTCGGAGACCACCATGTCGCTCTGGATGACCACGGGGTCGAGCAGACTCACGTACTCGGCGTCGACCCGGTCCGCGGCGGCGCGCACCCAGCCATCCAGATCGGTGATCATGGCCGTGGCCGGCTCGGCGGTCGACGGCCCCACCGCGATGAGCCGGGCGTTCGGCAGGCCCTCCCGGAGAAGGCTGAACGTCCTGTCGACGGCGGCCTGCACCAACTCCGGGTCCGTGGCGAGCGCCCACCGGTCGTTCTGGCCACCGGCGATCACGACGACGTCGGGGGCGGCGGCGACGATGTCGGCCACCCGGTCCGGGTAGGTGGGGCAGTCGTCCTGGCCGCAGCTGGCGACCCCGGCCATGGTGACGTACCCGGTGCCGCCCTGGCCCTCGTTGACCTCGGTCCAACCGGCGGCGTAGGCCACGAGGGTCGTCCACTTCATGGTCGGATTCGAGGCGCCCCAGCCCTGGGTGTACGAATCGCCGAGGAACACGGCGACGGCGGGGTCGGTCTGCGGCGGCGGCGCGTCCGTGGGCGCTGAGGATGCGGTGGGCGGGGCGGACGCGGTGGGCGCCGGCGTCGCCGGGGGCAAGGTGGGCACCAGCGACGCGGTGGATGCGGCGCCCGCGCCGACCACGGCTGCCACCACCGCGGCGATGCCGCCGATCACAAGCACCAGAAGTGCGGCCAGCAGCACCAGGCGCCGACGGCGCCCTTCGGCGGGCGGACTCGTCGGGGCGCTCTCTTCTGCCATGCACCCAGCTTAGGAGCCCGCCGCAAGCCCGCGAACCGTGAGAAAAGCACCAGCCAAGGCAGTTTTCGGGGCTTTTCTCACAGTTCGCGAGTGGGGCCGGCCCTAGGTGCGCGGCTTGATCTCGTCGGTGATGTCGGCCACCGTGGCCGCGTAGGCCGCGATGAGCGCGTCGGCGTCGACGAACGCGGAGTAGCCGTGCTCCCCTGCGCCCATCGCCACCCGGGCGCCGCGCATCCGCTCGTCGGCGAACACCGGCCAGGCGGTGCTGCTGCCCAGCGGGGTGATGGTGCCGCGCGAATACCCGGTCGCAGCCAGAGCGAGGTCTTCGTGCGGCAGCGACAGCTTGTTCACGCCCACCACGGCGCGCAGCTTGGCCCAGCTGATCTGCCGGTCGCCGGGCACCAGCACGAAGATGTAGTCCCCGTCGTGACGCTTCACCACGAGCGACTTGACGATGCCGGCCGGCTCCAGCCCCAGCAGCCGGGCAGCGCTCTCGAGGCTGTCGGCGGCGGGGCGCTCGACGATGTCGATGTCGAGTCCGCGCGCCCGCGCATCCGTTTCGACCCGTTCGCGCCCTGTGTCAGCCATGACCAAAGTCAACCACGCGGGTGGGGGTGCCGAGGCCGCCCGGCCCACGGATGCTCGCGGCGCGGATTGTACCTCGCGGCGCGGGTTGTTCCTCGCGGCCCGGGTTGTTCCTCGTGGCCCGGGTTAGAAGCTGTGCCACGGGGAAGAGGGCGCGCCACCAGAACTAAAGTGTGCCGCGACCGCGCAGACCGAGTCGGCCCGGATCGGCCCGAGCGGGTGCGGGCCGGTGAACGTGATCAGCCGAAGATCGCCCAACCGTGCGGCGGCACCGTGTGGCCGGCCGGGCTGGCGTCCGCCGCACCGGCCAGCCGCTCGGCCGCATCCGTGGCGACCGCAAGGGCCTCGTCACCGAGGTTGAGCGCCACCACCAGACGCTGGATGCCGTCGGTCGCCTCGATCACGTACCCCGTGTTGGTCAGGGTGAGCGGCCGGCTCGTGGCCGTGTGCAGCCAGGGGTGCCGGCGCCGGAGCCCGATCAGCTCCTGGTGCAGCACAAAGGTGGCCGCGGCGACGGGATCCTGATCGGCGGACGGCAGGTCGGCCGGGCTCGCCGGGTACGCGGGGCGGATGGCGTCGTCGCCGCCGGCGCGCTGTTCCTTCACGGCGCGCAGCCCGCGCTCGTCGCCGTAGTAGATCGCCGGGGTGCCGCCCAGGGTGAGCAGCAGCACCAGGGCGCGCGGGTGGTGGCGTTCGTCCTGGATCTGGCTGGCCAGCCGAGTCACGTCGTGGTTGCCGATGAAGGTGTACGGCACAAACGCGCCGAGGAACGCGGTGTGCCGGGTGAGCGCCCAGTCCAGTTCGAAGAAGTTGCGCTCGTTCAGCGCGTGCCAGATCGCCTGCCAGAGTTCGTACTGGGTGACGGTGTCCACCCCGGATGCGGCGACGAAGCCGGCGTAATCGCCGTGCAGTACTTCACCCATCACGTACACGTCGGGGTGCCGCTCGCGCACCCGCGGCAGCACGCCGGCCCAGAACGCGGCGGGCATCGCGTAGGCGGCATCGAGGCGCCAGGCGTCGATCCCCCGGTCGAGCCAGTGCGTCATCACAGTGGTGACGAGTTCGGTCACGGCCGGGTTGTCGTGGTTGAGGGTGACCAGGGCGTCGTGCCCCTCGAAGCCCACGAGCTCGCCGGCCGGCGTGCGGCGGAACAGGGCGTTCTCGGGCGCGGCCGGGTCGGCCAGGGCGGTGACCAGCGGGGCGTACTCCCGGCCGATGTGGTTGAACACACCGTCGAGCATCACCCGGATGCCGCGCCGGTGGCACTCGGCGATGAGGTGGTCGAGGTCGGCGGTGTCGCCGAGCCGCGGGTCAACCTCGAAGTAGTCGGTGGTGTCGTAGCCGTGAGTGCGGGAGACGAAGACCGGGCCGAGGGCCAGGCCGTTCGCGCCGAGATCGAGCAGGTAATCCAGCCAGGACTCGATCTGCCGCAACCGGTGCGTGGGCGTGCGGTCTTGCCCGGTGGTGTCGGCACCGACAAAGCCCAGCGGATACACGTGCCACCAGATCACATGTTCGGTCCAGTTCGGCACGCCTCGACCCTATCGCTGTTGAACCGTGGTGGTCGGTGCCGGTTGCCATCGTCTGGATGCGCGTGGTGCAGGTCGCGACAACGACCCCCTAGGCGAACACTCCGGCACGATTGCAGCATCCGGCTCGCGCTCTGCCCGGTCTTGGGCCCCGAACTGGACCGTGCAATCTGACCCAGATTGCAGCATGGGCGTTGAGAGCCTGCGGGATTGGCGCCGGCCCAGCACTCGCCCTCGTCACCGCACCTCCTGCCGCCTCTCGCGCCCGCTATAGCGGACGCGCCGCGCCACAGGAGGCGCCGTGAGCGGTCGCGGGTGCGCCGACGCGTGCGGATGAGGGCGGGGGCGTTCCGCAGACCGGGTCGCGGGGTCTCGACAAGCGCGACCAACGGATGGGAGGGAGCTGCGGAGAAAGCGAGGGCCGCCTATCAGAATCGAACTGATGACCTATTCATTACGAGTGAATCGCTCTACCAACTGAGCTAAGGCGGCGTGAGACCGAACACTTCCTTGCGAAAGACGCGCGGCGACACAGCATCCAAGCTTAGTCGATCGGGGAGGTCACGGTGTACAGCTCACGGAAGGACTTGGCGACCCAGGCCGACAACGGGGTGCAGTCATCCGCTTCGGCCCAGCACCGCCAGGCATGCCGGGTGGCGGCCATGGCGATCAGGGTCACCAGCAGCGCCCGCTGGGCGAGGGCCCGCGGGTCCTCGGCGAGGTGCGGGGCGTCGGCGGTGAGCCGGCGCTCGACGATGTGCTGCAGGCCGGCTTCGAAGTTGCGCAGCGTGGCCATCCGCATCGTGAAGAGGTAGCTGTTCTCTTTCATCACCGCGCGGCGCAGCTCGTGGATCTCCCGGTCGCCGTCGGTGTTCTGCAGACTCCGGCTGATCAGCCCGGCCAGGTCGGCCATCACGTCGGAGGGTCCGCCGGCGACGAACCGCTCGATGTCCTCGTCGCAGGCCAACTCCAGCTCGTCGCCGACCAGGGCGGAGTCCTTTGAGGCGAAGGAGTTGAAAAACGTGCGCGGCGAGATGGCGGCGACCCGGCTGATCTCCTCGACGGTCACCTTGTCGATGCTCCGCTGGGCGCAGAGGGTGAGCACGGCACGCTGGATCTCCCGGCGTGTGGCCAGGCGTTTCCGTTCCCGCAGGCCCGGTTCGTCAGCTGCGCCCATCTGTCAACACATCGGGTCGGCCGCGGGCACGATGCCGTCGATCAGGTAACTGTCGACGGTGTCGTTGACGCAGGCGTTGGACTTGTTGTACGCGGTGTGACCCTCACCCTCGTAGGTGACGAGCTGCCCGCTGTCGAGCTGCTCGGCCAGGTTCTGCGCCCACACGTAGGGGGTGGCCGGGTCGTTCGTGGTGCCCACGACGAGGATCGGGGCCGCGCCGGTGGCGTGGATGGCCTGGCGCTCCCCGGCGAAGGCGTGCGGCCAGCTGGAGCAGGAGATGTCGCCGTAGGCCATGTACTTGCCGATGGTGGGGGCGATCTGCTCGATCTGGGCGGCCTCGGCGCGCATGGAGGTGAGGTCGTCGTTGTAGGCGTAGTCCAGGCAGTTGATGGCCGTGAAGGCCTCGGTGGAGTTGTCGCGGTAGCTGCCGTCGGGGTTGCGGCCGTTGTAGCCGTCGGCGAACTGCATGGCCCCGTCGGCGCTGCCCTGCAGCACGCCCTCGAACATGTCGCTGAGGTTGGTCCACGCCGTCGCCTGGTAGAGCGGGTAGATGATCGCGGTGAGCAACGCGTTCGCGCCGAGCTGGCGGCCATCGGTGGCGGTGATCGGGCTGGCATCCACCGACGCCAGCAGCGCCGAGATGGTGGCCATGGCGTCGTCGACGGTGCCGTCGAACGGGCAGGCCGAGCCCGCCAGGCAGTCGGTGAGGTAGGCGCGCAGGGCGTTCTCGAAGCCCAGCGCCTGGGTGCTGGTCACCTCGAAGTTGCTGGTGGACGGGTCGAGGGCGCCGTCGAGCACGAGCCGGCCGACCTTGTCGGGGTACAGCTCGGCGTAGGTGGCACCGAGGAAGGTGCCGTAGGAGAAGCCCAGGTAGTTGAGCTGGGCGTCGCCGAGCACCGAGCGCATCAGGTCGAGGTCGCGGGCGGCGCTGCGGGTGTCGACCTGGCCGAGCAGGGCCCCGGTCTCATCGCTGCAGGATGCGGCGAAGTCGGTGGCGCTGGCCTCCAGTTCCTGCACCCACGCGTCGCTGCCGCGCTCGGCGTCGGCGATCCCGTAGAGGTATTCGTCCATCTGCGCCGGTTCGTAACAGGCCACGGCCGAGGACTTGCCGACCCCGCGCGGGTCGAACCCGACGATGTCGTAGCGTTCCTGCAGGGCCGCATCGGTCGCGTAGTCGACGGATGCCTTGACGAATTCATAGCCGGAACCGCCGGGCCCGCCGGGGTTGAGCAGCAGCGACCCGAGCCGGTCGCCGGTGGCGGGTTGGCGCACCAGGGCGAGGTCGACCGAGCCGGCGGCCGGGTCCTCCCAGTCCAGCGGAGCCGACACCGTGCTGCACTGCATGCCGTTGTCGCAGTCGGACCACTGCAGCACCTGGCTGTAGAACGGATCCAGCGGCGCATCGACCTTTTCGCCGGTGGGCGTGGAGGTCGACGGTGCGGGCTGGGGCATGAACCACGTCACGCAGCCGGTCAGGCCGAGCGTCACTGCCACCGCGGCCGCCATGGTCGTGAATACGCGAGTGCGCTGGGTCACTGGGTTCCTCTTCTCTGGTGAATCCTGTGCATGTGCGGCGACTGCCGTCACCGTCGGATCATCGACACCAGCATGGCCTCGAGGGCCAGCGCCGGTGCCACGTTGGCTTCAATTCTCTGCCGGGCCAGGGCAATCGCATCCATCGTCGCGACGGTGGTCGCCGGCGGGCACGCCCCGGCGGCGCGGCGCAGTTCGGGCAGCAGCTCGAGATTGATGATGGTGCTGTCCCGGCCCAGCTGCATCATCATCACGTCGCGGTACAGCGAGGTGAGGTCCACCAGGATGCGGTCGATGCCGTCGCGCAGGCTGCGGGTGGCGCGGCGCTTCTGGTCGTCTTCGAGGTTCTTGATCTGGCTGCGGAGCGCGGGCGGCACCGACTGGCCGGGTTCCACGCCGAGCGAGCGCAGCACACCCTCGCGTTCGGCCGCATCCCGCTCGATGGTGATCGCCTTGGCGTCATCGCCGGCGATGGCGAGCAGTCGGGCAGCGGCGTTGACCGCGGTGGACACCCCCGTGAGGCCGAGGGCGGCGCGGAGGGTCTCCTCACGGCGGGCGCGGGCCTCGGCGTTGGTGGCGAGCCGCAGGGCCATGCCGATGTGGCTCTGCGCCTCACGGGCGGCCCGTTCGGCGACGGCCGGCTCCACGCCGGTGCGACGGATGAGCAGCTCGGCCACCGCGTCGATGCTCGGCACCCGCAGACGCACGGTGCGCACCCGGGAGCGGATGGTGGGCAGCAGGTCGGCCTCGCTGGGGGCGCAGAGGATCCACACCGTGCGTTCCGGCGGCTCCTCGAGCGCCTTGAGCAGCACGTTGGAGGTGCGCTCGACCATGCGGTCGGCGTCTTCGACGACCACCACGCGGTAGCGACCCACCGACGGGGAGTACTGCGAGCGGGCCACGGCTTCCTTGACGGAATCCATCTTGATGATGACGCCCTCGGTGCTGAGCACGGTGAGGTCGGGGTGGGTGCGCGCGTCGACAAGCCTCTGGGTGGACTCGTCGCCCTGCGGCGTGCCGGGGCTCAGCAGCGCGGTCGCGAAGGCGAAGGCGAGGTTGGAGCGGCCGGAGCCGGGCGGGCCGGTGATCAGCCACGCGTGGGTCATTGAGGAGGAGGTGCTGCGGGCGGCGGCGCTCGTCGCGGTGGCGGCATCCGTAGCGGTAGCGCTCGACTGGACGGCATGGGTGTCGGCGTCGGGGCGCTCGAGTGTGGCGACCGCTCCCGGGCGCTCTGCGGCGGCACGGAAGATGGCGATCGCATCTGCTTGACCCGTCAGGTCGTCCCACACTGCCATTCGTCAAGGCTACCCGGCGCCGGTGACAGCCGGGTGCGGGTGCCTCCCTCGCCGAGATGCCAGTTCAAGCCCCTTGGCTGCTCCTGAAGCGGCACCAACTGGCATCTCACCCGCGCGCAGCGCATCGAGTTGCCAGTTGAGGCCCGCTGGATGCCTTCCAACGGGCGTCAACGGGCATCTCGCGGCTCCGCACATCCGCCCAGTTGCCGCAAAACACCCCCCGGGCGTCGGCACAAGGGACTTTTCACGCAAGTCACGGATGCTGAATCTCCCGACTTGCCGCAAGATGCCCCTTCCTGGCGGGCGAAAGGGGGATTTGCGGCAAGTCGGGGCGCTTGGGGCGGGTATGTGTGCGGGACGCCCTAGAGCAGGGCGGCGACGCGGGCGCGGATGAGCGCGGCGAGTTCGTCGACCGGCAGCGACGCATCCAGCACCAGGAAACGGTCGGGCTCGGCCGCGGCGAGGTCGAGGAACGCGGCGCGCACCCGGGCGTGGAACTCGCCCTTCTCGGCCTCGAGCCGGTCGAAGACCTTGTCGGCGGCGTCGAGGCGGCCGCGGGCGGCGGTCTCGTCGAGGTCGAGCAGCAGGGTGAGGTGCGGCAGCAGGCCCTCGACCGCCCAGAGCGAGAGGTCGCGCACCTCGGTGCCGCCGAGCACCCGGCCGGCGCCCTGGTAGGCGACGGAGGAGTCGAGGTAGCGGTCCTGGATGACGATTTCGCCGCGGGCCAGTGCCGGGCGCACCAGGGTGCCGATGTGCTGGGCCCGGTCGGCGGCGTACAGCAGGGCTTCCGCACGGGGCGACACCTCACCGCGGTGGTGCAGCACGATCTCGCGGATGGCGACGCCCACCTCGGTGCCGCCGGGCTCGCGGGTGCGCACCACGGTGCGACCCTGGGCCTGCAGCCACTCGCCGAGCAACTGCGCCTGGGTGCTCTTGCCCGACCCGTCGCCACCCTCGAGGGTGATGAACAGGCCGGGCTTCACAACATCCGTCACGGCATCCGTCACGACTGCGCGGCCGCCTGCGCTGCCTTCGCGGCCGCGTTGGCCGCCCGGGTGGCTGCGGCCTTCGCGGCGGTGGCGGCCTTCTGCTCCGGGGTGCGCTCGGCGCGCACGCCGGGGGTGGCCGCAGACGTGCCGGTCTTCTTGGCCGGGGCCCGCTTGGCTGCGGTCTTGGTCACCGCACCGGCCCTCACTGCGCCGGCTTTTTTGGCCGGGGCCTTCTTCGCGGCGGGCTTCTTGGCCGCCGGCTTCTTGGCGGGAGCCTTCTTCGCCGGCGACTTCTTCACCGCCGGGCCCTTGGCCCGCTTGTCGGCGAGCAGCTGCACGGCGCGCTCGTAGTCGACCTCGTCAACACTCTCGGCCTTGGGGATGGTTGCGTTGGTGATGCCATCCGTCACGTAGGCGCCGAACCGGCCGTCCTTGATCTTGATGGCCTTGCCGCTCTCCGGGTCGGGCTCTTCGAAGTCCTTGAGCGCGCTGGAGGCACGGCGGGCGCCGTACTTGGGCTGCGCGTACAACTCAATGGCGCCGGCCAGGTCGATCTCGAAGATCTGGTCTTCGCTGGTGAGCGACCGGGTATCGACGCCCTTCTTGAGGTACGGGCCGAACTTGCCGTTCTGGGCGAGGATCTCGGTCTGCGTCTCGGGGTCCAGGCCCACCACGCGCGGCAGGTTCAGCAGCGCCAGCGCGGTGTCGAGGTCAACGGTGGCCAGGTCCATGGACTTGAACAGCGACGCCGTGCGCGGCTTCACCGCGGCGGCGGCCTTCTTGGCCGGGGTCTTGCGCTTGGGCTTGGCGGCGGCAGCGGGTGCGGCTGCCGGGGCTCCGGCGTCGGCCAGCGAGGTGACCTCGCCGGTGAGCGGGTCGATGGACTCGCCGGGACCGTCGGTGTCCGCCGGCGGCTCGAGCTCGGTCACGTACGGGCCGAAGCGGCCGTCCTTGGCGACGATCTCCTTGCCGTTGTCCGGGTTCACGCCGATGACGCGGTCCGTGACGACCGGGGCATCCACGAGTTCACGGGCCTTGGCAGGGGTGAGCTCGTCGGGTGCCAGATCCGGCGGGATGTTCACCCGGCGGGGGGTGGCATCCGGGTCGGCGGTGGGGTCGGCGACTTCGAGGTAGGGGCCGTACTTGCCGATGCGCAGGGTGATGTCATCGACGATGTGGATCGAGTTGATCGAGCGGGCGTCGATCTCGCCGAGGTTGTCGACGACCTGGCGCAGGCCGCGGTGCTTCTCCGAACCGAAGTAGAAGCTGGTCAGCCAGTCCACCCGGTCGGCGGTGCCGCCTGCGATGCGGTCGAGGTCGTCTTCCATTTCGGCGGTGAAGTCGTATTCCACCAGGTCGGTGAAGAACTCCTCGAGCAGCCGCACCACGGAGAAGGCGATCCAGTTGGGGATCAGGGCCTGCCCGCGCGGGGTGACGTAGCCACGGTCGGTGATGGTGGAGATGATCGACGCGTACGTGGAGGGGCGGCCGATGCCGAGCTCTTCGAGCTTCTTCACCAGGCTGGCCTCGGTGTACCGGGCGGCCGGGGTGGTTTCGTGGCCCTTGGCCTCCACCTCGACGAGGGTCAGCGTCTGGCCCTCTTCCAGCGGCGGCAGCTTCGACTCGGTGGGGTCGGTGGAGGCGTTCCGCTCCTCGTCCCTGGACTCCTCGTACGCGAGCATGAAACCGCGGAAGGTGATGACGGTGCCGCTGGCGGCGAATTCGGCGAGTGCCTCGGAGGCGGCGGGGTGCGCGGCCTGGCCGGTGGGGCCCGCGGCGATGGTCACCGACGCGGTCGAACCGGTCGCATCCGCCATCTGGCTGGCGACGGTGCGCTTCCAGATCAGGTCGTAGAGCTTGAAGTCGTTGCCGCGCAGCGAGCTGGACAGCGAGGACGGGGTGCGGAAGGTGTCGCCGGACGGGCGGATGGCCTCGTGGGCCTCCTGCGCGTTCTTGCTCTTGCCCTTGTACAGGCGCGGGTTCGCGGGCACGGTCTCGGCGCCGTACAGCGACGCGGCCTGCTTACGGGCGGCGGTGATCGCCTGCTGCGACAGCGACGGCGAGTCGGTACGCATATAGGTGATGTACCCGTTTTCGTACAGCGACTGGGCCACGCTCATGGTCTGCCGGGCGGTGAAGCGCAGCTTGCGCGCGGCCTCCTGCTGCAGGGTCGAGGTGGTGAACGGCGCGGCGGGGCTGCGGCGGTAGGGCTTGGAGGCGACCTTGGTGACGGTGATCGGCACGCCGGGCACCTTGAGGGCGTCGGCCAGGGCGAGGGCGGATGCCTCGTCGAGGGTGGCCGCGACGACCTTGGGCTTGAGCTTGCCGGTGTCGTCGAAGTCGCTGCCGGTGGCGATGCGTTCGCCGCCGAGGCGCACGAGCTTGGCCTGGAAGCCGTTCTCGGCGGAGGCGCCGGGAACGAGCTGGGCGATGAGGTCCCAGTAGCCGGCGGACACGAACGCGAGGCGTTCACGTTCGCGGTCGACGACGAGACGGGTGGCGGCGGACTGCACGCGGCCGGCGGACAGGCCGGGGCCCACCTTGCGCCAGAGCACGGGCGAGATCTCGTAGCCGTAGATGCGGTCCAGGATGCGCCGGGTCTCCTGCGCGTCGACGAGGGCGGTGTCGAGGTCGCGGGTGTTCTGGGTGGCCGCGATGATGGCGTCCTTGGTGATCTCGTGGAACACCATCCGCTTGACCGGAACCTTGGGCTGCAGGACCTGCAGGAGGTGCCACGCGATGGCCTCGCCTTCGCGGTCCTCATCAGTTGCGAGGAGGAGTTCGTCGGCGTTCTTCAGCGCCCGCTTGAGGTCGCTGACGGTTTTCTTCTTCGCGTCGGAGACCACGTAATACGGTTCGAAGCCGTTGTCGACGTCGACGGAGAACTTGCCGAGCGGGCCCTTCTTGAGTTCCGGCGGCAGATTCTTGGGCTCGATCAGGTCTCGGATGTGCCCGACCGACGACAAAACCTCGTATCCGTCGCCCAGATAGGCGGCGATCGACTTCATCTTGGTCGGCGACTCGACAATGACCAGCTTCTTAGTGCCTGGCACCAGACTCCTCTTTATAGGTAACGGTCTGTGAAACGACCAAGCCACACCATACACACAGGAATCGAGTGCGCGCCGACGGTGACGGCGCGGGAGTGCCCCGAATTGACTCCACGGTAGCTCGCTCACGGCGCAGGGCAAGGCTGAAACGAGTGTGCACATGTGTTCGCGGAATTCGCGGCGGCATCGCCCGACACGCGGCCGGTGAGCCTCGGTTTGCGGATTAGGGGTTGCCTCCGCGGAGCACAGCCGCACAATAGAGACATGGTTACTGCAGCGCAGGGCACGTACACCGCGAAACTGACGGACGGCCCCCTCGAAGGAAAAACCGTCACCACCGAGTTCCTCGAATCCGGGGATCCCCGGCCGCGAATCGAGATACCCGCCGACGCAGCCGGCAAGCGGTACCTCTATGCACGCGCCGCCGGTCTCGAGTTCGATTCCACCGAGCATCCCGACAAGCCCTCCGCCGTGGACTACCGCTACCTCGAGGCGCTCTTCGACACTCCCCCGGCGACCACTTAGCCCGGCGATCGGGGATGCTGCACTTCTGGCGGCGAGCTCGAAGACTGGCCTGACCATCGTTAGGGCGCCGGGCCGGCCCGCGCCCGGGAACCGATCGGGAATGCGCCCACCGTGCGGGACACCGCCACGGTGGCGATCAGGCCGTCCACCGAGCAGGTGACCAGGCGGGCCCCGTTCAGCTCCGCCGCCCGCGCCGCCGTGGCACAGGGCACGCCCGGCATGAGGCCGGAGGCGACGTCGGCCGCGGCGAGCGCCGCCGCATCCGCCGCACCCTGCACGGACTGACTGACCGGCAGCAGGGCCAGCAGCGGCACGAGCACGGCGGTCATCGTGACGAGCGTGCCGAGCAGCGCGACTGCGAGCACCGAACCGGATCCCCGCTCGCGAGCAGAGGTAGGCCGGCGGATGGGTGGGCGCGTCACGGGTCGTCGCTCGCAGTGTCGCTGGCGAGAGCGCAGGACCGGGCGGCGAGAGTGAGGCCCGCGGCGGCGAACGGCGCGAAGGCGCTCGGCGCGCTGAGCCGGGCGCAGACGAACTCCCCCTGGCGTTCCTCGGCGAGCGCGGTGCCGGGCGCCACCGCGGCCAGCAGCCCGGATGCCGGACCCGCGCCGTCGCCCCGGGCCAGCAGCCGGGCCACGTCGGCGGCGGCATCCGTAATGCGTACCTGCTGCCCGACCACCTGCACGGCACCCAGGCAGCAGGCCAGCACTACCAGCACGGCGGGCAGCACGGCCGCGAACTCGGCCGTGACGCTGCCCCGGTCCCGGTGGAGTCGGTGTGCCAGCCGTGCCGCGGCTCGGTCACCCCACCGTGAGCGCACTGCGCACCAGTTCGGTGAGGATGCCGCGCACCTCGTCACCGCGCAGGATGACGATGAGCAAGCCGGCAAACCCGACGGCCGCCATGGTAGCCACGATGTACTCGGCGGTGGCCGCCCCGCGATCGTCACGCGACCGCAGGAGGGCGCGAATGCTGTTGGACCGCACCGCGCGGGTGCGCACGAGTGCGTTGGGTATTCCGGTACCCGCGCTGGGATCGTGCCGTAGCGGAGCGGCGGCACGGTCGGCGGCCGCCGCGCTTCCGGTGCTCTCCTCGGCTTGCGGGTGATGCTCTGTCGGCGGGGCGGGCGGGCTGCTGAGGGTGGTCATGATGGATCTCCTTTCGCGTACAAGACGCGGTGCAAGCGGCGCGAGTGCAGCCAGCCTGTCGCGGCGACACCCGGCGCATCAACGACGGCAGCCCATCGGTGCACAAAAGTTCGAAACGGCAGCCTGTGGAGGAGCGCCCGAGTTCACCAGGGCGGGAGCACCCGAGCACCGTCACTCGACGCTGCCGAGGGTGGCGACGAGCACGCTGAGCAGCAGCGGGGCGACACCGACAAGCATGAACGCCGGGAGCACACACACTCCTAGCGGGATCATCAGGGTCACGGCAAGGGTTTCGGCGCGTTGGTGGCCCGCAGTGCGGGCATCCCGCCGGGCCTGCGCGGCCTCGCTGCGCAACAGCTCACCGGCCGGCACCCCGGCTCGGGCCGAGAGGTCGAGCACTCGCTCGATGACCACGTCGGCGGAGTCGGTCACACCGATCGCGCGCAGGCCGAACCGTTCGGCGCTGCGCCGCGCGCTGGCGCGGGCCCGGTCGAGCGACCCGCCACCGGCCATACCGATGGCGGTGAGGTCGAGCTCTAGTCCCGGCGCGGGCCCTTGGCGGCCGGCGGCGGCAACCAGGTACCGGTTCCAGCGGGCGGCGCCGACCATCAGTAGGCACCCCGCGGCGAGACAGGCCAACCCTGGGCCGGTGAGGAACAGGGTGCGCAGCGTGTCGAAGCCCATCAGGCTGCCGAACAGCAGCGCCACCAGGGGCAGCACCATCACCAGTCGGGCCGTGGCGCGCGGGCCGGTGAGGGCCACGGTCAGGTCGCGGTGCAGCTGGCCGAGCTCCCGGAACGCGGCGGCCAGGTCGCGCAGGCACCCGGCCAGGGGTGCACCGGCCCGGGTGGCGACGTCCCACGCGGCGGCGAGGGCCCGCCACGCGTCGCCCAGCTGGTCAGGGAGCCCGGCGGCCGCGTCCGCGATGGCGTCGGCCACGTCGTCGCCGTTGCGGGCGGCGCGTCCCGCGGCCGCCAGGATGCTGTGCTGCGCCCGCTCGGCATCGGCCCGGGCCTTCACGCGGCGGGTCCCCCGCGCCGCCGGCGGCGCCGGTGGCCCGGCACGGTCGACCACCGACGGGTCAAACGGCTCGGCACGGCCGGCCGGCCCGGGCGGCAGCAGGTAGTCCCAGGCCGACACCGGCGACACCCCCGCCGACAGCAGCACGGCCAGCCGTTCGGCGATGCGGGCCACCTCCTCGATCGGCGGCGGCGGAGCGGCGCCTCGGCGGCTCACGCGGGCACCGTCGCGAGACGCTCGGCGGCGTCGAGGGTGAACCGGCCCACCTGCGCCAGGCGCCGCCGGCCGCCCCGGCGCTCGAGGTGCAGCACCAGCCCGATCGCGCTCACGGTTTGCCGGGCCACCGCCGCCGGACTCATCCCGGCGAGCGCGCCGAGCGCCTCTAGCCGGGCGGGCACGTCGGTGAGGGAGTTGGCGTGCAGGGTGCCGGCGCCGCCGTCGTGGCCGGTGTTCAGGGCGGCCAGCAGCTCACGGATCTCCACGCCCCGGCACTCGCCGAGCACCAACCGGTCCGGACGCATCCGCAGCGCCTCGCGCAGCAGGCTGTCCAGGCCGATGCGGCCGGCGCCCTCGAGGTTGGCTTGCCGGGATTCCAGGGCCACGACGTGCGGGTGGTTGATGCGCAGCTCGGCGACGTCCTCGATGGCCACGATGCGTTCGGCCGCGGGCGCCTCGCCGAGCAACGCGGCGAGCAGGGTGGTCTTGCCACTGCCGGCGGCACCGGTCACGAGCAGGTGCTCCCGGTCGAGCACCGCCGCGCGCAACCGGCCCAGCTGGGCGGCCGCGTCCTCACCGTGGCCGAACAGGCCGCCGGCGGCGAGGGCGTCGAGGCTGAGCCGCTCGGTTCGCGGCAACCGAATCGACAGCAGCGTGCCGGTGCTCGACACCGGGGGCAGCACGGCGTGCACCCGGATGCCGTCGGCCAGCCGCACGTCGACGCAGGGGCTGGCTTCGTCGATGTGCCGGCCGCCCAGGGCGATCAGCCGCACCGCCAGGTCACGGATGCTCCGCTCGTCGCCGTGCCAGTCCGGCGCGGGTACCAGCCCGCGTCCGGCGTCGAGCCAGAGGCCGGCATCCCCGTTCACGAAGAGGTCGGTGACGGCGGGGTCGCGGGCGAACCGGCTGAGCGGACCGAGCACGGAGAGGTCGGTGCGGGGAGGTAGCGGCGGGATGGGGTCGAGGCTGCGGTCAAGGGCGCGGTCGCGAGGTGGGTCTGTCTCCGCGTCCAGCCACGTGTCTGGATAGGAGGGCTGCGGCCGCTCTCCCCCGGACGTTACCCGATTCGGGTCGGTGCTGACGGTGAGGGCGCTGGACCGGTTGAGGAAGGAGGGCACCGCGACGAAGGGCTCTGGCATGCGGGCACGTTAGCGGGCGGGCGGGTGCGGGCACCGTGGCGCATCCGGTGGTGTGCGGTGGTCGGTGAGGACGGGGCTGTGGAGGAGCGGCGGTGCACGGCACACACGCGCGCCACGGGGTCTCGACAAGCTCGACCGACGAGGCGGGAGCGGGCAGGGTGCAGAGACAACTGTTGCCCGGACGGACTTCTGCGCCCGGTGTGCGGGGCGCAGTTGTCCGGCCGGGCAACGGTTCTGCCTGGAGGGGGCCGATACAGCGATATTGCGGTACAGCGGGTCACGCAGTTTGCACGGTTCACGCGGGGGGCGCCAGAGCCGGGCGGGGAAAGCACGGGTGCGTCGTTGAGAGGCGCAGAGCGTGCTGTTAAAAGAGGGGGGCGGCACCTATTGGGGGGAACAGGTGCCGCCTCGGCAGTGCGTTGATTGGGGGGAACCAACACACCACAGGTCAAAACTTTCGTTCAGACATTGATAAGCATACTTGGGAAAATCAGATCCGCAAGTCCTCCGGGTCCCCCTAAATGAGGACACGAAAATATGAGCCCGTGAGAGCACGATTTCAAAAATATCCAGAGCAGAAAACCGGCCGTTCTTCCGGGCAAATTTGTCCTCGGAACGGGCGTATCCGCCGTGTAGGGTTCAGGGACGGGTCCGCCGCGGCGCCCCGCCACCGCCTGAACTCGCAAAGGAGCGAACCATCATGAGCGTGCAAATCGACCATCTTCTCCACGAAACCCGCCGATTCCCGCCGTCTCCGGAGTTTGCCGCGACATCAGTGGCGACCGAGGCTCTCTACGCGGATGCCGCAGCAGATCGGCTTGGTTTCTGGGCCGAGCAGGCCCGCGACCTCCTGCACTGGCACAAACCGTTCACCCGCACCCTCGACTGGACCAATCCGCCGTTCGCCAAGTGGTTCGACGACGGCGAGCTCAACGTGGCGTACAACTGCCTCGACCGGCACGTGCTCGCCGGCAACGGCGACCGGGTGGCGCTGCACTGGGAGGGTGAGCCGGGCGATACCCGTTCGATCACCTATGCAGAGCTCACCGAGGAGGTCAAGCGTGCCGCGAACGTGCTTCTCGGCCTCGGCGTGCGCGCCGGCGACCGGGTGGCCATCTACCTGCCGATGATCCCCGAGGCCGTCGTGGCGATGCTCGCCGTGGCCCGCATCGGCGCCGTGCACTCGGTGATCTTCGGCGGCTTCAGCGCCGAGAGCCTGCGCTCCCGTATCGACGACGCCGAAGCGGTGGTCGTGATCACCTCCGACGGCGGTTACCGCAAGGGCCGGGCCACCCCGCTCAAGCCCGCGGTCGACGCGGCCCTGGCCAGCGGCGACTCCTCGGTGCGCACCGTGCTCGTGGTGAACCGCACCGGCGGCGACGTGGAGTGGAACGAACGCGACAAGTGGTGGCACGAGGAGCTCGCCGCCGTCTCCGGCGAGCACGAGGCGCAGGCGTTCCCGGCCGAGAACCCGCTGTTCATCCTCTACACCTCCGGCACCACCGGTAAGCCCAAGGGCATCCTGCACACCAGCGGCGGCTACCTCACCCAGGTGGCCTTCACCCACAAGAACGTCTTCGACCTCAAACCCGAGACCGACGTGTTCTGGTGCACCGCCGACGTGGGCTGGATCACCGGCCACAGCTACGTGGTCTACGGGCCGCTGGCCAACGGCGCCACCCAGGTGCTCTACGAGGGCACCCCCGACACCCCGCACCCCGGCCGGTGGTGGGAAATCATCGAGAAGCACAAGGTGAGCATCCTGTACACGGCGCCCACCGCCATCCGCACGTTCATGAAAATCGGCCGACAGGAGCCGCAGAAGTTCGACCTGACCAGCCTGCGCCTGCTCGGCTCTGTCGGTGAGCCGATCAACCCGGAAGCGTGGATGTGGTACCGCGAGGTGATCGGCAACCACGTCACCCCGGTGGTGGACACCTGGTGGCAGACCGAGACCGGCGCGATCATGATCTCCGCGCTGCCCGGCCTCACCGAGACCAAGCCCGGCGCGGCGCAGGTCGCCATCCCCGGCATCTCCATCGACGTGATCGGTGAAGACGGCGAGCACGTGGGGCACGGCAACGGCGGCCTGCTCGTGGTCACCGAACCGTGGCCGTCGATGCTGCGCGGCATCTGGGGCGACCCGGAGCGCTTCATCGAGACCTACTGGGAGAAGTTCCAGGATGCCCCGAACGGTCCGCTGTACTTCGCCGGCGACGGTGCCCGGCTCGACCGCGACGGCGACATCTGGCTGCTCGGCCGGGTCGATGACGTGATGAACGTCTCCGGGCACCGGCTGTCCACCGCCGAGATCGAGTCGTCGCTGGTGGCGCACCCCATGGTGGCCGAGTCCGCGGTGGTGGGCGCGCACGATGAGACCACCGGGCAGGCCGTGGTGGCGTTCGTGATCATCAAGTTCAGCCAGACGGATGCGGCGTCGCACGCCGACATCAGCGCCGTGCTGCGCGCGCACGTGACGTTGCAGATCGGGGCGATCGCCCGGCCGCGGGAGATCCACATCGTGAACGAGCTGCCCAAGACCCGCTCGGGCAAGATCATGCGGCGGCTGCTGCGCGATGTGGCCGAGGGCCGCGAGATCGGCGATACCACCACCCTCGCCGACACCTCGATCATGCAGATCATCTCGGAGAGCATGCGCTAGCCGCGCTCCTCGCTCGCGAACTGTGAGTTAAGCACCTTCCGAACGCCCGGGAAGGTGCTTTTCTCACAGTTCGCGAGCCTTCGGGCGGGTGCGCTCGGAGTAAACGTTCACGAACGCCCCATACCGTGGGCCAAATGTCTCGAGATAACTCCCGCACCCGGATGGGCGGACTCGACGCCCTGCGCGGGGTCGCCGCCGTGATCGTGCTCGTGCACCACGTGTCGATGACCGCGCCGTCGATTTCGGCCGCGTACACCTCCAGCGCCGACGTGGCCGTGTTCTCCCCCGCCTGGTGGGTCACCCTGTCGCCGCTGAAGATCCTCTTCGCCGGCCCGGAGTTCGTGCTGGTGTTCTTCGTGCTCAGCGGGTTCGTGTTGGTGCTCACCCCGCTGCGACGCTTGCAGTGGACCCGGCCGGCTGCGGAGGCACCCGGCTACGACTGGTTGGCGTACTACCCGCGCCGCATCGTCCGGCTGGCCATCCCGGTGGTCGTCTCGGTGGGCCTGGCCGCCGCGTGGATCTTGCTCGTGCCGCGCACCGGCGCCGGCGGCGCGTGGATGGCCAAGCAGGGCAGCCCCGACCTCGGCATCGGCAACCTGCTGCGCGAAGCCAGCATCCTGGGCTTCACCGGCCGGCCCGACGTCAACCCGCCGCTCTGGTCGCTGGCCTGGGAGATGTGGTTCTCGCTGCTGCTGCCCATCGGCGTGATCTTCGCCGTGGCCACCCGCCGGTGGACCCTGGCCTGGGTGGCGCTGCTGCTGGCCACGTCCACCGCGGGGTACCTGCTCAAGATCGAGCCGCTGATGTACCTGCCGGCGTTCGGCCTGGGTGCCCTGCTCGCCGCCAACCACGGGTCACTCCTGGCCTGGTCGACCCGGCTGGTCAGTCGGCGCGGCGGCACCCTGGCCTGGGCGGCGATCGCCGTGCTCGGGCCGGTGCTGCTCATCGCGTACTGGCTGCTGCGGCCGGCGTTGACCGAGCCGTGGAACAGCGTGGGCCTGTCGCTGCGGGTGCCGGGCGCGGTGTTGATCGTGGCGACCGTGGCGCTGTGGCCACCGGTGCAGCGGATGCTCAGCGGGCGCCTCTTGGCCTGGCTCGGAACCATCAGCTTCAGCCTGTACCTCGTGCACTTCCCCATCGTGGTGACCTTCGCGCAGCTGTTCGGGCCGGAGCACTGGTGGTGGGGCGCGCTGGTCTCGGTGCCGCTGAGCCTGGTGCTTGCCCAGCTGATGTACCGATGGGTGGAGTTGCCCGCGCAGACGCTGGCGGGTCGGGTCGGCGCCAGGTTCTCGGCCGCGCATCCGCGCCCCGAGGCTGTACGACAAAGTCGCGAGCTGTGAGAAAAGCACCGAAAAACGCTCTGGGAAGGTGCTTAAGTCACAGCTCGCGACGGTGAAATCAAGCGAAGGAGACGGTCAGCTCCACCTCGACGGGCGAGTCCAGCGGCAGCACGGCCACGCCCACCGCGGAGCGGGCGTGCACACCGATGCTGCCGAAGATCTCGCCGAGAACATCGGAGGCACCGTTGACCACGCCGGGCTGGCCCGTGAAGTCCGGGGCGGATGCGACGAACCCGGTGACCTTGACCACCTGGGTGATCCGGTCAAGCGAGCCGATCACGCTCTGGATGGCGGCGAGCGCGTTCAGCGCGCACTGCCGGGCGTAGCCCTGGGCGTCCGCGGCCGACACGAAGCCCTCGCCATCCCCAACCTTGCCCGTGGCTGGCATCACGCCGGCCACCATCGGCAGCTGGCCGGAGGTGAACACCAGCGACCCGCTCACCACGGCGGGAACGTACGAGGCCACGGGCGGCACCACCGTCGGGAGTTCAATGCCCAGTTCGGCCAGACGGGCCTCGATCTGCGACACGATCAGGCGCCGGTCGAGCCGGCGACGGGGCGCTTGAGGTAGGCGACAAGTCCACCTTCCGGGCCGGTGACGACCTGCACAAGCTCCCAACCTTCCGAGCCCCAGTTGTTGAGGATGGCGGCTGTGTTGTGGATCATCAGCGGGGTGGTGAGGTATTCCCAGGCAGTCATGCGGCTCCGATTCAGGCGATTTTTCAGGTTGTGTCCCTTACGCTCAATTGTATGTCTGCCAAAAAACGTACGGTTAGTGGAGCGCTCGGAGGCCTCCTGGGCTTTATTGGGATGAGCGCCGTCGCCGGTGTCCTCGTCACCGTTGCCGTGACCCCCGCCCTCGCCGTATCGGGCATGACGGCCACCAACACGATCAACGTGTTCGAGAACCTGCCCAACTACCTCACGGTCGACCAGCTCTCCCAGAAGAGCACCATCTACGCCATCGACGGCAACGGCGCCCCGTACGCGCTGGCGTCGTTCTACGACCAGAACCGCGTCGAAGTGCCGGTCACGAGCATGAGCCAGTACGTGCAGGATGCCGCGGTCGCCGGCGAGGACCCCCGCTTCGAGGAGCACGGCGGCGTGGACCTGCAGGGCACCATTCGTGGCGCCCTGTCCACCGTCACCGGCGGCGGCACCCAGGGTGGATCATCCATCACCCAGCAGTACGTCAAGAACGTTCTCGTGCAAAAGTGCGAGGTGCTCAACGACCAGGACAAGCTGGACGCCTGCTACGACGAGGCCACCGAAACCTCTCCCGAGCGCAAGCTCAAGGAGATGCGTCTGGCCATCGGTGTTGAGAAGGAATACAGCAAGCTCGAGATCCTGCAGGGCTACCTGAACATCACCCTCTTCGGCGGCAGCGTGTACGGCATTGAAGCGGCCTCCGGGTACTACTTCAACACCACCGCGGCGAACCTCAACCTGTCCCAGTCGGCCAGCCTGATCGCCATCGTGAACAACCCGGAGAAGTTCCGTCTGGACCGGCCCGAGAGCGAAGCCAACGGCGCCGCGAACGGGTACGCCGCCAACAAGGAACGCCGCGACTACATCCTGGGCGAGATGCTGCAGTACAAGAAGGTGACCCAGGAGGAGTACGACGTGGCCATCGCGGCCCCGATCGAGCCCACCATCACCGAGCCGAGCACCGGATGCCAGACCGCCGGCGGCAGCGCCTACTTCTGTGACTACGTCACCCACGTGCTCAAGAGCGACCCGACCTTCGGCGAAGACGAAGACACCCGCATGATGAACTTCCGTCGCGGCGGCTACGACATCTACACGACCCTCGACCTGGACCTGCAGCTGGCCACCGAGACCACCATGGCCGAGAACGTGCCGCAGACCGCCAGCTGGGATGTTGGCGCTGTAGCCACCAGCGTTGAGGTGGGCACCGGCCGGGTGCTCACGATGGCGCAGAACAAGACCTACAGCCAGGACCCCGAGGTGCAGGCCACCGGCGCCCAGTACTCCGGCGTCAACTACAACACCGACTACGACCAGGGCGGCTCGAGCGGATTCCAGCCCGGCTCCACGTACAAGGTCTTTACCCTCGCCGAGTGGCTGAAGGAGGGTCACGCGCTCAACGAACGCGTCGACTCGGCCCGCAAGAGCGACTGGGGCACCTTCCAGGACTACTGCGACGGGCCGCAGACCTTCCCCGGCTACAACCCGAAGAACGACGCGAACGAGCCCGGCACCGGCTACACCGCCCTGCAGTCGACCATCAACTCGATCAACACCGGCTTCATCGGAATGGCCAAGAAGCTTGACCTCTGCAAGATCCGCGACACCGTTGAGTCCTTCGGGGTGCACCGGGCGGATGGCGGCGAGCTCGAGAAGGGTGCCTCCTCGGTGCTCGGCACCAATGAGATCGCCCCGCTGAGCATGGCCGTGGCCTTCGCCGGCATCGCCAACGCCGGCAAGACCTGCTCGGCCGTGGTCATCGACCGCATCGTCGGACCGGACGACGCCGAGATCGCACCGCCCACCTCCACCTGCAAGCAGTCGGTTGAACCATCCGTGGCCGCCGGCATGGCGTACGCCATGAAGCGGGTACTCACCGAGGGCTCCGCAACCCAGTCCAACGACTCCACCTACCCGAAGGTGCCGATGATCGGCAAGACCGGAACCACCGACGGAGCCAAGGACACCTGGATGACCGGCGCGAGCAGCAAGGTCGCCACCGTTGTGGGCGTCGTCGCCGTCACCGGTGAGGCCAACCAGCGGTCCCGCGACTACGCCTTCGAGAGTGGCTCCGCGGCCACCGCCCGGCACCGCATGTGGCCGGACATCATGAGCGTCGCCAACGCCAAGTACGGCGGAGACGAGTTCTCTGAGGCCTCGACCAACGTCATCCAGGGCGCTCAGGTGCCCGTGCCCGACGTGCGTGGCCAGTCGATGGCGGATGCCCAGGCCGCGCTCGAGGGCGCCGGCTTCGAGTTCGCCGACGGCGGCGTGATCGACTCCGAGCTGCCCGCCGGCAGCGTGGCCCGCACCGACCCCGCCTCCGGCGCGTCGGCCGGCAACGGCGCTACGATCACGGTGTTCTCCAGTAACGGCAACCAGATTTTGCTGCCCGACGTGACCGGCCAGAGCCTCGATCAGGCCAGGGGAACGCTCACCGGCTTCACCGTGACGACCACCGACCAGGCCGTCACCGACCCCAACCAGAACAACAAGGTGATCGCGATGACCCCGACCGCCGGCACCCCGGCATCCCGGGGCAGCTCGGTCGCCCTCGTGGTGGGCAAGATGGGAGCGGCAGGTTGAGCGCCGCACGCGCCATCGTCGCCTCCGCCGCCGCCGTGACCACGGCGGGGCTGGCGGCGTTCGCCTGGGGTTCCCTCGTGGAACGCCGCCGGTTCACCCTGCGTGAGGTGACGGTTCCGGTGCTCGCGCCCGGGTCCGACCCGATCACGGTGCTGCACCTCTCCGATCTGCACATGGCCCCGTGGCAGCGCGACAAGCAGGACTGGGTGCGCGGTCTTGCCGCGCTGAAGCCCGACCTCGTCGTGAACACCGGCGACAATCTGGGTCACGAAGACGGCATCGCGGGCGTGGAGTACGCCCTCGAACCGTTCAAGGGCATCCCGGGCATCTTCGTGAACGGCTCCAACGACTTCTTCGGCCCGCAGCCGAAGAACCCGCTGAAGTACTTCGGCGGCCCGTCGATGTTGCGCAGCCGGCACGTCGAGCTTGACACCGACGACCTGCACCGGGTGTTCGCCGACCTCGGTTGGACCGACCTGAACAATGCCGCGGAGGCGCTGGACATCAACGGCACCCACCTGGAGATCTTCGGGGTCGATGACCCGCACATCCGCCGGGACCGGCTCGACCTGATCACCGGCGCTATCGACGAGATGCGCGGCAACGACCCGCTCACCGAGGAGACCTGGCCGGACCCCGAAGAACCGGCCGGCCGGCGCTCGACGCTGACCGTGGGTGTGGTGCACGCCCCGTACCAGCGGGTACTCAACTCCTTCATCAACCACGGCGCCCAGCTGATGCTGGCCGGGCACACCCACGGTGGTCAGGTGTGCGTGCCGAAGTTCGGCGCTTTGGTAACCAATTGTGATATTCCCCGCCGTCAGGTGAAGGGGCTCAGCCTGTGGAGTGTGGGGCTGCGCACCGCGTACCTCAATGTTTCCGCGGGTTTGGGCACCTCGATCTACGCGCCGGTGCGCTTCGCCTGCCCGCCGGAGGCGACCCTGCTCACCCTCACCGCAGCGTAGCCACGACCCCCTTCTGGGGTGGCTTGGCTCGTCCGGGTCCCCCGGCGATCCCCTAGGCTCGCTCTTATGGGGGAAACCAAAAGAACTTTTTCCGGCGTCATCGGGGGACTCGTCGGATTCGTGGCGATGAGCGCGGTCGCCGGCCTGCTGATTACCGTCGGGATCACCCCGGCGCTTGCAATCTCCAGTCTGGCCGCGAGCAGCACCATCAACGCCTTCGAGAACCTGCCGAATTACCTCAAGATCGACGAGCTGTCGCAGGTGAGCACCATCTATGCGGTGCCGAACAGCGGAGTCCCCTACGAGCTCGCCTCGTTCTACGACCAGAACCGGGTTGAAGTTCCTCTGGCGGCCATGAACCTGTTCGTGCAGGACGCCGTCGTTGCCGGTGAGGACCCCCGGTTTCGCGAACACGGCGGAATCGACCTGCAGGGCACCATGCGGGCGGCGTTGGCCAAGTTCACCGGCGGGCCCACCTCGGGCGGCTCATCGGTGACCCAGCAGTACGTCAAGAACGTGCTGGTGCAAAAGTGCGAGGTCATGCCCGACCCGGACGAGCTTCAGGCCTGCTTCGAGGAGGCCACCGACCCCACCGAGGAACGCAAGCTCAAGGAGATGCGGCTGGCCATCGGGGTGGAGAAGGAGTACAGCAAGGACGAGATCCTGCAGGGCTACCTGAACATCACCGGCTTCGGCGGCACCGTGTACGGCATCCAGGCCGCGGCCGAGTACTACTTCTCGGCCACCGCCGCCACCCTCACCCTGCCGCAGGCCGCGAGCCTCATCGCGATCGTGAACAACCCTGAGAAGTTCCGCCTGGACGAGCCCGAGAGCGAGACCAACGGCGCCGCGAACGGGTACGCCGCCAACAAGGACCGCCGCGACTACATCCTGCGCGAGATGCTCAAGCACAAGAAGATCAACCAGGCCGACTACGACGCCGCCGTCGCCAGCCCGATCGAACCGGCCATCACCGAGCCCAGCACCGGCTGCCAGACCGCCGGTGGCGCCGCATACTTCTGCGACTACGTCACCTACCAGCTCAAGACCGACCCCACTTTCGGCGCAGACGAAGACACCCGCATGACGAACTTCCGTCGCGGCGGGTACCAGATCTACACCACCCTCGACATCGAGCTGCAGATGGCGTCCGAGGCGGCCATCGCCGAGAATGTGCCGATGACCTACGACGGCTGGGACGTGGGCGCCGTGGCGACCAGCGTTGAAGTGGGCACCGGCCGGGTGCTCACGATGGCGCAGAACAAGCTGTACACCCAGCTGGAGGTTGCTCCTGGCCCGGAGTACACCGGCATCAACTACAACACCGACTTCAACCAGGGCGGCTCGCTGGGCTTCCAGCCCGGCTCCACCTACAAGGTCTTCACCCTGGCCGAGTGGCTCAAGGAGGGCCACCCGCTCGGCGAGCGCGTTGACTCGGCACGCAAGTCCAACTGGGGCACCTTCCAGGACTACTGCGACGGCGCCCAGAGCTTCCCCGGTTACAACCCGCGCAACGACTCCAACGAAGCCGGCCGCAACTACTCGGCCTTGGAATCGACCATCGACTCAATCAACACCGGCTTCCTGGGCATGGCCAAGCGGCTGGACCTCTGCAAGATCCGCGACATGGCCACGTCGTTCGGGGTGCACCGGGCGGATGGCGACCCGCTGCAGAAGGGCGCCGGTTCGGTGCTCGGCACCAACGAGGTCGCCCCGCTGAGCATGGCCGTGGCCTTCGCCGGCATCGCCAACAAGGGCGTCACCTGCTCCCCCATCGTGATCGACCGGATCATCGGGGCGGACGGTGTGGAAATTCCCGCGCCCGTGTCCACCTGCACCGCGTCGGTGGAGCCCGAAGTGGCGGCCGGTATGGCGTACGCCATGGAGCGGGTCATGACCCAGGGTTCCGCCGGGCAGTCGTACCGCAACACCTCACCGCGGGTCGAGATGATCGGTAAGACCGGAACCACCGACGGCTCCAACGACACTTGGATGAGCGGGGCCAGCACCGAGGTCGCCACCGTCGTGGGCGTGGTCAGCGTCACCGGAAAAGACAACAACCAGCGCAGCCTCGACTTCGACAGCGGTTCCGCGGCTACCGCCCGGCACCGCATCTGGCCGGAGATCATGAGCGTGGCCAATGCCAAGTACGGCGGCGACGAGTTCGAGCAAGCCGCCAACAACCTCATCCGCGGGGTGCAGGTCACCGTGCCCGACGTGCGCGGTCAGAGCGTGGATGCGGCCCGCGAGACCATTGAGGCCGCCGGCTTCGGCTTCCTCGACGGCGGCGTGACCGACTCGGAGTTGCCGGCCGGTACCGTCTCACGCAGCGACCCCGCCGGCGGCGCCAGCACCAGCACCGGAGCCACCGTCACGGTGTTCTCCAGCAACGGCTCTCAGATTCTGCTGCCGAACGTGGTCGGGCAGTCCCTCGACCAGGCCAAGGGCACGCTGAGCGGATTCGGGGTGGTGGCCAGCGAGCAGCCGGTGACCGACGCGAGCCAGAACGGCAAGGTGCTCTCGATGGCCCCGGCCGCCGGCACCCCCACCGCACCGGGCGGCACGGTGACCGTGGTCGTCGGCAAGGCCGCCCCGCCCGGCTAGGCCTGGTCCAAACCCGGGTACCCGATGGGGTTATACTTGTCGAGGTCCACAGGACCATCGGGGTATGGCGCAGCTTGGTAGCGCGCGTCGTTCGGGACGACGAGGTCGCAGGTTCAAATCCTGTTACCCCGACAGAAATAAACCCCCACTCAAGCGAGTGGGGGTTTTTCTGTTCTCACCAGTTGCCGGCGTTCGAAAGGCCACGACATGACCGACTCCCCCGCTTCCGCCCCAGACACCAAGGTGTCCCGCCGCGCCTGGCAGGCCCTCATCGTGCTGATGGCGGGCATGTTCATGGCCCTGCTCGACACCACGATCGTGAACGTGGCGCTGCCCAGCATCCGCACCAGCCTCGACGCCTCCGAGGCGACCCTGTCCTGGATCATCTCCGGCTACGCCCTGGCGTTCGGTCTGGCCCTCATCCCCGCCGGCCGCATCGGCGACCGGATCGGCCACAAGTGGGTCTTCTTCACCGGCCTGGCACTCTTCACCGTCGCCAGCCTGGCCTGCGGGCTCGCCCAGAACGACCTACAGCTGATCATCGCCCGCGTCGTGCAGGGTCTGGCCGGCGGCATGTTCGTGCCGGCGGTCACGGCCGTCATCCAGCTGATGTTCCCGGCGGCGTCCCGCGGCAAGGCATTCGCCATCATGGGGTCGGTCATCGGCGTCTCCACCGCGCTCGGCCCCATCGTGGGTGGCCTGATCATCGAGGCGTTCGGCGTGGAAGAGGGTTGGCGCCTGGTCTTCTGGGTGAACCTGCCGATCGGCATTGTCGCGCTGATCGCCGCCGCCATCCTGCTGCCCACCGGCACCGGCACCGCCTCCGCGCCCGGCGCTCCGGCCGCTGCCCGCGTCGACGGGGTGGGCCTGCTGCTGCTCTCCGCCGGCCTGGTGGCCCTGCTGGTGCCGCTGATCGAGGGCCAGGACCGCGGCTGGCCGCTCTGGACCTACCTGGTGCTCGCCGCCGGGGTGCTGCTCATCGTGGCGTTCGGCGCCTGGGAGGTGGCCCTGACCAAACGCGGCAGCAGCCCGCTCGTGCCGCCGCACCTCTTCTCGCACCCGGCGTTCACCGGCGGCGTCATCCTGGCCCTGGTCTACTTCGCGGCATTCACGAGCATCTTCTTCACCATCTCGATCCTCTGGCAGGCGGGCCTCGGCCACACCGCGCTGGAATCCGGCCTGGTCTCGATCCCGTTCGCGATCGGCTCGATCCTGGGCGCGTCGCAGAGCAACCGGCTCACCGAGCGCCTGGGGCGCACCGTGCTCGTCGGTGGTGTGGCCCTGGTCACGGTGGGTCTGATCTGGGTGTGGCTGGTGCTGCTGCTCACCGCCCCCGCCGATCTCACCAACTGGACCCTGCTGCCGCCGCTGTTCATCGCGGGCCTGGGCAGCGGTTGCTTCATCGCGCCGAACGTGGCGTTCATCGTCGCCACCGTCGACCCCACCGAGGCCGGCGCGGCCAGCGGCGTGATCGGCGTGATGCAGCGGGTGGGCAGCGCCGCGGGCATCGCCGTGGTGGGCAGTGTGTTCTTCGGCACCCTGGTGGTGGCCGGCCCCGGCGCGGATGCCGTCGCCGCCGGCTTCACCCACAGCGCCACCCTGGCCATGGCCGTCAGTGCCGGGCTGAGCGTGGTGGCCCTGCTGCTGGTGTTCCTGCTGCCCAAGCGCGTCGAGGTACACGGCAGCCGCTGAGCGCCATCCGGCCGGCGCACCTTGGCCTCCCAGCCTCGCCTCGCTACTCTGGGTGCTTGGTCCGTTGACGGTGATGACCTCCCGCTCTGAACCGTGCCGGAGGCCATGACCCGCAGCCCTTGGGAGGTCACGTGAGCGCTCTGGCACCCACCCTGGCCGATCGACGCCACGCCACCCTCCGCCGGGCCGCCCGCTGGCTGGCGGCCGGGTACCTGCTCACGCTCACCCTGATCGCGTTCTGGCCCACCCCGGTGGATCGGGGCGCCTCCCACGGCATCGCCAGCCTGCTGGCCCGCCTGCACGCCCACGGCGTGCCGGACTGGGTGAACTACGCGCTGGTCGAATTCACCGCGAACATCGCCCTGTTCCTGCCTGTGGGGCTGCTGGGGGTGGTTCTGCTGGGCTCGGCACGCTGGTGGGTCGCCATTCTGGCCGGTTTCGCCGCGAGCAGCCTGATCGAGCTGGGCCAGCTGATCTTCCTGCCCGCCCGCTTCGCCACCCCGCTCGACGTGCTCGCCAACACCGCCGGCGCCGCCCTGGGCGCCCTCCTGGCCCTGACCCTGCTAGCCGCCGTCACCGCCCGCTCCCCCCGGCTCGCCCTCACCCCGCCGCCTGCACCGCCGGCAGCACCCCGCTGAGAGAATCACTCCGATACGCCTCCTGCAGCGCCGGCAGCGCCGCCCAGTCCAGATTCACGATCGACTGCCCGTCCGCAGACGTCCCGGTGCCGGCGGTAGGAATGGTGAAGAAGCTCACGTCCCCCTCCCGCACGTCCCGCAGCTCCACCCCCAGGCTCACCAGGTCGGTGGCCGAGAGCTCCTCATCGATCGCCAGGTTGGGGCTGACCGCGTCGATCACCGCGCCCATCGTGGTCGGGTTCCCCAGCACCGACTTGTGCATCAGCCCGCTGAGCAGCGCGCTGATCAGCAGCTGCTGGTTGCGCACCCGCTGAAAGTCGCCGTCGGCGAACGCATACCGTTCCCGGGCGAAGGCCAGCGCTTCGGTGCCGTTGAGGTGCTGCAGTCCCTGCGGGAAGGTGCGCCCCGCCAGGTGGTAGGACTCGAACGGGATCGGATTGTCGATGTCCACCCCGCCCAGCGCATCCGTCAGCGCCGCGAACCCGGCGAAGTCCACCACCGCCACATGATCAATCCGTGAGCCCAGCAGCCCCTCCACCGTCTGCACCGCCAACGGCACCCCGCCGTATGACAGCGCCGCGTTGATCTTCGCTTCGCCGTGGCCGGGGATCTCCAGCCAGCTGTCCCGGGGAATTGACATCACCGACAGGGTCTTGCGGTCTGCGGGCACGTGCACGATCACGATGGTGTCGGAGCGTTGCCCGCTGAGGTTCGCGATCGACCCGGTGCTGTCGCCTCGGCTGTCGGAGCCCAGCAACAGAAAATTCATCGCGGATGCGGCGGCGCCGGTCGCGACCGGCGGTCGCGCAACCTCATCGGCCGGGAACGCCTCGCTGATCTTCTCCACCGACTCGAAACTGCGCGACAGGTTCCACACCGTCACCGCCGCGACCCCCAGCACCACCACAGTGAACACGCTGAACAGCACAAAGACGATCCGCCAGCCTCGGTGGCGGGGCGGTGGCGGAGCTTGAGGGCGCGTTAGAGCATTCTGCACTTCGGGCATTCGGGTTGCCTCCTGCGGACCGGTCGGGTAACGGTGCGCACACCATAGACCGCCGGTTCAGGCCCGGATAGTGATCCGCGTTCGAGTCACGCCCGAATTGGGGGGAAAACTAGCGGGTGCAAACTGCCCTTTGGTCCATTAGATTCGCTGCATGGGAATCCGCCGACGGACTCGTCGGCTCAGGCGCTGGTACCGACGACTGGAACACAGCAACGGGATGCTCGCCGTTCGCCTCTTCGTCATCATCATCGCCGGTGTCGGCGTGGCCGCTCTCGCCGTAGCCGCCTATCAAACGATGTGACGTCCCTCGGCCGCACCGCCATCTGTCTTCACCCAGTGGGTAGACTCGCCGAATGCGTCTTCTAGCCCCGGCCACCGTTCTCCTCGGCGTCATCCTGCTTTCGGGCTGCACCGCTGCCACCACGATGGGCAAAGCAACGCCAACCGCGTCACCGACACCGACCCCGACCGCTACAGCGCTCACGGAGCCGCAGCAGCTCGACAAGCAGACCAAAACTATGGTGAGCCTCTACAGCCAGGTGGTCTGCACCAACCTGGCCGAGCGACCCGATCTCGACCTGAACGACGCCGTCGACAAGGTGCTGGCCACTTACGCCACTGAGGGTCTCTCCGAGGAATCCCGGGTGGAGCTCGCGCACCGCGTGCTCGAGCAGTCCGCCGCCAAGAGTTGCCCAGACCAGAGCGAACGCGTCGCGGCCGACCTCACAGAGTAGTAGGCTCGGGTCTCCGATTAGGCGGCAGAGGAACTCCACGCACACTGCCACGCTTGCAGCATCGAACCCGACGCTCGCCGTCACCTACAACGGTGACGGGTCGGTGTCCTCCAGGACGAGAACGGCATCCTCACCACGTTCACTTACAACGGTGACGGCGCAGTTAACACGCAGACCCGTTCGGGGATCACCAGGACGTTCAGCTGTAGCGCTTACGGCGTGACGGGAGCGATCTGATGGACGTTGTAACGGTCGGCATGGCCGCCGCCGCCGCCGACGCAAAGACGAAGTATGCCGGCGCGCTCTGCCCGGTGCGCTCCCCGCGCCCATCTGCGCGGGACGCCCCACGCACCCCAACTCCCACTCGGCGCTTACCGGCAAGACATTCCAGCGCATCGAGCAGCTCTACACGGACGCCACGCAGATCCGCCTCGTGTACGCCATCATCGCCATTCCTGGCAGCGGCGAACGGCACGCCAAAGGGCTCGGCCGGACCGATCGCCATCACGGCGTCCATCATTTTGGACTGGATCAACCCTGCGGGACGATGGTGCCGGTCATTCGCGGGCCAGTCGAGTAACGACAATCTCGGCCTTCGGCATCGCCATCATCGACCCGATCGACGTGTCGTTCTCGCAGCCGGTCGGCTCCTACTTCCCCGAACGCACTTACTTCACGCAGGTGGGCACCTTCCTGCCGCTCGCTCGCGGTCCGCTCTCGGTGAACGGTTGGAAGGAGGACTAAAATCCGGGCGACCTTACCCTCACGGTCAACCCGTGGAAAAGGGCACCAACGACTTCGTGAGCGGCCACGGCCCGACCGCGATCATCGGCTGGGATTCGAATAACACCAACAAGTCCACCGTCATCACCGGAGTCAGCATCCGCTCAGAGACCGGTTGGTCCAACTCCACCGGCGGCTACCAGTACATCGCCTGGGCACCGCACAACGCGTAGATCGGCGCGCTCAATTTGGCGCACTCTTCCGAGCAGTTCAAGGCAACTCAAAGGCTCGTCTTGGCCTCGCCAACGGCTCGTGCGCCAGTACGATTTGCGAGTACGGCATCAACGACCGACCACCTCGCCACGGTCCAGGCGAACGCCCTGGCGTGGTGGTCCCCCCTCAAGCGTCGCGGCAAAAAGGTGTTCCAGACGACGATTATGTCACCTAGGCGGCGGGCCTTAGAAGAACTTCTATAACGGTGTGTCCCCGGCGGGATTCTGGAGTTCGGGTCAGTCGCTCGTCGGTCACGCCTTGCTGTGCTTCGCTATCGTATTCGATCGGAGCATACGGGCTTGCGAACCACGACAGCGCAACGTGAGCGCTTTGCCACCCACAGGAGCGCCGTCGGACGCCTTCGGTTGAGCCGCAAGGGCGACGCCCGGCCCTGGTCCTTGGCGCCTCGACCGCCCGGTGCAGAAGCTCTGCGACGAGGGCGGACCCGGCGAGCACGGCAGCAAGGCGAAGTACCGAGTCGAGCGGTGCACCGCCTTCATGCAAAACCTTGCTTACGCCCAGCTGAACGATGATACGAACCAAAAAGATCGATCTACGTGCCGATCGTGGGCGGTGCCGCTCTGACAGATCGTGGGAACGCCCGGGACTTGCTGCCGGACGTGGCCACTGGAAGTGGGTAAGGCATGAACGCCATGCAGCGCTCTACGCAAATACTAGGTGCGGCGTCCGTCAAGTGTTGCAGGCAACAGATCGGGCCCGCCTGGGACTGACAAAGCCCGGGGCAGGGCGAGGACGAGTCCGACCGCTGCCCACGCGACCCATGAGGTAGCGCCGAGAGTATAAAAAGTCGTTGGGACTTCGAACCACCCGATGGAGATGAAGACAACGGCAAACATGGAGACAGCAATGTTGTGTTCGCGGTAGCCCTGCACCCACGACTTCCTGATGATCACGACATAGAGCACCAGGAGGGCTGCGGCACTGACCAGACCGCCCACTGCCAACGCGTTCACGAGCATGTTGTGGCCGTGGAACGCCAACACACCGATGTTACGCATGCTCTGGGAGAGGCTCCCGTACACATCCGAGCCCCACCCCCAGACGGGTCGATCAGCCCATAGGTTGAGGCTGGTTTCCCAGATAACGCCCCTGTTCGAAAATGAATCAGGTCCGGCGATGCCCACCAGTACTATGGCCACCGGCACGATGAGAGCGTAGACGGTGAGTAGTGGTAGCCCAACGGCCACCTTCTCGAAACGCCCGAGCTGCTTGACTGCAACCCAGCCGAGCCCCACGACCACCGCGATCACCACCGCAAGGATCGATGTTCGGGACGATGCCCAGACCAACGCCAACGCAACACTGGCGACACCCAGGATTCTCATCCAACGCCTCTTGATCATCAGCACGAAAGGGAATCCAATGGCGAGCGTCTGCCCCAGGGTGTTGGGGTGAGAGAACGGCCCGTTCAGAAGGGAGGTGCCGACAAGCGCCTTAGCATCAGCTAGGTGGGCCTGGCTCATCAACGCATTGGGCGTTGTTGCGACCATGACCAAACTCACCATCGCCAGGAGTGCCGTCAAGCCCCCAAGGGCGCGGAGTAGAGCCATCTTGTCCTCGTGGTTGGCAATCCCGAGCCCCATTGCGACGTAGACCAGACTCGTGGCAGTGAAGCTTTGCGTTGCGAGCAGCGAGGAGAGGCTCAGCGCCACCCACGGTGCCAGATAGACGAGAAACCACTTCCTGTAGTGAGTGCGGCCGATCAAAGCCTGCAGCACCGTAAGAGCAGAGAAGGCATAGACCGCGAATTGCAGAATGCTCTTCGACAGACTCGCTATGGGTACCAGAGAGTAACTCTCGCCGAGCTGGGCAGATGGCCTGTACCCAAGGTGGAACTGCACTACGTTCGGCACGACGGCCCATGCGAAAGTTAGAACGATGAGTATTTTAAGCGGGTCGAACGACGTTCGCGGGGCATGAGCACCTGCTCCATCGCGGAGTCGCAGACTCGTTGGTCGACTAATAGTTGCCGTCATGCCCACCCAAATTGATCAGATACGTAAGGCCAGTCTATGGTTTGGCGCGAGGAGGATAAGTCGTGTTCGTCAAGGTTCGACGGGCCCCCTGCAAATCAACACATGCAGTATCGGTCCCTCCCTGCTAGGCGCCGCTATTGCTCGAGCCGCCAGATGGCCTCTGCATTGGCTATCGCGCAGTTGGTGCTGGTGCGGTGCCCAACGAAAGTGTCGAGGAACTCGAATTGCACGCCTGGGCTCAGTGCGCCGTCGGCAGCCCAGACCTCCGACTAGGCGAACGCATTGACCTACTCCACGCACAGGCTAGCGGCTTGACCGCACAGCTCTCTCCGTGAGTCGCACTCCCGGCGCCACCGGAGTATCTTGACACCGATCACGGCGCTTACCCCGCCGCTGTCACGCGCCGGACCTGCCGGCGCGGCAAGAACATGCTCCCCGAAGAGGATGTGCCCATGTCTTCAACCCGTTTTGTTGGCTTGCGTCGGTGGTTGCAGCGCGAGGTTTCCGCGCCTCTCACCACGATGTATGCCCACATCGACGAACACCTGCTCGAAGATTCAATCGAGCACCCTCCGCCAAAGACCCCACCTAAGGCGAGACGGTCATCAACGTAGGAATGAGCTGGTCGAGGAATGCCGCGGTGTCTTCCCAGTTCTCCACCGAGACGCAGTCAACGCCGAGAGCCTTCACCGGGTAGTCGTTTCCGTTCTCGTCGAGCCGGTCGCCGACGAAGAGCATGTCTTCAAGCGGGATGCCGGTGAGCTCGGCCAGTCGCGTCATACCGTAGGCCTTGTCGATTCCGCGCCGCGTGATGTCCACGGAAGTGGAACCGCCGGAGCGCACCTCGAGGTCAGGCAGCTGTGACTGCACGGCTTCGCGAAGGGCCGTCTTCTTGGCACCGTCAACGTCCCACTGGGTCTTCGCGGCCACTGGCGCGGCCTGCCCAAGAGCCGAGAACGTGATCTGAGAGCCCCGGTCCTCGAGGATCGGGCCCCAGGTCTCGGTTTCCCAGTAACCGAGGTCACGCGCGGTGGCCTCGACGGCGGCGAGGGCACGCTGTTTCTGGTCGTCGGTGAGGTTTTCGGCATAGACCTGCTCCCACTCCCCCGCGCGGTGGCGGTAATACTGAGTTCCGCAGGTGGGCATGAGGTGCAGGCGCGCCAGCGCGGACTCGTCAACGTCGGTGAGGTTGTCGATGACCTGCATGGTGAACTGCGCGAACTGCCCACCGGAAATCACGCAAACCTCAGCCACTCCAAGGAGCCGTACGAGCAATTTAGCCATGCGCGGGTCGATCGGTGACTTCGAGGGTGCCAGAGTGTCGTCGAGGTCAAAAGCGACTAGGCGCGGGTGCTGCAATGCCATTTAGGGTCGGCCCAATCCGTAGTAGGTCCAGCCGGCGGCTCGCCAGGCTGCGGCGTCGAGGGTGTTGCGGCCATCGACAATCGTGCGGGTGGTCACCAGCTCGGCGGCCCATGACGGATCGATCGACTTGAATTCCGGCCACTCGGTGACAAGAACAACGGCGTCGGCGCCGCGAAGGGTCTCTTCGATGTTGGTGGAATACGTGATCTGCGGGTGGCGCGAACGGGAGTTCTCGATGGCCTGCGGGTCGGTCGCGACCACGTCGGCGCCGAGACCGCGCAGCTGTACAGCAACATCGAGGGCCGGCGAGTCGCGCACGTCATCGGAGTGCGGTTTGAAGCTGAGCCCGAGCACGGCGACCTTGGCGTTGTAGACCGGACGACCGAGGGCGGAGACCGTTAGGTCTACGACCCGCTGGCGACGGCGCAAATTAATGGCGTCAACCTCCTTGAGGAAGGCGACGGATTCGCCGCGGCCGAGTTCTTCAGCCCGGGCGGTGAAGGCACGAATGTCTTTGGGCAGGCAGCCGCCACCAAAGCCGACACCGGCGTTGAGGAAGCGTCGGCCGATTCGGGTGTCGTAGCCGATGGCGTCGGCGAGCTGGGTGACGTCGGCGCCGGAGACCTCGGCGATTTCGGCCATGGCGTTGATGAAGCTGATCTTCGTGGCCAGGAACGCGTTCGCGGCGACCTTGACGAGCTCGGCGGTGGCATAGTCGGTCACGACGAGCGGGGTCTGAGTGTCGATGGCGGACGCGTAGACCTCGTTGAGTTGAGCCACGGCACGGTCTCCGGCCAGCCCCTCAGGCACCCCATAAACGAGGCGGTCTGGGGCGATTGTGTCCTGCACGGCGAATCCCTCGCGCAGGAACTCGGGGTTCCAGGCCAGCGTGGCTCCCGAACCGGAAGCTTCAATGACCGCGGCGAGACGGGCCGCTGTACCCACCGGGACCGTGCTCTTGCCCACAATAAGGTCGCCCACGTTCAAGTGCGGCAGCAGAGCTTCAACGGCCGCGTTGACGTACGTCAGGTCCGCCGCGTGGCTACCCTTTTTTTGCGGGGTTCCGACGGCGACGAAGTGCACCTCGGCACCGGCCGCATCCGCGATGTTGGTGCTGAACCGCAGCCGGCCCGAGGCCATGGCCGAGGTCAGCACCTCGGGCAGGCCAGGCTCGAAGAAGGGGGTGCGACCTTCGCTCAAGGCCGTGATCTTGGCCTCGTCAACGTCGATGCCGACGACCTCGTGCCCCAACTCGGCCATCGCCGAAGCGTGCACGGCACCGAGGTAGCCACAGCCGATGACAGAAATTCTCATGCTTGTATCCCCATATGAAAGAGCCTACCGGCAGCACCTAAGGTGCCCGGCGGGCTGCGGGCGATAAGAAGCGCGGACTGGGCTTCTCAAAAAGAAGGCCCCGAACGAAAAGTTCGGGGCCTTCTGTGGTGCATGGCTAGCTACCTCACGCAGTGTCGGAAGGTGGTGCCTCTAGCCTTACGGAATGCGACTACGCGTTGGCGCGCTGGCGACGCACGACGGTCAGTACGACCATCAGAGCAACACCGAGCAGCAGGGCGCCGGCGGCGGCCCAGATGGCGAGCATCGGAGCATCGTAACCGGTGCTGGCGAGGCCGCCATCGGTCGCGGAGGAACCCGCGCCCGCGTCAGCGGTCGGCAGGGTGATCGCTGCGGTGCCGACGGTGCCGGAGGTGAGTCCGGTCGCGGTGGTGGTGTAGGTGCCGGTGGCGTCGGCCGGGAGGGCCACGTTGACGCTGGCAGCGCCAGCGGAAGTTGCCGACTTGGTCAGCGAGACCGTGGCTGCCTTGACGGCGGAAAGGGTGGCGGTGCCAGACCCGGTCACGGCGAACGAAACCGATTCGCCGGGGGTGAAGGCTCCATCGGTGAACGCAACGGCGACCGTTGCACCCGGAGCGATGGTGCCGGAGACGACGACGTCGTCTGCCGGAACGTAGCCGGCAGCGTTAGCTGCGGCCGGAACTGCGAGAACCGCGAGAACCGCTAGCGCGATCGTCGCGAAGGTCTTTTTTACCATGGTGGTACCCCCTGCTTGTTACGAACAAATTTGCCGACACTGGCGTGCCCCGAACGGGGCGGACCTCGATTGAGGCTTCCCCTAGACTAGGGCACGTTAACAGGTAATTTCCAGTTTTTGTGTTTCATTTCTGTGAATTACGGGTGTCATGTGCAATTCGATACGGTTCTTGATCGCTTCGCCACCGAGCCAGTCGTATCGGAGTACGGTCGTTTGACCGGGCGCGAGCTCCACACTGAGAGCACTCACCTGGTAGCCGTCATCGGTTCCCGGGTGATGCGGCACTTCCACACCGTCCTTGGACACTCCCTGATTTTCCACGTCGGGCGTCCCGTAGACCGAGACGATCGTCTTGATATTTCCTGGGGTCACCCCGAAGACGCCCCCTCCGGTGACATAGCGCGGCAGGGTCGACTCGGAGTCCGCTGGCGCCGTGTTAGTCAACGTGACCTCGACGGAGTAATTGGGTCGCTGGTCCTTTCGGCACACGGCCTGGCCAATACGGGTGTTCACGTCAAGATAGGTGTCCATCTTGGCTCCGGTGGCGTCATTGAGGAAGAGCCCGAACCGCTGGGCGTCTTGGCTACTCACCGGTAGGTCACCGGCGAGTGTCGTGTCCGCCAGGGCGCTCTGATCCGCTTCCGCCGCGCTCCATACGAGCACCCGGCGTTCGCTTCCGGCCTTCCCGAGAGCCTCAATAAGTGCAACTGGGTCGACGTCGCCTGACGCCACTGCGGAGAAGACGGCCGCTGCCGCTGCCGCGAAGAACGCATCCTGATCTTCCGGGGCTTCGTAGCGCTCATACACGTCCGTTAGCAAAAGACGCACGGCGTTGTCGGAATTGAGCACGTCGCCGGTCGGCAACGTGATGGGCCCAGTCGCGGAGAGCACATACGAGAGTGCGACCGGGTCGATGGAAAGGACCCCATCGGGCTGAACTCCGTATTTTAGACGCCACATTTCTTGGGCAAGCTGGGCCGAGAGTGGGAAGTGCGGGGTGAGCCCGACGTTGAGCATGAATTGCCCTGTGATATCTCCGTAGAGTCCCCTCGTTTCGGTGGGCAACTCAAGCACAGGCTTGTCGTGGCGCATAAAGCTCGCCCCCGAGGTCTGCTGAGAAAGCTGAATCGCGCCGCTCTCGGTATGGATCAGTGCGACAGCACCTACGATGCCCCCGCTCGCTCGCAGTTCCGCAGGATTCTGCACAAGCAGCAAGTAGTTCCTTGGGCTTGAGGCACCGAGCATGGCTGGCACGATTCTCACCGCCCTGTCGACCGCCGTGATTGCAGTCGCCGCTTCATCGACCGCGGACTGCAGCTGACCGGCCGCGTCCTCCACCTCACCCAGGGTCCCCGCCGTGTCGATCGCCTCCACCCGACTCTGGGCCGCAAGAATCGCTGCGGTCGCATCGGCTATCGACGGTTGCGCCTTTATGAGGGGATGCAGGTCAATCTTGCCGTCTACGGGACGGAAATCGTCGACAGTGATAGCAATTGCCACCTCGGCAAGAGGGACGACTGCGTCTTCGGCGAGGCCATGCACCACTGCAGCAAGCTCGCGCACTACCGCGAGGTTTGGGCCCAGCGCAGGGAGAGCTTCAAACGCCCGCCAAATCGGGTCACTAGTTAACGAGGCTGCGGAGGAGGCTCTGATCCCGAGCTTGTCCCCGGTAAGTTTGGCCGATGCGCCGTCACCAGACACCACTTGGTTCTGCATCGTCATGGCGAGAGGAATTGCCGCTTCCAGCTCACCACGTGCGAGCAGCGCCCGCACTCCAACCCACGCAGTAAGGCCGAGAACCACCACTACAGCCGACAAAATAGACAGCAGCACGATCTTCCTCCGGCCGCGGTGGGCTCGCTTGCGAGCCCGGTCCCGCGGGCGGAGTGCGGAGCTAGGTTCCATCGACTATTCGCGCAGGCTATGCGCGTGGTCGCGGTACCACTGCACGGTACTGCGGAGTCCGTCTTCGAGGCCGATCTTTGCGGTCCAGCCGGCCTGGGCGAGTTTGCTCACGTCGAGCAGTTTCTGCGGGGTGCCGTCGGGCTTGTCGGTGTCCCACTCCGTAGTGCCGGTGAAGCCGACGACACGCGCGATGGTCTCGGCGATCTCGCGGATGGTGACGTCGCTGCCGGTGCCGACGTTGACCTGTTCGGGGCCGTCGTAGTGCTCCAGCAGGTGCAGGCAGGCCTCGGCCATGTCGTCCACGTGCAGGAACTCCCGCCGCGGTGTGCCGGTCCCCCAGTTGGTGACACTCGCCGCACCGGACTGCGCGGCCTCGTCGTACCGGCGAATCAGCGCCGGCAACACGTGCGACCCATTGGGCGAGAAGTTGTCGCCGGGACCGTAGAGATTGGTGGGCATCGCCGAGATCCACGGCAGGCCGTACTGGCGGCGGATCGCTTGGATCTGCAGGATCCCGGCGATCTTCGCGATCGCGTATGCGTCGTTGGTGGGCTCGAGGTGTCCGGTGAGCAGCGTGTCTTCCCGGATCGGCTGCGGGGCCAGGCGCGGGTAGATGCACGACGAGCCCAAGAACAGCAGGCGTTCGACACCGTACTTGAGGGCGGCGTCGAGCACGTTGACCTGGATGCGGAGGTTGTCGCTGAGGAAATCCACCGGGTAGGTGTTGTTGGCCAGGATCCCGCCGACCTTCGCCGCGGCCAGCACCACGTAACGCGGCGTGGTCTCGGCAAAGAACGCGAACACCGCGTCGCGGTCCTTCAGGTCCAATTCGGCGGAGCTCCGGCCGACGAGGTCGGTGAAACCTTCCGCTTCCAGGCGCCGCCAGATCGCGGAGCCGACCAGGCCGCGGTGCCCGGCGACGTAGAACCGGGCGTCCCGGTCGAGGGCTGCCGGGGTGAAGTCGACTTGGTCGCGGGTGTCCGTCGCTGCGTCGGTCATGGTTACTTGGTTCCCCAGCTGGTCAGTTTGACTTCGTCGATCCACGGCCGACCGGAGCATGCGAGTGCGGCGATGTCAGCGTCGACCATGATGCGGGCCAGCTCGGCGGTGTCGACTTCGGCCTTCCAGCCGAGCTTGTCCTGTGCCTTGGACGCGTCACCGACGAGAGCGTCGACCTCGGTCGGGCGTAGGTAGCGCTCGTCGAACTTGACGTGGTCTTCCCAGTTCAGACCGGCGTGGCTGAAGGAGGTCTCCACGAAGTCCCGCACGGTGAAGTTGCCACCGGTAGCAAGCACGAAGTCGTCGGGTTCGTCGACCTGCAGCATCCGCCACATGCCTTCGACGTATTCGGCGGCGTAGCCCCAGTCCCGGATCGAGTCCAGGTTGCCCAGGTACACGTGGTCCTGGGTGCCGGCCTTGATCGCAGCGACGGCGCGGGTGATCTTGCGCGTTACGAAGGTTTCGCCGCGGCGCGGGGACTCGTGGTTGAACAGGATCCCGTTCACGGCGAACATGTCGTACGCCTCACGGTAGTTCTTGGTCACCCAGTAGGAATAGACCTTCGCGGCTCCGTACGGGGAACGCGGGTAAAAGGGGGTGTCCTCGTTCTGCGGCGGCGGGGTCGCGCCGAACATCTCCGAGCTGGACGCCTGGTAGAACCGCGGGTGAATGCCCGCCATCCGCACCGCTTCCAGCAGCCGGATGGTGCCCATGCCGGTGGTGTCACCGGTGTGCTCGGGCTCGTCGAAGGACACCCGCACGTGCGACTGCGCGGCGAGGTTGTAGACCTCGTCAGGCTGAATCTCGGCCAGCAACGTCACCAGGCGGGAACCATCGGAAAGATCGCCGTAGTGCAGGAACAGCTTCGCCGACGGGTCATGCGGGTCCACGTAGAGGTGGTCGATCCGGGAGGTGTTAAACGTCGATGCGCGACGGATCAGACCGTGTACCTCGTACCCCTTGGCGAGCAGAAGCTCCGCGAGGTAGGAACCATCCTGGCCAGTAATACCGGTAATGAGCGCGCGCTTAGTCAATTGATCCCCCAGGGGTGTCGGGCACACAGCGATCGGACATGACGTCCGTCGTCGATGCCGGGCTGTTTCGCTTCAAGGCCGAGCATATGGAGTCGGGTGCGGCGACGCAAACAGGGGGGTACCCGGGTGCGTCATCTATGCGTGAGCGAACGGTTCATGAGCGTGCGGAGCCAACTCGCGAACCGGTCGATTGCTGCGGCCTCTCCGAGCACATCGGTGCGATAGCGGAACCCGTTCTCGCCCAAGCTTCGAGCCAGTTCTGGGTCGGAGCCCAGCTCCAACGCAGAGTCCAGAAGGGCCTGAGGGTCACCTGCGAGCACAATTCGGCCAGCTTCGGCGGATTCAATCTCACTGGCAGTTAGCCCGCCCGGGTCGGTTGCCCCGATGACTGGGCGGGCCGCATTGAAATATGAGGTGAGCTTGCTGGGAACCGCCATCTCCGACACGCCTGGCTTCTCATTTACGAGGAGCACGTCGGCGGCCGAGAGTGCGTCCTGAAAGCCGGCCTCGTCAAGCGAGGCGATGAACTGCAACCGGGTGATTGTCGCGCCGAGCGCTTGGAGCTCATCGCGCTGACTGCCGTTGCCCAGCAGCACGAAGCGCACGGGGCGGTTCTGTTCGTCGGCGAGCCGGGCAGCATGGACTACGTTTTCGAGGCCCTGCTTGACGCCCATATTGCCGGCATGCAACACAATGGTTTCGTTGGGAGACCAGCCATGCAGCGCCCTGGTGGCAGGCACATTTGTTGAATTCCCGGCACCAACGTGGGTCCAGTTGCGCACGACTTCAATCCGCTCCGCGCTCACACCGAGTCTGCCAACAAGGTACTCGCCGAATCGATCGTGGATGACCACTACACCCGCAGCAGCAGCAAGTGTCGTTTTCTCAACCCACGTGATGAGTCGCGCGGCCAGACCACCGCCCGTGCTGGTCTCAGACATTCCAAGGCTGTAAATATCCTGCACCCACACGTTGACAATCGGTTTGCGACGGCCCCATCTAGCACGGATCATAGCCAACGCCGTAGCGAACAACGCCGGTGAGACCATCACGACGATGTCTGGCTCATACCAGCGCGCGAAGAGGACATGGAGCCCGAAGGAGAGCTCCGAAACCAACCGTTTAATTCCCTCCGGCCTAGCGGGAACGTAGTGAGCGAGGCGCGTAACCAATACGCCCTGATCGTCTGTCGAATTCCGGAAACCTCCATAGCCGGAATGGACTTTCCATTCGGGATAATGCGGATTCGCCGTCAGAACTCTAACCTGCTGCCCGCCGCCGCGAAGGCCCCGTGCGAGTCCGCTCGTGTAGGGGGCGATCCCTGTCATCTCGGGCGCGTAGTTCAGACCGATTACCAGGATCTTTGGGCGAGGCTGGTCAACCAACAGGTCCGCCTCTCTGATTGAGCCTACGGACGAAGTGGCGGCCCCATCCGGCCCCGTTTGGTAGAGGCACCCTTACAGTACCGGTGATTATTTTCGCGAAAGTGCCGATTGGTAACGCATGGATGTCTCTCGTGTTTCGGGCAGATATACCCGCTCCAACGCGTGCCCGCGTAATGTGAACGTCTCGTGTCAGAGATGTAAAGCGGTCGCAGGTGGGCCTTAGGATTGCCTTTACGGACTGGGTCCGCCAGGCGTTTAGCCTGTACCGCAGTACCAGTGTTTGGGGATGAACCACCAGTGACCGCGTCAAACCAGGCAGATGCCAGTACCCCGGTGATTCGGCTCGCGCAGGCGCCCGGTGAGCGAACAGCATGGGACAGGTCCGCTGGCATCGTCTACCTTTGGGCAATAGTCGAACTGTTGCTCGTGACAAATCCCTGGCAGATCAGTTCGTCCGTCCGGACTAGGGCTCTCAGGCTATTCGGCGCGGACATCGGGGATGGCGTGATTTTTCGCCCTCGCACCCGCGTCAAGTTCCCTTGGAAGTTGCACATAGGCAGCAATTCCTGGGTCGGTGAAGGAGTGTGGTTTCACAACCAAGATCACGTCTACGTAGGGCACGACGTGTCCATTTCTCAAGACACGTTTCTCACGACAGGCTCCCACGCATACCGAACGGATATGGCACTTTCTACGGCACCCATCCACATCGCGGCGGGTGTCTGGATTACAGCTAAATGTGTGGTCCTTGCGGGGAGCAACGTGGGCCGATCCTCCATGGCCCTTCCGATGACAGTCGTGAGAGGAATAGTGCCCGAGAATTCGATCGTGTCAGGACACCGCTGTGAAGTTGTCGGGACTCGGTTCCTCACTTGACGCGCCGATACAAGCGGAGGAGGTCTCCACGGTTGCCTAGCGTTAGTCAGCCCGGGCGGCCAACCATCATCATGAGCTTCGCTTCTATGGGCGCCTATCGACTCAAGTCGCTCCTATTGGTCCAAGCGCATTTCGGACAACGACTAGACATCTACGCGGGAGAGGCACCCCCTGGCTCCTCCATACGAACCATCGCTCATCAGGATATGGCCTTTGAGGGAGTCCAGAACTACTACTTCCCCAAGCACCTCCTGGTTCAAGGCCTACCATTCTGGCGCTTTATTTCATGCAAAGTACTACTACTGGACCTGAACCCCCGGATGCCGCAAGTTTGGTTGCTACTCCTTGCCCGGCGTGCCCTTCACCGCAAGACCATACTCTGGGGTCACGCATGGCCTCGCTCGGGTCGCGCGTCACGTTCCGACTCGATCCGAAATGCAATGCGCAGCCTTGCAACTTCCTTAGTTACGTACACCAATACACAGGCCGCTGAGCTGAGAGACAAACATCCGGGAAAGAGAGTCACGCCCGCACCCAACGCAATTTATGCACACCGGGAGTTCGGTTTCGAGCCAGGTTCAACCCGCAATTCAATCGTCTACGTGGGGCGAATGACCTATGAGAAGCGCATTCTCGACGTCGTCGAGGCGTTTGAGTTGATCGCCGGGGATTTTCCGGACGTCGAACTCCTTATGGTCGGCGATGGCGAGGCGCTAGGGGAGGTGCGCAAACGCCTGATGGCGTCCTCACATACGCAGAGAATGTCCGCCCTGGGTCACGTCGACGACTATGCCTCTATCCGAAGCATTTATGCCCGCTCAGTCGTGAGCGTCTCGCCAGGATACGTCGGCTTGTCAATTACACAGAGCCTCACCTTTGGCGTACCGATGATCATCTCCGTCCCCGAGCCCCATTCTCCGGAGATCGAGGCGGCTGATTGGGGCATCAACGCATTGTCGTTTGAGTCTCAAAACGTCGCCGACTTAGCGCGCACAATGAGGAACGTGTTGGAAAATCGGGTTCACTGGGCCGAAAAAGGCGACGCGATATCTAAGAATGCAAGCGCCCATTATTCAGCAGAGACCATGGCAGATGGTTTGATCGCCGCCTTGGAGGAGGAACTCTCATGCGCATAGCGCTCGTTCTTTCCGACATCACTTTTCCGCCCCGCGAAGGGCTTCATCAAGCAACTGTTCTGCACGCCGCTAGCCTCGCGTCTCGTGGCCACCATGTCACTGTCTTGGGATTCGTGAAGGATGCGAGTGCGTTCTCCGAAATCGATTTTCGAGCTGAGACTGGAGTCGGGGTTCTACATGCACTCATACGGTCGGCCGGCCCATCTTTGATCCTCGGCCTGAATCTCTCGGCCTTCCCGGCAGCGCTACAAAGATCATCGGTTAGAGGCCTCATCGGCCTTCTAAACAACTCATCATTCGATGTCATACATCTTGATGGAGTTGGCGCGTGTGGCCTGGCACGTCATATCAAGTCAGCACCTTTTGTGATGAGCTTGGTTGACCCTGGCTCCTTGAGACACCGGCGCCTTGCCCAGCAGCAACGCTCCGTTCGAAAACTAAGGTCGATTGTCACGGCTCACCTCCACCACGCAATGGAATCGCACCTCGACGGATTCTCCGGCGCACTGCATGTTGTGTCTCCGGCCGACGCCTCCTACTTGAGGGACGAGTTCGGTCACGTGCCGACCTGGAGTATCCCCGTAGCAATTCCCGTTGACATCGAACAACGAGCGCTCTCGACGACGACAACTAGTGAGGCGCGAGACAGCTGCTTGCGGATTGTTGTATACGGAGACTTCCGTCAACCGCAGATGCGGCACGCTCTAGGGTTGCTCTGCAAGGAAGTTCTTTACCAGGTGCGAGATCGCAGCTTCAAGGTCATTTTGTTAGGGCGGGTGCCTGCCGATGCGGAGATCGAGGGCTGGGTCAGCGGACTTGACTTTGAGATCTTGGCTTGGGCAGAGGACTACGTTGGGGTTCTCCAGAGCGCGGATATCGTTATCCTCCCCGACCGGTTCGGCACCGGCCTCAAGAACAGAGCGGTACAGTCGCTCGCTCTCGGGCTCTGCGTTTTGGGGACGCCGGTGGCGTTCGAGGGCATGCCATTGCTGGACATGACGCACGCCGCTATCGCGTCCACCAGTCAGGAACAGCTCGAGCGGTTGCGGTTGTTACTCGACAACGATCGTCTTCGTAGACAGTTGGGCGCCGACGGTCAGAAGCTCACGCAATCGAACTACGGATCATCCAACGTGGCAGCGGCGTGGAATTCGGCCTACCGCACACTTCTATCCAATGACAACAAGCAGATATCCTGAACCCAGATGGCGGCGGCAAAATGACGAAATGCGTGATTATCGGAGCCAACGGTTTTATCGGTTCACACCTTGTCGATGAACTGGTCCGTCGAGGGCACACCGTCCGAGCTTTTGATCGTTTTAGCTCGCAGCACCGGTCGTACGTTTCTGACCAAGTCGAATCAATGGCCGGAGATTTTCTAAACGATGCCGACCTCAAGCGGGCAGTTCTCGGGCAAGACGTTGTCTATCATTTCTTATCGACTACAACTCCGGCAACTGCGCAAGCAGATCCCACGATGGATGTCAGAACCAATGTCGCACAATCCATCGCGCTGCTTCAGTCGTGCGTTCAAGTGGGTGTCCGACGGGTCTATTTCGCTTCCACTGGTGGTGCAATCTACGGTGATCAGTCTCTGACCGAATACAAGGAGGAGGACGCTACCCTGCCAATTTCCCCTTACGGCATAGGCAAGCTCTCAATTGAGAACTACCTTCGGTATTTCAGAGTAACGGAGGGCCTTGAGTCGGTTGTATTGCGGATTTCAAACCCATATGGTCCGCGACAGACGGGCAACCGTGGTCAAGGGCTAATTCCAATTGCGTTGAAACAGATTGCCGCCGGCAACCCCGTCGTCCGGCTCGGGGACGGCTCAATGGTGCGCGACTACCTCTACGTCGAGGACTTAGTCAGGATGATCGGTCTGATGAGTGATACCGAGCCAAGGCACTCGATGTACAACCTGGGTAGCGGACATGGAGCTTCAGTAAATGAAGTTCTAACGGTTATCGGCGAGGTCCTGGGTCGTGAGTTCAAGATAGTCGGACGGGATTCGCCGGCAACATACGTTTCCAAGGTCATCCTGAACACCGATAGGTTTCACGACGAATTCCGCGATACCAACTTAACGTCGCTGCACACGGGCATCGCTAATACGTTGCAGCAATTGCCCCTGTCCGGAATGCTCCCGTAACTCTGAAGCGGATCACGACAGCCGTCTGGAAACCGCTTACAGAGGATTGAGATCAGTGCACTGGCACAAGCCACGACCGGGCGGTTTCGTGTGCTGCCGTGCCTTACTCGTGAGTAAGTTGCCTACGAACGTCTCCGCAGACGGCGACTCCTATGGCTTCGTGTATTCAGAAAAACCCCGCCGTGGGATCGGGGGATAGGGCAAAACCCTGGTTGCTTTGTCAAGCAGGCGATCGATAAGCCTGGTGGCCGGCCTCCAGATCGCGCGTGTCATCCCAGCGACTCTTCCCAAATGCGAGCGTCGAACGCCTTCAGCTTCCTCGTTTAGGCCTTTGGCAACCGTGATGCTGTCGTTGTGAAGCCTGTAGGCAGCGAGCTCCACCGGACGATAGACGCCTCTAGCGAGGTTCCTCAAATTGATGAACATATGAAGGTCCATGGAATTCGCTAGGTCAAGTCGCAGCCCACCGATTCGTTCGAGGTCCGATGCCCGCAGGATACTGCCTGGTTGCGGAACGAAGTTCTTTCCAAATCTCAAGTATTCCTGTGCGAACCGAGTAGGCCTCGAAAAACCAATTGTGTCCCCGTTCGCGTCGATATACCTGGTCCGACCATAAACGAACGGCGCCCCCGGACTGCTAACAAGGGACCTCAGGCTTGCAGCTAGGGACCCCGGAGACAGAAGGTCATCGTCGCCAAGCCAAGTCACGAACTCCTCTCGAGCTCCCTGGAGACCCCGATTAATCGCAGAGGAAAGACCTCGCTCCTCGTGAACGACGTATTCGATTGGAGCCCAAGTCGGATCGCTGTCGATAGGTACGATCGCAGATCGTGACACGATCCGGATTCGAACTCTGACGTCCGGCTGCTCCGCAATCGACCGCACTGCCATCATCAACCATCTAGGTCGGGTGCCGAGTGTCGGGACAACCACAAGTAGCTGAGCATTCATGTCTAGGTCCTCGTTCATTTTCCAGGATTGGTGCTGTATCTCGAATTCAGCATTGCAGGCCTTATCGATGCGATTCGTAGACGGCCTCGAGTTTTGCCGTCTGCGAACGCAAGTCATAGTTTTCCACGACAAATTTTCGACCGGCGTCTCCCATCCGCTGACCGGCACCACTATCGGACAGAACAGATATGAGCGCAGATGCGAGGTCTTTCGGAGCTCCCTCCGGGACAAGCAGAGCGCTCAGCCCTTCGACAACACCCTCCGGAATGCCGCTGTGAAATGTCGCTACGACTGGGCGGCCGAGCGCCCCAGCCTCCAGGATTACTTGAGGCAACCCTTCCTGATCGCCGTTAGCGGCCGTAACGCTGGGCAGGCAGAATACTGCTCCCTTACGTATCTCATCGATGGATTCAGCCCGAGCAAGAGTTCCGCGAAAATCAACTGACCGAGACAGACCCAGCCTCTCGACCAATGCAACAAGCTCGCTCCGCAGAGGCCCATCGCCCACGATTATCAGGCGCGCGCCGGCGATCTTCTGGCTAACGGTTTTGAACGCCTGAATGAGATCCCGCGTCCCCTTCTTTTCGACGAGTCGCGCCACGTGAACCACATGGGGCTCGGCGGGTACCGGCGTTTGGGCAAAAGCGACGGTGTCGACTCCGACGGGAATGACGACAGAACGCGACGGATCCAATCCGAATTCAACCGCCCTGTTGCGTATGTACTCTGAGACGCAAATAAATGTGGACTCGCCCCGGAGTAGTTGCCGCCTCCGGAGGGCATAATGCACAAACGAAGCACGCCTAGTCACCAACAACGCTTTCGATGTCACCGTCATGTCATATCCGTAGAGGGAGACTATGTGCGGGAGCCCCAATCGCCTTGCTGCCGTGCGTGAGTACACTCCCTCAGGCCCGAAGTGAGCATGCACGACGTCGGCTTCTTCCCGACGAAGGATCTCTACCAGCGGAGTCGGATTGACAAGTACTGGGTAGCTGTATCGCTTCCATGCGCTCATTCCGGCCATGTCGACCGCCCTGGCTTCCATAGGAAGTGCGGAACCTGACAGTGCTCGCGCCACGAACACCGGCTGATACTTTGCGAAATAGAGCGTCTGATCAGTGATGAAAGGTTCCGACGGCTTAGGCAGCTCATGGCGGACCATTGCCACCCGGTTCCCTCTTTCGCTGCGGTTGAAACTCTCGGTCTCGTATGCCATGGACCACACCTTTCCCTCGTCGGTCATTCCGCGACTACACAGTCGTCTGCGCCTGGCGTGCATCATTCCACCGGATGCGAATCGCATTGGGCAGCACTTGGAACAGCCCCACCCCCACCGCAGCCCACAAGAAGGGGGCAACCGCTCCCCACTGTGATGCGGTGACAGAGATTAGCGTGATCACAACGACAGACATGGGGACCGCACACACAGCTTGAAAACGAAGGTCTGCTGGTGACGTGAGCGCCATGCCAAGCACGAATTGAATGGCTTGCACGACGAGAAAAGCTGCGCAAACGACAAGGAGCGTGGGGCCCAGACGAATTTCCCCCGCCGAAATTAAGTCAGCAACCCACGCGCCCAAGAATATGATTCCGAGACCCCCACCTACTGCAGCCAACGAGAAGTACCTAGCCATTTTCGCGACCGCGGGCATCTGTCTTGCACCAGGGTCCATGCGCAGCTTTGCGAAGATAGGCCAGAGGGCGATCCCTCCAACTGAGAAGAATGACCAGATCGGGAGATACAGCTGCATCATCAACGAATATGACGCCACCTCGTTCAGCGTGCTGGCCTGTGCAAGGAGGACTCGTCCGCCCTGAAGGGCAGCGGCCAAGGCCGCAATCAACACGAGGTACGAAATTCCCTGAGAGATCAACCCCGGCGACCTGAACTCGCGAACCCGAACGATGTACGAAAACTTGAATTGAACTAGCCGCAATCCAACGAAGCAGGCCACGCCTGCACTCAGTAGGGATCCAAGTGCCGGGGCAACCGCCAACGCAGCAATCGGGCTGCCTGTCCAAACAATCACTAACGTGGAGACCAACGTCACGATCGATACAAGCGAACTTAGTCCCACAGCCAATGGGTTTAGCGAGAGCCCAACTAGCACCCGTTGCCCCACACCAAGCGGGATTCCGATCGCAAAGAAAATCAGTGCGAATGCTGTAGCCCAATCCAGACCTTCGATCTGAGAGGCTTCAATCCCGAGGAGCTTGCTCCAGGAGAATAATGTGGCCCCAAGTGCTCCAACAACTACTAAGACAGCAAACGGGATAATCAGCCATCGGATAGCCGACGCTACGGCTCCGATACGATCCCTGTCACCGTTCTTAGACGTCGAGACCGCATTCATCACCCCCGCGCCGATACCAAGGTCAGCATACGGCAGCAATTGGGACAACGTCGAGATCACCGCAATCGCACCGTAGGCCGTACCCCCCGCATATCGAATTGCAATCGCCGTAGTTGCGAAGGTGCAGACTGCTGTTATCGGGAACGAAATCCCTCGCACCACGACACTCCACCCCACGCTACCGAAGCGGGGCTGTTCTAACGGCGCTACCGTCATTGCCAAACCCACTCCCCGTGGTGACCAACATCTGGTTTTAGAACTTTTCGATCCCACATGGTGACGAAAGACACTGGCGAAGTTGGCAACGCTCCATATTCCCAGTTCAAAAGGCTCCAACCCGCCCGAGGACGGCTTTGGCCGTCCTCCAGAGGATGACTAGATCTCCCGTTATTGACCAATTCTCGACGTAGTACAGATCAAGTCGCACGGTGTCCTCCCAGGACAAGTTCGAGCGGCCGCTAATCTGCCATAGTCCAGTGATTCCCGGCTTAACTAAGAAGCGCCGGTGAACGTGGGATTCGTACTCACTCACCTCGGAGGCCAACGGTGGCCTTGGCCCGACCAAGGCCATATTTCCCCCGAAGACGTTAAATAGCTGCGGTAGTTCATCGAGACTGTAGCGGCGAAGAAACTTGCCGATTGGTGTAACCCGGGGGTCATCCCTCATTTTGAACATAACCGAGTTGCCTTCGGTCCGGTCTTGATCCCGCAAACTAGACAATTGACTTTCGGCGTCCGTGACCATTGACCGAAACTTCAGCATAGTGAAGCGCGTCCCATTGATGCCCACGCGTTCCTGTCGGAACAAGACATCACCAGGTGTGCTCATTCGAACAGCGATCGCGATCCCAGCCATAAAGGGGGAAAATAATAAGATAAGTGCACTGGAAGCGACTATGTCGAATGCCCTTTTGGCAAATTGTCTCTTCCCCTCGTACCGGGGCGTCTCAACGTGAATCAGCGGTAGTCCGGCAACCGGGCGAGTGTGGATACGCGGTCCACCGATGTCAGTCAGGCTCGGTGCCACAACCAAATGCTGGCGACCCGGCTCAAGGCTCCAACTCAATTCACGCATGCGCTGAGGTGGCAGCCCCTCACTGCTGCTGACCACGACAGTGTCGGCTCCGACTGAGGACATTGCCTCTTGAAGTTTGTCGATATCGAGGAAAACGGGAATGGTCGTCCCGGAAAGGAACTCGACATTTCCTGCGCCCGGCACACAAGCCCCGACGACCAGGTAGCCCGCAGCCGACTGTGTCGCTAACTCCCGAGCGAGATGTTCAGCAGATTCCATCGATCCGACGAGCAGGACCCGTGAGGAATACTTCCCATCAAGGCGCTGTGCCCCAAGCCAAATCCGCCAAATCCAGCGTGATGCAATAAGTACCCCCAGACCCAGAGGAAAGGCGATGAGTATGTAGCCGCGGGCAAATTCAATCTGGAAGAGGAACGAGACTATCGCCACGAGACCGAAAAGACGCACTGTACCATCTGCTATCTGACGGTATTCTTGCGGACCGGTTCCCAGGACTCGGTAGCCGCGACTGCCGTAGATTCCAAGCATGAGCATCCACGCGGCAATTATTGTGACGGAGATGGCCGTGTAGCTAACGGCGATCTGAGTTAAGTTGCCGCCAAAGCGAACGTCCGCAAACGAAACACCGAACCATGCAATCTGTACCCCGAAAACCACCCAAATAAGCACAAGCAAGTCGGTGATCACAAGGCGAGCGGCATACACATCACGCCAGTTGCGTGCCGTGCGCTCAGTGCCAACTGAAATATCGTCCGGTGCTGGCTTACTCATTTTCCCCCGTGTGACCCGACTCACTGCCACGATATTCCTTCATCAGTGGATCGCCGCACTGAATCCCCAACCCAGATCCAAAGGGTGTCGGCCGATTCAGATACCGCAACTTTGCCCTGCATTGCCTCCGCTGATGCATCTACCGGGAGACAGCCTTTCGGGGTGGCCGCCATGGGTTCGACCGAGAGGGCGATCAGCTGCACCCCCGCACATTCCGGGAGACCGACCGCTGCTATAACGTACCCCCTTTCGGTTACGGCCAGATTAACTGCACCAGGGAGTTGCATTAGGTTGCTCCACGTCTCACCCGAGTCTTCGGTTATGTAGACCTGGGTGTCCCTACAAAGGACCACGCTGGAGCCGGATGTGTCGGTGCGCGGCGCGATAGCGACAACCGCGGGACATGGTGCAGCGGCATCGCCTGCGGGTGTGTGCACGACGGAACGATCGGCCGGGTCGACGTACCACTGGCCGGCGAGTTGGTCGGGGTAGTCGGAGTAGTCATCCCCGGCGACGAAGGACTTGACGAACTGCGGAGCACAGGCTACGTCTGAAAGGCCGATTAACTCAACCGACGTGTCAGAGATCACATTGAGTTCCTGTAGAGCCGTGACCTGCACGTCGCTCGTAGCGTCGGTGCCCTGCCAGGTGGCACCCGAATCGCTGGAGAGTTCGGGAGCAGCCGACGCGGTGGGGCACTCCCCCGTGGTTGCCCGCCAAGCGGTGTTGCCATCCAGGGCCGAGAGCAGCCGGGTCGAGGGGATCGCAATGGTTGATGCGGCCTGGGGAACTGGAGTGGATTCTGCCTCGCCAGGGGCAAAAGTGGGGATGGGTTGGGATGGCTCAGCCGCGGTGTGTGCGCTACGAGCGCTTAGTGCCCAGCCGATGAGGAGTGCGTCGACTACAACGAATGCGATGACTGCGACGTAGATCCAGATTCGACGACGGGACGATTTGTGGGGGTTGAAACGGGGTGGGCGAGACATGGGCTAGCGGCGACCCACCGCGGTGGCGAAGCCTTTGGTGATAGATGTGACGGTGGCGTGGATGACGTTGCCGACTCGCGCGTAGACCTCGGCGGACTGACGGTAGGGGTCTTCGATGTCGTCGTCGTCGGGGTGGGGCGGGGGCGGGGAGAAGCCTTTGGTGGCGGCTACTTCTACGAGGAGGGCACGCAGGGTCGTGGCGGGATCGGTGTGCGGGGTCTCGACAAGCTCGACCAACGTGTGGGGCTCTACCGACGAGGTGGCGGGCTCGAGGGCTGCCGGAAGTAGGCGAACCAGCTGGTTGAGGGTGTAGGTGTAGCGCGAGGCGCGAGGGTGCAGGGAGACCACGGCACTGCGGTGTTCGCGCGTTGCCGTGACGACTAGGTCGGCGTCAGCGATGAGTTGTTCGGTGAGCTGCTGGGAGCGGTGGCCGAGGGGGTCGGCTCCGTAGTGCTGCGCCAGCTGAGCTGCCTCGGGGGTCATGTCGTGGCCGACCATCGACTGAGTGCCGGCACTGACGACTCGTGCCGGAATTCCGGCACCTTCGAGCTGAGCGTGCAGGAGCCGTTCGGCCACGGGCGACCGGCAGATGTTGCCGGTGCACACGACTAGAACCGTAAACGGAGCGTGTGGCTGCTGCTCGCCCATGACTATCCCTTGGCTTTCTTGATCTTCGCCCTCTTAGCCAGCTCCCGGCGGGTGGGCTCGTCGGTGGTGATGTCGTCACCGTAGCCGTAGCCATACCCGTAGCCGTAGCGGTTGTAGCCGTATGCGTCCGGGCCCTTGGTGGGGAGCATGGTTAGGACCAGACCGGAAATGGGAGCGCCCACGTTTTGAAGCGAGGAGATGGCGCCCTTGAGCTGGTTCTTCTGGGTGCGGCCTGCGGCGACGACGATGATCGCGCCACCGACGTTCTTGGCAAGGATCGCGGCATCGGTGACCGGCAGCAACGGCGGGGTGTCGTAGATGACCACGTCGAACATACGGTTGAACTCACCGATGAAGTGGGTCATGCGGGCCGACCCCAGCAACTCGCTCGGGTTGGGCGGCACGTGGCCGGCGGGCAGAACGAACAACTGCGCGCGGCCCCATGGCTGGATGACGTCGTCGAGCTCGGCACGACCGATCAGTACGTCGGTCAGGCCGACGGCGCCTTCAACACCCATGTAGTCGGCGACCTTGGGGCGACGCAGGTCGGCATCGATGAGAAGCACCTTGGAGCCGGCATCTGCCAGGGCAATCGCGAGGTTGGCGCCCGTCGTGCTCTTGCCCTCGCTCTCGATCGAGGAGGTAATGACGAAACTGCGGTCGGCGCGACCGACGTCGAGGAACTGAAGATTCGTGCGCAGCGTGCGGAAGGACTCGGCGCGGGGGCTGCGCGGGTCGACATGCACGATGAGGGGGCGATCCTGCGCCTTCGGGTCGAACACGATGCCACCAAGAATGGCCACATCGGTGACGCCCTCTACATCGTGCTCGTTGCGGATACGGGTTTCGAGGGTCTCGCGCAGAATCGCCAGGCCGAGGCCGAGCGCGAGGCCAACCAAGACTCCCAAAGCGATGTTCATCGGGATGTTCGGGCTGACTGGTACCGAGGGGACGGTGGATTCCTGCGCCCGGGTGAGCTTCACCGGGGAGATCGCGTCGTCGGTGAGCGGGGTTTCAATGTCCTCAACGACCGCGGTGAGGCTCTGGGAGATGGCGTTCGCCGTGTCCGCTGCCCGAACCGGGTTGGTGTCGATGACCGTGATGTCGATGATCGACGTGTCTAGGGGCGCTGAGGCCGTGACTCGCTTCGCTAGCTCGTCTGCTGGAATTCCCAGCTCAAGTGTGCCGATAACCGGCAACAGCACGATGGGTGTGGCGACTAGGTCAGCGTAAGTCTTGACCCGTTGCACGGTGAAGGTGTTGCCCTGTGCCAGCTCGCTGGTCGTCCCGCCCGATTGGGTGGAAACGAAAACCTTGGCGGTGGCGCTGTACTTAGGCGTCTGCACCAAGGAGAACGCGGCAGCGGCGCCGACACCGACAAGAGTGAGGAGGACGATCAGCACCCAGCTCTTGCGCAGGATACGAATGTAGTCGCGAAGTTCCACTCAGCGGCCTTTCCTTGGTGCTTGCCGTACAGGTACGAGGCCGGAATCGTTCGCCCCCATAGTTATGGTGCCATACGCGGGCCGGTGTCCATCCACCGAAGTGCTCAAAACGCAACCCCTCGAACCGATAGTTTGGGCTTCATGACTCCAGCGATTGACCGTGAACCGCAGCCGCGCTTCGGCGTGGAGATCGCCGCAGCCGGCGTCGTCGCGGCCGTTCTGCTGGTGGCAGGGCTAAACAGCCTGCTCTCCCGTGGTGCCGTTCTTGATCAGCAGCTGGGCACGTTGCTCGGCTACCTCGTGGCGTGGGTTCCGTTTCTGGGGGCGGTGTTAATTTTCTGTTTCGGGTTTGGCACCCGGTCGTTGGTGCGGGACATCGGACTGCGCTTTCGCCCGCTCGATCTGCTGTGGGGTCTCACCGTGGGCGTCGTGGCTCGGGTGCTGGCGACGATCGTGGAGATCGCCGGCTATGGGCAGATGGGTTCGGCCGGGGCGACTCTGGGTGAGCCGGTGCGGGATCTGTGGTGGTGGTTCCTGGTGTTTCTGGCGCCTGTGGTTCTCTCTCCTCTTATAGAGGAGATGTTCTTTCGCGGGCTGGTGCTGCGTTCAGTGCAGGGCGCGACCTCCGGCCGGGGTGTGTCAGCGGCGGTCGCTGGCGGCACGGCCGTGGTGGTGAGCGCCGTGGTGTTTGCCCTCGTGCACGTGATCAACACCGGCTCGATGACCGCAACGGTGGTGATCGGGCTGTCCACGTTCCTGTTCGGCCTGGGTGCTGGAGCGCTGGCCGTGCTGACCGGGCGGTTGGGCGGGGCGATCGTGGCGCATGTGACCTTCAACGCGCTCGTGGTCGTCCCAGCGCTGCTTTAGGGACTGCGCAGGGCACCGTCGGGGCCGACGCCCAGGATGCGGTGGGTGCCGGACTCGATCACGAGGGTGGCCACATCCGCTCGGCCGGCCGGCAACACCCGCACGGTGACGCGGCCGTGTTCGATGGTGTCGAGCACATCGGCGACGGTGCGGGCGAGGGTCTCGAGCTGCTCGGGCGGGGTGTCGGCGCTGTCGTCGAGCACGGTGACCTCCACGCCGCGCTGCCGGGCCGCCTGGACAGCGTGGATGACCGGGGGCACGAACAGACAGCGGCCGCGGATGGCGTCGCGGAGGCTGGCCTCGACGAGCAGACACTGGGCACGCTCATCCGCGGCGAGGGCGTGTGGCTCGGCGAGCCGCAGCAGGGTGGGCCGGGCGAGGGCGTTGACCCGGCGCAGCTGGGCTTTGCGCTCACGGATTGCCGCCACGGTGGTGGCGTCTTGCCGGGCGCGGGCCAGGTCGTCTTGGGTGAGCACCCGCAGGTCGCGTTCGGAGCGGCCGAGCCCGACGACGAAGAGGCTGCCGGCGAGCAGGGTGCCGGCGTGCCGACTGACCAGGTCCACCCCGACCATGGCCGACTGGCCGGTCTCGACCGCCCAGCCCACCGTGAGGAGGGCCAGCACCGCGTAGCCCATCCAGGCCGACCGGATCTGGCCGCGCGCGGCGAGCACCACCAGGATCAGGGTGATCGCGCCGAGGTGCCAGTGCGCGAACGGAGCCTCGTCGTGGGCGGGCAGGTAGCCGAACATCAGAATGGCGCCGACGCCGCTGAGGGTGAGGGCCACGGCCACCTGCGTGCGGGGGAAGGGGCGGTTCATGGGGCGCATCAGGGTGATGGCGGAGAGCACGATCGCGACGTAGGCGCCGAGCATCAGGGCCAGCGGCCGGCCGGGGACGATGTTGATGACGGCGAGCAGGCCGTGCACGAAGACGAAGAGGGCCAGGATGAGGCGGGCCATGGGGGTGGTGAGGTCGAGGGAGCGGGAGAGGAAGGTGGGGGTCTCGACAGGCTCGACCGACGGATGGGGCTCGACCGATGGGGTCTCGACAGGCTCGACCGACGGGGGTGGCGTTGGTCGGTTTGGCGTGCGATTCGCGGGCTCGCGGTCGGGGGCCCAGGCCACGACTACGTCGGTGCCACGGCCGGGAGTGGAGCGCACGTGGGCGGCGCCGTCGGGCAACCGGGTCATGCGGCCCAGGATGGACTCGGCGATGCCCAGCCGCTCCGGCGGAACCAGGGCCGGGTCGAAACCGACGCCGTCGTCGTTGACGGTGACCTGAAAGCCGTCGGTAGTGGAGAGCATCGTGACACGGCGGTGCACCGTCCGGGCGGGGTCATGCCCCGCGGCCGAGTTGACCGAGTTGCGCAGGGCCTCGCCGACCGCGCCGAGGATGGCCGTCACCGCTGCCGACGGCACGGTGCGTTCGATGCCGGCCTCCTGGCCGGCGCGGGCCGGGTTGTCGACGCGCACCACCGCATCCGGGGCGATCTGCTGGGTCAGCGTGCCGATGCGGGCGGCGGCGTCGGAGACCAGCAGCACCGGCTGCGGCGGCGGGGCGCGCAGCGCATCGAGCTGGGTGAGGGTCTTGGACGCGTGGCCGGACACCACGGACGGCGGGGTGCGGCCCAGGCCCGCCATCAACAGGGTGGAGATGACGCTGTCGTGCACCAGCGCGTCGATGCTCAGCCGCTCCTGCCGGCGGGCCACCCGCGCGGCCCGGTGCGCCTCGGCCTGCCGGGTGAGCAGGGTGGCCTCGTCGACGCGGGCCGACGCGCGACGGGCGGCCAGGGTGAACGCGACGAACACGCTGACCAGCAGCAGGGAGTACAGGCCGTCGGCCAGGCCGATGAGGGCCGGGTTGGCCTCGGCGGAAGTGGTGAAACGCACGAAGCCGCTGAGCGTGGAGGTGAGCACCGTGAACGCCCAGACCAGACGCGGCTGGGCGAAGACGGCCACGGCCACGCACGGCACCCCGGTGAAGGTGATCACCCAGGGGATGTCGGCGCCGGCGGGCAGGGGTGTGCCGCGAACGATGAGCCAGAAGCCGAGGATCCCGACGAAGCTGAGCGCCTCGGCCGTGACAATGCCCCGCAGGATGCGCGCCGACCCCCACCGGGCGCTCAGGCCCAGGGCGATCGGCAGGCCGAACGACGCGGCCCAGGCGGCCGCAGCCAACGCGGAGTTCGGCCAGGCCTGCGCCAGGTACGACGGCAGTGAGAGCAGTCCGAAGATGCCGGCCGCGGCCGCCACGGCGATGCAGAGCAGCTGGGTGAGGTTGGCGGTGGCCGTGTGGGCCGGGCGCTCGGCGACCATGGGAATCGGGACGGTCGGGTCGGTGGCCTGCAGCGTGCCGGGGCTGCCCGTGCTGCCAGTCAGCGCGGTCATGAGCGGCCGGGAACCGGCAGGATGCCGTCCTCCAGCGCACGCTTGTACAGGTCGATTTTGGTGTTCGCCGGCCGGCCGACCCTCTCGTACTTCGACCGCACCCGGCGGATGTAGTCGACCACGGTGAGCTCGGACAGTCCGGTGTGCGAGGCCACCAGCGGGGCCTTGGCGCCGGCGGCGTAAAGCGAGAGCACCTCCCGCTCGCGGGGGCTCAGGCCGGCATCGGAGAGGTCGGGGTCGCCATCCAGCGCTGCCGCCCACTCGGTGGAGGCGATGGTGTCGCCGGCCGCTGCCCGGGTGACCGCGTCGAGCAGCACGTCGGTGGGTTCGGATTTGCGCACCACGCCGAGCACGCCGCTGCGGGCGGCGGCGCGCATGAGACCCGCGTCGTCACCGCCGGTGAACGCGAGCACGGCCGCGCCGGTGGCCCGCAGCCGGTCGACGTTGCCGGTGACGGTGGAGCCGTCGGAGAGGCGCAGGTCGAGGATCACCAGGTCGACCGGGGTCTCCCCCACCTCGGCCAGCAGCTCGGCGACCGTGGCGACGGTGGCCACCACCTCGATGTCGGGCAGGGTGGCGAACAGGCCGGCGAACCCGCGCGCCACGATCTCGTGGTCGTCGATCAGCGCAACGCGGAACCTGTGCATATCTGCCTCTTCTGCCGTGCGGAATCGAGTGCCCTGATAAATGACGGCTTTTGCCGCCGCGGATGCTTCCCTAGGGTGATGATGGGGAACTTGCCGGGGGGCAAGCTGGGGCGCTCTCGGTGGCCGGACTCGCTTCGTGCGAATCCACGCCGATTGAGCGCCCTCGCTCCGCCGGCTCCCGGCGTCGGTTGTTGAGCACGCCGTGGCTCTCCTCGAGGTAGCAGGAGCCGCAGAGCGACTCGTAGGTGACCTCGACGCCGTCGATGGCCACCTGGTCGCCGTCGAAGACGAACGCCCCGTCGACCTTTCGCCCGTTGAAGACGGCCTTGCGACCGCACCGGCAGATGGTCTTGAGTTCTTCGAGGCTGTGCGACACCTCGAGCAGCCGGCGGCTGCCGGGGAAGGCCACGGTCTGGAAGTCGGTGCGGATGCCGTAGGCGAGCACCGGGATGTTCTCGAGGATCGCGATGCGCAGCAGGTCGTCGACCTGGGTTTCGGTGAGGAACTGTGCCTCGTCGACGAGCAGGGCGCTGACGTCGAGCCCGGTGGTGGCCTCGGTCTCGTGCCGGTGCTGCTGGAACAGGGCGTAGGCATCCGTCTCGGGGGTCAGCAGAAAGTCGACGCCGCGGGTGACGCCCAGGCGGGAGAGGATGCCGCGGTCGCCCTTGGTGTCGACCGACGGCTTGGCCAGCAGCACCCGGTGGCCGCGCTCCTCATAGTTGTAGGCGGCCTGGAGCATCGAGGTGCTCTTGCCGCTGTTCATCGCCCCGTATCGGAAATACAGTTTCGCCATTACCGCCGGTACCGCCCTCTTATACGTCTTGTACGTCTTGTACGTCTAGTTTCTTGAGGTTCAGCGTACTTGGCGGGGCGGTTGCTTGGCGCGCACCCCGGCGGGGGTGGCCGGGGTGGCCAGGGCCTCCCGGGGCGGGCCCACCTGGTGCGGGTCGCGGGCGCCGTCGAACTCGATGGTGAGCGAGGGGCGCCGCACGGTGACCCGCACGTTGGCGAAGACCACCCGGATGACACCGAGGTAGGGGCGCAGCAGCGCGCGCACCTTGCGCGGCGGCAGGTCGAGGGCGGCCTGGATGGTGATGGTGTCGACCGGGACGGATGTCGGCGGTGCCGTTTTGGTGAGGGTGGGCCTCGGGGCGGTGAGGGTGGCCGGGGCGGGCCGGGGCGGCGTGGGGGTACTCGAGCCGGTGATCTGCACGACGAGGCTGTGCGGGTCGAAGCCGGGCGCCGCGCAGAGGGCCCCGATCAGGGCAGCCGTGGCGGCACGCTGTTCGGCGCGAAACGCCGTGGCGCGGTGCTCGGGGTCGGCCACGACGAGCAGGCCCGGGGTACCGCGCTCGGCCAGGGCGGCACGTTCCCGGGTGGCCACGGAGTCCAGCCAGGTGCGGTCGATCTCGGCGACCAGGGTGCGGCGCACCTCGGCGGCAAGCTGGCCGGCCTGCGCCACGTCCAGGGCGGTGACGGTGCCACGCTCGAGGAGCTCGGCGAGGAACGGAATGACGCCGGACTTCAGTGCGGAGACCTGCTGCTCCACCACGGCCCGGGCCATCTGGCCGCGGGCTTCTTCGGTGCGGGCGACGATGGCGCGGCGGGCATCCGTCTGCCAAGCCAGGATCGAGCGCACGATGCGGCGCGAGTACGCGGCGCCGGCGGCGGTGGGCGCGAGGATCTGGGTAACCGAGACGATCGCGTACACGGCGACGGGGACATGCACTTCATAGGAGCCGGCTTGCGGGAGCGTGATCAGGATGGCGACGATGCTGGCGACGGCGCCGGAGAGGGCGATCTCCCGCCACGGCCGGTAGGGGGCCAGCGCCAGGAGGAGGAAGCCGATGCAGACCGGGCCGAAGTCGTCTTGGACGAGCAGGTTGTCGCCCCACCGGCTGAGCTGCTCGCAGACGTACCCGAGCAGGGCGAAGCCGGCCATGATCAGGTGGATCCGGCGGCCGAACGGCGACCGCGCCGGTTGGGTGCCGATCACCAGGGTGGCCGCTGCGGCGGCCATGGCCAGCACGGCGAGGGTGGCCATCAGGGGGTTTCGGATCTGGTCCTGTTGCAGGACGGTGGCGATCACCGAGTAGCAGAGCACGATCGAGGCGATCGCTGGCGACAGCGGCCAGGCGGCGAGGGTGCCCAGCGGGTCGAGGCGCTGCTGCGTGGCGCGGTGGGCGGTCACGGGGTGGCCTTGTCGGTGGGCGCATCCGCGAGTTGCCCTGCTGCGGTCGAGTTGCCCTGCTGTGCCGGGGCAACTCGTCCGGGCGGGGGCAACTCGGCGGCCGGGGCCGTCTCGGCGGCGGGGGCGGTTTCGGCGGCGGCTTCGGCGGCCGCGGCGATGGTGCTCGGCACGATGGGCGGGGCGGGCAGGGTGAGCAGCACCGAGGTGCCGGCGCCGGGACGGGACCAGATCACCACGGAGCCGCCGAGCCGTTCGATGCGTTTGCGCACCGACTGGCGCAGGCCGAGCCTGTCGTTGCCGGTCTCGGACTCCATGAAGCCCTGGCCGGCGTCGAGCACCATCACCGAGACGTTCTGGCCGTCGGCGTCGATGACCACCTCGGCGGTGACGATGCCGGCGTGCAGCAGCACGTTGACCAGGCATTGCTGCACCGCCAGGCCCAGTTCCTTGTCGCTCTGCGGGTCCAGGCGTGCCAGGGCCTCTTTGTCGCCGGTGATGTCGACGACGAGACCACGGTCGCGCATGCGGTCGATGGCTCGGAACACGGCGCTGGACAGCCATCCGTCGTTGCCCGCCGCGGCGGCGGTGCGCTCGTCGACGTGGGTGAGCCAGTCGCGCTCGGCAAGGGTCTGCAGGGTTTCGCGGAGGCCGGCCTCGAGGCCGCGGCTGAGCGGGCCGGGTTTGGCGCGGGCCACCGACACCAGCTGGTTGAGGGTGGTGTCGTGCATGAGGGCGATGGCGCGCACGTCGAAGTCGTGGCGCAGGATGCGGGACTCGTCGTCTTGCACGGCGCGGTGGATGGCGGGCTGGGCGGCGCGTCCGGTGCGGCGGGCGAGGCCGTCTAGCAGCATCACGCCGACCAGGAACAGATAGGTGACCACGGTGAACACGTCGGGGCGGTCGGGCACGGGGGTCTGCGAGATGGCGAGGGTGGCGGCGGCCTCGGCGAGGAGGAAGCCCAGGGTGCTCCACAGCACGCCGACGAGCGCGCCGGTGCCGGCGCCGCCGACCATGATCAGGGCCATTTTGGGTAGGGAAATCAGGAACATGTCCGAGGACGGGAAGACGCCGGGCATGCCCAGCACCGCGCTGGTGAACAGGTAGGTGCACAGGGCACCGACCAGCAGGTAGGCGATGGTGAGCGGCACCGTGCGCCAGCGGGCGAGGATTGCCAGCAGGGCGCCCATGCCGAGGATGGCGGCGACGGTGATCTGCAGCCAGTCGGTGACCGGGAACACGCTCAGCGCCAGGACCGAGAACAGGGCGCCGGCCAGGCAGACCAGGCCGAACCAGTGCGACGCCCGGGCCAGGGCACGGCTGAGCGTGGCCTTGACCAGGTGGTCGGGTAACCCAAGTGACATCGCGCCCTCTCCGCGTCTGATTATCTCAGGTGTGCGCGGGTGTGGGCATCCGCTGCAGCTATGCCGTGACGAGTCGCGGCTCGCGCCGGCGAAGCAGCGGCCCGCCGATGACACCGGCCAAACCGAGGATCAGCATGCCGAGGCCGATTGCCGGCGTCGCCCCCGCCTGCGCGCCAGTAGCCGCGAGAGCGCCGCGTTGAACGGTAACGTCGGCGACAATAGTCACGCCCAGATCCGCGAAGTTGAGGATGAGGTGGTGGCTGCCGTTGGGAACCGCGGTCAGGTCGAAGTTGCCGGTCACCGTGCCGTTGTCCCACTGCACTGTGCCGAGGGCGACGGGCTCTGAGCGCAGGTTGCCGATGATGCTCGAGCGGGAATCCTGGATTTTCTTCATCGTGTTGAACATGGTCTCGTAGGCCTCGTTGACCTTGTTGCTCAACGATTGCAGGCGGAGCATGTCCATCTGCTGGTTGTTCGAGTTCGTGTCGATGAGGCCCTTCAGTGTGGCGCTCAAGGCCCGCCCTGCCCCGGTCGCATCGGTCGGAGATGCCGTCAGGAACGGATCGGTCCCTAGACCGGCGGCTCGAACTGCCGCCGCGGCCTCAGCGAAGCGGGTGGGGTTGGGGCTGTTGATGTATTCATCCACGCGCGCCCTGGCGGTGTTGAGACGTATTGCGGTCTCATTGCCAGCCTGAATGATCTTGATCTGGTCGAAGAGCTTCTGTTCCGTCAGTTTCACACGCTTGAGCTGAGCCTCCCGCATGAGCCCTTCGATATCAACGGCGGCGAGGGGCACGCCAGTCACGGTGACGCCGGGCATGGCGCTGGCGGTCCTGCTGACCACGGCCTGCAGCTGCAGCTCGTCCGCGGCTGTCGGCCGGGTCGCCAGACCGAGCACCTGGCCGGTCTCGTTGGTGAGCCCGACGGTGTTGCCGCTGCCAGCCTGGGCGGTCGCGGCCAGCAGGTCCTCAAGCTGACTCTCGGACACGGCGTTGAGGCTGCCGCTCAGTCCGGTCGCGCCGGAGAACACGGTGCCCGTTCCGCCGGGTGACTGGACCGGGGCCGGGGTGGCCGTGGGGGTCGGCGTGGCCGTAGGCGTCGGCGTCGGGGTCGGGGTGGCCGTCGGGGTCGGGGTCGGGGTCGGGGTGGCCGTCGGGGTCGGGGTCGGGGTCGGGGTGGCCGTCGGGGTCGGGGTGTCCGTCGGAGTCGGCGTGGGGGTGTCCGTCGGCGTCTGTGTCGGCGCTGGTGTCACGAGCGGCACGACAGAGAACTGGCGCGACACGTCGAAGGTTGTGGCACCGTCGGGGTCAACCGGCAGCGAGAACGCCGCACTGCCGGCGTCCTGCCCGTCGACGAGTTTGTAGGCCGGCGGCGGTGTGAACTTCAGCCGGTACTGCTCAGCGTCGAGGGTCGGCACAGCGGGGGTGCGGAAGGTACCGTCGGCGGCCAGTGGGATCGTTTGCAGGATGGCGTCTCCGCGGCTGAGGACAGCGGCGCCGCCGGTCAGGTCCGAAAGCGCGGTGGTGCCGTCCGTCGCGGTGATGCGCCCGGAGAGGTATCGGTAGGGGTGCTGAATGTTGATGGGCACGACGTTCGTGGTCGTGGCGCGGAACTCCGCCCGCATCCACCACAGGGCGTCATCGTCGTCGCTGCCGCCGGGCCACTGCGGGTCGGCGGAGTACTGCGACGAGGCCGCCGTATCGACGTCGAACGTGACGCGGCCATCGGATCCGGTCCTACCTGTGCCCGCGTTTTGACCGCTCGTCTCATTTCGCAGCGTCACGACGCTGCCGACCAGGGGAACCGGGGCATCCTGGTCAAAGATCATCACTTCGATCGTGACACTGTTCATCGTTGGCCCGGCCGGGTCTGCGGCCGCGACGAGCGGCACGGCGATCAGGCTCATGCCGGCTAACGCGAGCACGGCTCCGCTCAGACGGGTCCATCTGGCCACCGGATTGCGCGACGACGTCGACATTCGGATCCATCTCTGAGCGCCGTGCCCAGCAGGCTGTCTAGTCGCCGACGCCGGTGCGATCGAGAGCCTATCGATCGCCGTTGGCGCCCGCAACAAATGACGCTATATCCATCGTCCGTGGGGTTGGCGGCTCGGCGGGGCGCCGCATCCGTTGGTTGGGACGTCATGCGGGGTAAACGCCGCTATGCGCCTGGCCCGCCACCCGCATAGCGGCGTCTGACCCGCATAACTCGGGCAGGGAGCGGGCAGCTAGGCGTGACCTGAGCAACTCGAGCCAGGCGGAGGGACTTGCGGATGGTCGGCTGGAGCGACAGCCGCTCAGAATAGCGTCGGTGTCAGGTCCAGGGGCAGCTCGGCGGCGATCAGGGAGGGCGGGACGTTCGGGCTGCCGGGGGCGGCGGTGCTGGCGCCGACGGGCGAGGCGGTAAGGGCCGTGGAGAGGATGCCGCCGGTGGCCGGGTCCTCGGTGCGGCGCTGCAGGCCGTGCGCGCGGATCAGTGGCTGGATGCGCTCGGCCAGCCACTGGCGGTACTCCTTGGGTGCGTAGGTGCCGCGCTTGTAGAGCTCGCGGTACCTGGGCAGCAGCTCAGGGTGGTCCTGCTCGAGCCACTGGGAGTACCACTCCTTGACCCCGGGCTTGAGGTGCAGCGAGCTGTAGAGCACCCCGGTGGCGCCGGCGGCCTTGGCCTGGCGCATGGCCTCGTCGAGGTGGGAGCGGGTGTCGGTGAGGAACGGCAGGATCGGCATCAGGAACACCGAGCAGTCCATGCCCTTGTCGCGGATCGCGCTGATCGTGGCCAGCCGCGCCTTGGTGCTCGGGGTGCCCGGCTCGACGGCCTGCTGCAGGGCGTCGTCGTAGATGGCGATGGACATGGCGAGGTCCACCGGCACCTGCTGGCTGGCCTCGTGCAGGAGGTCGAGGTCGCGGCGCAGCAGGGTGCCCTTGGTGAGGATCGAGAACGGGGTGCCGGATTCGGCGAGCGCGGCGATGATTCCGGGCATCAGCCGGTAGCGGCCCTCGGCGCGCTGGTACGGGTCGGTGTTGGTGCCCAGGGCCACCGGATGTCTGCCCCAGGTGGGTTTGCCGAGTTCTTTCCGGAGCACCTCGGCCACGTTCACCTTGACGATGATCTCGTTGTCGAAGTCCTTGCCGGCGTTGAGGTCGAGGTAGTTGTGGGTGGGGCGCGCAAAGCAATTGTGGCTGATCACGCCATTGGCGATGAAGTCACCGGTGCCAGTGGTGATGTCGATCATGTCCATGGTGACACCCAGGTCGTCGATCCCCATGATCTGCAGCTCGGCATCCGACTTCACCACCCTGCCCGTGATGGCGAGCTTGCGGTCGATGGCTGGGCCGGTCAAGTTGAAGAACCTCGACCGCATCGGGAGACCGCCGGTCACTCGAACGCAGCGGACACCATTTGACCTTGGGCCTTCGAGCACGTGATCGATTCCCAGTGCGCCCATGGACCGCTGGATGTTGTCGAGGATCGCGACATCTTTGTTGCTGATGCGCAGAACCCCTTGCGAACACGATCCCTCCGCGTCGAAGACACCCGCGAGGTACCCTGCATGCCAATCCGGGTCCGGCGATTCCGGCCAATCGATGAGATCGGTGATCCGAGTGTAATTCTCGGCCTTCCCGGAGTAGATCGAGTTGATTGACCGCCTCGCATCGGATGCGACGGCGAAGGGGCGGGTCTGCGTGCGAATGTCCTCCTGCTCGAGAAACAGGCGAGAGCGGTTGAGCGCTTCTGGGTCGGCCAACGCCAGCCTGAACAGGCGCACCGTGCTGCCGCCCCGAGCCCGACGCGGATAATCCCGGGAGATCATCATGCCGTCGCCCCGAATCATCCCTGTCAGGTAACCTCGCCGGTAGTTGGGTGCAAAAAAGTGCGGCTGGGTCGTTTCGGTGAGCCCATTGAGCCCGAAGCCCATGAGCTTGTTGCTCGTGGTGAGGTACGGGCGTTGCGCGATACCGCTCATCGCGCCGGTCACGAACTTCCAGCCGCGTTCGGTGAGGAATCGGTGGTCGCCGCTGGCCACGATCTCGGTGCCGTCGGCGAGGGTGATCCGGTGGCCGCGCTTGCGGGTGTTCCAGGCAGCGAGGACCGTCGTCTCGACGTATCGCCGGTAGGAGCCTTCCGCGCGGGTGCCGATGATTGCGTCGCCGACCCGCACCTCCCAGAGCGGTTTCTGGCGGCCGTCGGCCATCAGGATGAGGGTTTCCGGGCTCAGACAGTAGGTGCACGCATGAGAGCAGCCGCGGTACGGGTTGATGGTCCAGCCGAACGGCATCGCACTCTGGCCGGGCACCCGGTTGAGGGCGGACTTGGCGAGCACCTCGTGGAAGGTGATCCCGTCGAACTCGGGGGTGCGGACGCTGCGCACCAGGTTGTTCAGCCGGGCCAGACCGGGCAGCGCGCCGGCCTGCTCGGTCGTTAGTTCCTGTCCACTCCAGCGCATGCATCCAGTCGAACACATGTTCGAGTGGGATGCAAGGTGGTGGGTGTGTCACGCGGGGTGGGCGGCGGGGCGGGGGCGGGCTTGGGGGCGCATCCGCCGGCCGTGGCGGTATGCGGGGTACGCGCCGCTATGCGGGTGGCACGCCACCCGCATAGCGGCGCTTGACCCGCATAGCTCGCAGTCGGGCAGCGGATGCGGGCCGCGGGCGTGGCGCAGGCCGGGTCACGGGGCTCGACAACCTCGACCAGCTCGACCGACGGGACGAGCTCGACCAGCAGAAGAGGATCTACGCGGTGAGGTGCAGGGTCTTGGCGGTGGCGGCCAGGGAGGCGGCGGCCGCGGCGGGATCGTCGGAGAGTTTGGTGCCCAGGCTCGGGACCATCTCGCGCAGCTGCGGCTCCCAGCGGGAGTACTCGCCCGGGAAGCAGCGCTTGAGCAGGTCGACCATGATCGGCGCGGCGGTGGAGGCTCCGGGCGAGGCGCCGAGGAGCCCGGCGATGCTGCCGTCGGCGGAGGTGATGACCTCGGTGCCGAACTGCAGGATGCCGCCGGCCTTGGCGTCCTTCTTCATGACCTGCACCCGCTGGCCGGCGGTGATCAGTTCCCAGTCCTCGGCCTTGGCCGTGGGCATGAACTCGCGCAGTGCGTTGAGCTTGGCCGTGCGGGAGGCGAAAACCTCGCCGACCAGGTACTTCATCAGGCCGAAGTTGTTCTTGGCCACGGCGAGCATCGGCACGAGGTTGTGCGCGCGCACGGAGAAAGGCAGGTCGAACCAGGTGCTGGTCTTGAGGAACTTGGGGCTGAATCCGGCGAACGGGCCGAAGAGCAGCGAGGTCTCGCCATCCACTACCCGGGTGTCGAGGTGCGGCACCGACATCGGCGGCGCGCCCACGGCGGCCTTGCCGTAGACCTTGGCCTGGTGCTGTTTGACGATGGCGGGATTGTTGGTGCGCAGGAACTGGCCGCTGATCGGGAAGCCGCCGAAGCCCTTGATTTCGGGGATGCCGCTCTTCTGCAGCAGCGCGAGGGCGCCGCCGCCGGCACCGACGAAGACAAAGCGGGCCTCGACGGTGTTCGTGTAACGACCCACCAGGCTGAGCAGTTTGAGCTTCCAGGAGCCGTCATCCTGCTGCTTGATTGCGGTGACCTGCTGGTTGAGGTGCACGTCGGTGCCGCGCTTCTTGAGCGAGGCGAACAGGTAGCGGGTGAGGGCGCCGAAGTCCACGTCGGTGCCGGACTCGATGCGGGTCGCCGCGATCTTCTGCTTGGCGGCGCGCTTCTTGGTCAGCAGCGGGGTCCACTTTTCGATGACGGCGGGGTCTTCGCTGTATTCCATCCCGGCGAACAGCGGCTCACCGGCGAGCACGGCCATGCGCTTGCGCAGGTAGTCCACGTTGGCGGTGCCGTGCACGAAGGTCATGTGCGGGGTGGAGTTGATGAACTTCTCCGGCTCGGGCAGCACCCCGGTCTCCACCAGGTGTGACCAGAGCTGACGGCTGATCTGGAACTGCTCGTTGATGGCGACGGCCTTCTCGGCCGTGACGGTGCCGTCGGCAGCCTGAGGCATGTAGTTGAGTTCGCAGAGCGCGGCGTGGCCGGTCCCGGCGTTGTTCCACGGGTTGGAGCTCTCCTGCGCGAGCTCACCGAGGCGCTCGTAGACCTGGATGTTCCAGTCCGGCTGCAGTTCGGCGAGCAGGGTGGCCAGGGTGGCGCTCATGATTCCCCCGCCAATCAGGGCGACATCGACCTTTTCTGAATTCACGCTCTAACTCTAACCCGCCGCGCGGGCCGCTCCGCCGGGGCGCAGCAGCCCCCGGCTGCGAACGCCGGATGCGGGCGATAAGGTTGCAAAATGGACTCGACCGGTAGTCGTCTCGGCCTTTCCCTGGGCATCATCGCACTCGCTGCGCCCATCGTGGCGCTCGGCCTGTTCATCGGCAGCTTCGCGGTCACTGCCACCAGCGCAGCCGCCGGCAACCCTCTCGCCGGCCGCTCCTTCTATACCAACCCGAACTCGACCGCGCAGGTGGCTGCCACCGCCGCCGCGGTCGCCGACCCGGACTCCGCCGCGGCCGCCACCCTCGGCAAGCTGGCCGAGCAGCCCTCCGCGATCTGGCTGATGCCGGAGAAGTACCCGCTGAACACCGTGCAGGCCGACGTCACCGCCATCGCGGATGCCGCCGAAGAGGTCGGGCAGACGCCGGTGTTCGTGGTCTACGGCATCCCCGACCGCGACTGCGGCAACTTCTCGGCCGGCGGCCTCTCGGAGAGCGACTATCCCACCTGGGTGGCCTCCATCGCGACGGCGCTGACGCTGAAGGCATCCGTGGTTATTCTCGAACCGGATGCGCTGGCGCTGGCCACCGAGTGCGGCAACGTCGAGCAGAGGGTGGCACAGATTCAGCAGGGCGTGGCCGCTTTTGCGCCCACGGTCGCCACGGTCTACCTCGACGCCGGCCACTCCGACTGGCTCACCCCGGCCACCGCCGCCGATCTGCTCAACCGCGCCGGCGTCGCGCAGGTGCGCGGTTTCGCGACCAACGTCTCCAACTACAACGACTCGGCCGCCGAGCAGGCCTTCGGTGAGGCGGTCTCCGCGCTCACCGGCGGGGCCCACTTCGTCGTCGACACCTCGCGCAACGGCCGGGGCGGCAACGGCGAATGGTGCAACCCCGCCGGGCGGGCCCTGGGCGGCACTCCCGAGGCCACAACGGATGGGGCCTTGCGCGACGCGAATCTGTGGGTGAAGGAGCCGGGCGAGAGCGACGGCACCTGCAACGGCGGTCCGGCCGCCGGCGAATGGTGGAACGAGCGGGCCCTCGAGCTCGCGGCCGCTGCCGGCTGGTAGCCGGGCGGCGGGCCGAATCGGGTCTATCTGATGGATGCTCGACCCGCGTAATATACTCAGGTATGTCGACGACCGGGGAAATACGCAGGGTAGCGGTCATTATTGAGGACGACGCAGACATCCGCCATCTGCTTGAAGCCGTACTCACCCAGGCCGGGTTCAAGACCATCGCCACGAGCAACGGGCTCGACGGGGTGCGCGCGGTTCGCGCGTACGACCCGATCGTCACCACGCTCGACGTGAGCATGCCGGGCATGGACGGGTTCGAGACCGCCAAGCGGATTCGCGCATTCAGCGCCACCTACCTCGTGATGCTCACCGCCCGCGACGAAGAGATCGACACGCTGCAGGGCCTGGAGTCCGGCGCCGACGACTACCTCACCAAGCCGTTCCGGCCGCGCGAACTGCGCGCCCGCATTGACGCCATGCTGCGCCGCCCCCGGCTGGCACTGCCGCCGGAGGGTACCGAGGTCATCACCGAGCCCGCCGCCCCCGCGTACGCACCGACCGCCGGCGCACAGCTCGCCGCGGAACCCGAGTACACCCCCGCGTACGTTCCGCCGGTCACCGCGCCCGCTCCCCCGGCGGCCGACCTGCCGCCGAGCCTGGCCCCGGTTGCGATGAGCGGGCAGCACGTCGCGACCGTGCCGCTTCCCCAGGCCGGCACCGCTGCATCCGCCAGCAGTGACGCACGGGCCGACGACTGGATCGAGCACAACGGGCTGCGGCTGAGCAACGACATGCGCCTGGCCATGCTCGGCACCACTGAGCTGGACCTGACCCGCACCGAATTCGACCTGCTGGCCGCACTGCTCGAGTCGAAGCGGCGGGTGCGCAGCAAGGCCGACCTGGCGCTGCTGCTGCGCGGCGAGAGCTACGTGACGTCGTACTACGTGAACGAGGCCGACAAGCGTGCCGTCGAGGCGCACCTGAGCAACCTGCGGCGCAAGCTCGGTGACAGCCTCACCGCCCCGCGCTGGCTGGAGACCGTGCGTGGCGTGGGCTACCGGCTGGCGGCGTCGGATCAGGCCGGGCGCGACTCGTACTAGGGGTCGTTTTCGGGTCGCGGGGTCTCGACAGGCTCGACCGACGGGATGGGCGCGGCTTAGCGCTGCAGCGCGAACATGGTGGCCAGGTCGGAGCAGGCCAACTCGCCGACCTCGTTGAGGCGGCTGATGTGACTCACCGAGCCTTCGATGTCACCGTCGCGCAGGGCGTCGTGCATCATCGCGGCGGTGGCCTCCACCGTGACCGCCCCCACCATGGTGCTGCTCGAGCGGATGCTCAGCAACACCACGTGGGCTTCCTCGGCATCCGGGAATCGTTGGGTCAGCGCCACGGCCAGCCGCTGGGACCGGCTGTGCCACAGGTGCACGAAGTCGTGCACAAAGCGGCGCTGCATATTCTGGTCGCCGCCCATCTGGGCGAGCAGTTTGCGCAGGGCGAGGGCCTCGATGTGGGCGCTCACACCCGGTAGCCGCGGTGACGCTTGATCAGTGTGAAGAACATAGTCAAAGTCTGCAGCACTGTGGTCACTCCAAGGATCGGCCATCCGATCCACAGGATGGTGGACTGGACCATGATGGGTAGCTGCAACCAGATGAACACCATCGCGGCGGCCGCGGCGAGTCCCACTAGGAGGGGTACCAGGTAGGCGTTACCGGAGCCGCGCTCGGCCTTGGCCTGCTCGGCCCAGTTGTCGACCTGCTTGTTGCTGGCGAATTTGGTCCAGGCGCGCACGAAGTGGCCGATCCGCACCCACATGTAGATCTCGGCGGGAAGGAACCCGATTGCGAAGACGATGTCCTTCCAGGTGCGGCTCTTCATCGACATGGCGGTGCGGAAGTTGAGCAGGATGGCGATGACCGGCGGGATCAGCCAGATCGGGCTGAACACGAACGCGTCGATCGAGAGCGAGGCGAACAGCAGTATGAAGAACATCACCCGGGTGATGACGTTGACGATCATGGAGAAGTTCTCGAGCCAGCGCAGGCGCAGGTTGGGGTGGAACGGCTGTCCCTTGGTGTCGCCGCGCTGACCGGGCCACATGAGCTCGATGGCGCCGAAGTTCCACTTGACCTGCTGGGCATCCAGGCCGCGCAGCGTGGTCATGCCGCCCACGTTGGCGCGGGCCTGGGCGCTGATCTTGGTGAGGTAGCCGGCGCTCTTGATCTGCAGCGAGAGCAGGGAGTCCTCCACCTCGCTGTCCTTGACCCACGGGGTGGCCTGGTGGCTGTCGACCATGACCTCGCGCAGGGCCTTGATGGAGAAGATCGAGAACTGGCCGCCGAGCACGGCCATGTTGCGGCCGCGGAGCATGTTCTGCATGTTGAACGCGGCGAACTGGGCGCGCTGGCCGGCGATGAGGAAGCTGGGGACGAGGCCCTGGATCACGGTGTCGTCGATGCTGTAGATCGCGGAGATGCCGCCGACGCGGGTGTCCGAGGAGATCTCGGCCTCGAGCTGCTCCACGGCGTTCGGCGACGCCGTGGTGTCGCCGTCGACGCCGAGCAGGAAATCGCAGCCCTCGATGAGCGAGAAGCCGTAGTTGAGCGCGCCGACCTTCTTGTCGGGGTTGACCCCGATGTCGTGCACGAACACCTCGGTGAACTGCATCACGCCGTCGGTGACGACCTCGTGCGGGCCGGCGTACTGGCTGGCGATCTTCACGGTGTCGTCGGTGGTGTTGTTGACCACCACGTGGATGACGTCGGGCAGCCGGGTCTGGGCCAGCAGCGAGTCGAGCACGCCGGCGATGGAGTCGGCCTCGTTGTACGCGGGAACGATGCAGCCCACGGTGGACCGGTACGTCGGCAGGCCCTCCACCATCGAATTGAACTCGTTGGCGTGGGCATCCGGGCTGGGCGCGGTCTGGGTGGCGTTCTTGCTGTCATTCACAGTCCCCACTGTGCCAGGGCAAAACACGGTCTGACCCCCGGCCGGGGGCAAGGTTCTCACAAGATATGCTCAAGACCAGCGCAGCACCCGCGCGCACCAGTGCACCCCCGGGGGATCCCATGACGACGTCAACCCGTACCCGCCTCGCGGCGCTGGCCTGTGCGGCCGGCCTCACGATTACTCTCTCCGCCTGCGGTCAGGCCCCCTGGGCCGGCCTCGAGGCGAGCCCGTCCGCGACCCCGAAGACCAAGGCCACCATCACGGCGATCGAGAACGATTTGGCCACGGGATCGACCCGGCACCAGATCACGGCCGGGGATGCGGCGCTCACCGTGGACTACTCCTCGAGCCTGAACATGGGCGAGTGGACCGCGGCCGCGAACAAGCCCGTGAGCCTCTCGCTCAGCGCCACGCTCGGCACCGACGACGGCCAGGACGTGTTCCTGTCCAAGATGACCGTCATTACGGCCGTCACCGGGCCCACGGGCGCGCTGGAGCCCCCCGCACCCTTCGTGGACCAGACCACCATGGCGCCCGGCTACCTCATGAAGGCGCCGTACAGCTACGGACAGACCTACGTGCTGTCGGCCCTCGACCCGACGGCCACCAGCGTCACACTGTCGTTCACCTACGAGCTGCTCATCCAGACCACGCCCACCTCGGCCTCGTTCGCGAAGCAGACCGCCAGCGACCAGATCACCGTCGCGATCGTGCCCTAGGCCACCGCCGGCTGTTTCGCGGTTAAGGGTCGCGGGTGACGGCGGCTTCGGTGGTCACGGCGATGTCGTTGCCGCCGCGGCGCTTGACCACGTCGATGGCCCGACCGGACGCGGCGGTGAGGGCCGCGAGGTCGTACCCGTGGTCGAAGGTGTCCCCGATGCCGAAGCTCGCGGTGAGCCGGATTTTGTAGGACTCCCCCATCGGTCCGTCGACGAGGGCGTTCTGCATCCGCTGCACGATGGTGAGAGCCTCGGTGGCGGATCCGACGGCGGCCAGCACGTAGAAGCGGCCGGCAGCCGGGTGTCCGATCTGCGCCAACAGTGGCGCGCTGCCGCGGAGGGTGTCCGCAAAGCGGGCGATGGCCTCGTCACCGGTGACGCGCCCGAACGCCGTGTTGATCTCGGGGAGGTTGTCGATGTCCGCGCCGATCAGGGCCAGGCCCAGCTCGGCCCGTTCGGCCCGCTGCAGATGGTCGGTGGCGGCCTGCTGGAACGCGGTGCCGGACAGCACGCCCGCGGCCGAATGGATGCCCACGGTGATGTCGCCGACGGCGTTGCTGCCGACCCGCTCCGCGCGCAGGATCGACGTGGCGACGCAGGCCGTCACGATGAGCGCCATGTTGAGGATCGAGGTGGTGCCTGAGTCGAAGTAGGTGATGAAGGTGGCGCTGTCGACGCCGTCCACGGTGAAGACGATGGCGCGGCCGGAGTAGAAGAGGGCGACGACGAAGAGCACGAGCGCGAAGATCCGCCCGTTGACGTTGCGGCGGAGCCGGCCGCGCAGGGCCTCGGTGCCACCCAAGGCGCCCATCAGCGCCACGACGAGCCAGAGCGGGGCAGCCCCGGCCCACTCGCCGCCGTCAGCGCCGGGGAGGAGGCTGATGACGCCCACGACCAAGGCCAGGCCGCCCACCACGGCGAAGCCGGAGCCGCGGCCGTTGTAGACCCTGCTGCCCGACCAGAGCGCGCCGACGGCGATGACCAGGGACACGTTGGCGAAGGTGATCGACCACCATGCCTCGGCGCTGACAATGTAGACGCCGTAACCGACGGCCACCATGATGCCCGCCACGAACGCGAGGCTCCACAGACGGCCGGGCGGGTCGTTGCGGTTAAGCGCGGTGTTGAAGATGAATGAGACCCCGCACAGGATCGTGATCAACCCACTGATCATCTGCAGGGTGGGTCCGTCTAGGTGCATGTTGTCCCCCGTTGAGCGCGGCGTGCCACGCTCAACCTCTGTTTACCGGGAGCGTGGCGATTGCCGTCGTCCCCTTGCCTTTGGTCGACTCCAGGCGCAGATCGCCGCCGTGTTCGCGCATGATGTCCCGGCTGATGCTCAGGCCCAGTCCCGTGCCGTGCACGCTGGAGCCCCGCACCGAGTCGGCCCGGTAAAACCTGTCGAAGAGGTTGCCCTGTTCGTCTTCGCTCATGCCCCGGCCGGTGTCGGCGACGCGCACCTCGATGCCGCAGGACACCTCCAGCACCTCGACGCTGACCTTGCCGGACTCCACGTTGTACTTGATCGCGTTGGAGAAGATGTTGTCGATCACCTGGCGCAGCCGAAAGGCGTCCGCGGTGACCGTGATCGGCACCAGCTCGGCCAGTTCGAACCGGATGCCGCGTTGCGCGGCGAGCGGCTCGGCCGACTCGACGGCCTCCGTGATGATCGCGGACAGGTCGCAGGGCGCGACGGTGAGCGCGAGACCCTCTTTGGACTCGCTGGCCGCGGTGAGCAGGCCGGAGACGATTTCGAGGAGCCGGTCGGAGTTCTTCGACGCGATCTCGAGCATCCGGCGGGTGTCGGGGTCGATCGTCTCGTCGTCGAGGGCGAGTTCGAGGTAGCCCAGGATCGAGGTGAGCGGGGTGCGCAGCTCGTGGGAGACCGAGGCGACGAGGTCGTCCCTGGCCTGCACGGCCCGCACCTCGGCGGTGACGTCGCGGGTCACGATCACGCCGCCGTCGTACCGGCCGGTGTGGTCGTGGATGGGCCGGGCCGACACGAGCACGGCGGCCTGCGGCTGGTCGGGGGAACCCAGCCACACCGTGACCCTGTCGACGGTTTCACCGCGGATGGCGCGCTGGGTGGGCCGGTCGGGACCGTCGAAGGGCGTGACACCGTCTTCCTTGTAGACGATGGTGGCCAGGCCGATGCCGTCGCTGACGCCGAACCGGGTCAGCATGGACCGCTGGGCCCGGTTGACGAAGTTGACCCGTCCGTCGCTGTCGTAGCCGACCACACCGAAGTCGACGGTGTTGAAGATCTCGTCGAGGGTCTGCTCCTGGCGCCGGGAGCGCTGCAGGGCCGCCTCGAACAGTCCGGCCTGTTGGGTGAGCAGCACCCGCTGGGCCAGCGCCCGCCGGTTGGTGGTGTAGGTGACGGAGGCCACGAACGCGAGCATGATCGTCACGACGGCCAGCAGCGGCGCCTGCGAGGTGGCGTAGCCGGTGGCGTTGTTCGGGTCGGTGAGAAGCTTCAACGGCAGGCCGGCCCAGAGCAGCACGCTGGCGAAGATGACACTGCCGGCGGCGCCGGCCTGACCGAAGTGGGTCGACAGCCAGATCACCGGGAACACCAGCAGGAAGCTGACACCGAGCTGCGGCTGCGCCTCGCGCGCCAGGGTGAGCCCGACGATGTCGAGCAGCGGCAGGACGATGATCCAGATCTTGGGCAGCCGGCGCCAGGGCACGGCGGCGGCCAGCCCGGTGGTGGCGAAGATGACCATGACGCCGAGGAAGTAGAGCGGCTCCACGAACATGGACGCGTCCTTGGCGACCGTGACCGCGACGAGCAGCAGGGTGGCCGCGGCCAGGAGCAGCTGGGAGAGGAAAACGGACCGCTCAACGCGCTCCCGCACGCCGACGTGCGGCAACCTCAAACTCTGCTCGACCATACTGCGACCCTAGCGTTCAGAGGGGAAGCTCAGACGCGGCGCGCACGGGCAGTACCGCGGCAGCCCCGAACTCTTCGAGGCGGGCGAGGGTCTTTTCAAAACTGCGCGGCACGCCGTAGTGGAAACCCTGGGCGCTGCGGATGCCCAACGCGGAGAGATGGGTGGCCATCGCCTCGTTCTCGACACCCTCCACGATCATCGAATACTCGAGGTTGTCACCGAAACCTTGCAGGGCCGTGAGCACCTCACGCTGGCGCACATCGTCGAGGTCGTCGACGAGGCTTTTGTCGATCTTGAGGATGTCCATCGGCATCCGCACCAGCGCGTCGACCGAGGAATCCTGGGAGCCGTAGTCGTCCAGGGCGATCATGATGCCGATGTCGCGGAGGTGGTCGGCCTGGGCGCGCACCGCGGTGGACACCCGGGCGACGGAGCGTTCGTTGAGCTCGAGGCAGAGCGAGATGCCCGGGTAGCGGTCGGCCAGTTCTTCGACGAAGCTGCCGACCCGCTGCGGCAGGATCTGGCCGGCCTCGACGTTGATGGTCATGCAGACGATGCGCGGTTCGATCAGCCGGAAGTCCGCGGCGGCGGCCATCGCCTTCAGGGCCACCTGGCGGGTGAGCGCGTCGAGCCGGCCGAGGCTCTTGGCCTTCTCCACCAGCGACGGCGGCGACAACGGGCCGAGCTCGGGGTCGGAGTACCGCACCAGCGCCTCGAAGGCCCAGATCTGGCCGGTGACCAGGCTCACGATCGGTTGGAAGGCCAGTTCGAGCAGGTCCTCGTCGATGGCGCGAGCGACGATGTCGTTCATCTGCGACGAGCGGTGCCCGGAGATGTTGATGCTGCTCTCGTTGGCCGGGCCGCCGCGGCGGCGGGACTTCTTGATCGCGAGCATGCTGCGGTCGGCATCGCGCAGCAGCTGGTTGACATCCGTCTCGCGGTGCGCGGAGTAGGCCAGGCCGATGCTGAGGATCGGGTTGAGCACGGTGCCGCTGACGGCGAGGGGCTCGCCGGTGGCCTCCATGATGTTCTCGGCCAGCAGCTTCGCCTCGGCCAACGACGACAGCCGGGTGAGGATGACGACGAACTCGTCACCGCCGACACGGGCGACGACGTCGTAGGGGCGGATGACGGCGCTGAGTCGACGACCGATCTCACTGAGGATCTCGTCGCCGGCCTGGTGGCCGTAGCGGTCGTTCATCCGTTTGAAGTCGTCGAGGTCGATGAACAGCACGGCCAGCGCCTCGGAGTAGTCGCGGTGGTCGTTGATGTTGGCCAGGGCATCCTGGAAGGCACCGTAGTTGGGCAGCCCGGTGAGCGGGTCGGTGTTGGCGCGGATGGTGAGTCCGCCGATGCTCTCCCGGGCGGCGTAGACCACGTCGGCGGTGTGCGCGAGGGCCTGCAGGGCGCGGCGGTCATCCCCGGTGAACGGGTAGTCCATCACGTCGCGGCGGGCCACCAGGTACTGGCCGAGCGGTCCGATCGACAGCGGGGCGTCGATCTCGCCCAGGCCGGCCGGCTCGTGCCGGATGCCGGCGGATTCGACGCCTACCGTGGCGATGGCGGCGCGACGCAGCACGCTGGCGAGGTCGACGCTGCTGCTGGCCGGGCTGATGGTGATGGGGGTGGCCTGCCCGCCGGACTTGACGAAGTGGTTCGTGGCGTTGAGATCGATGACCCCGTCGACCACGCCGGCCAGACGGCGGCGCATCGACATGGCGCGCACGAGCAGGATCGTGCCGCCGCCGACGATCGCGAGCGGCACCAGGGTGACGGCGGTGGCCAGTGTATCGGTGCGCGTGTCGAAGAACGGATGCGTCCACTGGCTGATCAGGGCGCAGAACCCGGCGAACCCGCCGCCGATCAGGACCAGACGGGGCACCGAGTACTGTCGTCCGGGGCCGAGGTCGAGGCCGGTCCGGTCGAACCGCCGGCGGACAGCCTCCAGCGCCACCACCGTGGTGAAGTAGGCGAGCGCTGCTGCGGCGGCGACGCCGGCGGCCGTCACGTCGAGGGACGCGAGCAGAGCGAGGACGCCGGCGAACGCGGCACCGCCCAGACCCGTGAGCCCGGCCGCGTACAACGCCAATTCGGGCCGTCGGGCGCGGACCCAAACCACGATCAGAACACCCAGGCAGACCAGGCCCACCGACATCAGCGGCGCGAAGACCGGGTCGACGGCCAGCACGACCACGATGGGCAGGCTGACGACCGGGCTGCGGTGCGGCACCGTGCCCAGCCGGAGCCGGGGGATGTCGAGGATGCCCGTGATGGCCACGGCCGTCAGGGCGATGAACAGGTGTTCAGCGTTGCCGCCGAGAACGAGCTGGATGAGCGCGGAGCCGATGAGCGCCAGCGCGGTCGCCGCGAATACGGCGAAAGCCACCCGGCTCCCGGTTCCTGCTGCCCTGATCGTCTCCACAAGCTCTGACACTAGCGGAGCGGACCTCGACCGCGTGCCTGCGGGCCTATCCGATGTCGACGTGGGTCGCGAGTTTCGCGGCGATGAGCTCGGCGATCTGCACCGCGTTCAGCGCGGCACCCTTGCGCAGGTTGTCGTTGCTGATGAACAGCGCCAGGCCGCGGCCGTTGGGCACACCGGGGTCCTGACGGATGCGGCCCACGAAGCTCGGGTCGGCGCCGGCGGCTTCCAGCGGCGTGGGGATGTCGCTCAGCTGCACGCCGGGCGCGTCACTGAGCAGCTCGGTGGCGCGGGCGACGGAGATCGGCTTGCTGAATTCGACGTTGATCGACAGCGAATGGCCGGTGAAGACCGGCACCCGCACGCAGGTGCCGCTGACGAGAAGTTCGGGCAGCTGGAGGATCTTGCGGCTCTCGTTGCGGAGCTTCTTCTCCTCGTCGGTCTCGAACAGGCCGTCGTCGACGATCGACCCGGCCAGCGGGATGACGTCGAACGCGATCGGCCGCTTGTAGATGGTGGGCTCGGGCATGCTCACCGAGGAGCCGTCGTGCACCAGCTGGAGGAGGTTGTCGTCGCTGGCCGCGGCGCGGATCTGGCTGGCCAGCTCCTGGGCGCCGGCCAGGCCGCTGCCGGAGACCGCCTGGTAGGTGCTCACGATGAGCCGTTCGAGGCCGGCCTCGTCGTGCAGCACCTTGAGCACCGGCATGGCGGCCATGGTGGTGCAGTTCGGGTTGGCGATGATGCCCTTGACGGCCTGGTCGATGGCTTCCGGGTTGACCTCGCTGACCACCAACGGCACGTCGGGGTCCATCCGCCAGCCCGATGAGTTGTCGACCACGGTTACGCCGGCCGCGGCGAACCGGGGCGCCTGGCTCTTGGACAGGGTGGCGCCGGCGGAGAAGATCGCGACGTCGAGTCCGCTGGGGTCGGCGGTGGAGGCGTCTTCCACGACGATCCGCTCGCCCTTGTAGGGCAGCACGGTGCCGGCAGAGCGCGCGGACGCGAAGTAGCGGATGCTGGCGACCGGGAAGTCGCGCTCCTCGAGCAGGCGCCGCACGACGGCGCCGACCTGGCCGGTGGCGCCGACGACGCCGATGTTGATCCCGGCGCGGCGGGGTGCTTCGGTGCTGGTGGCTGCGGTGCTGGTCACTGTGTGGTCCTTACTCAGTCAAGTCTGGTGCGGGTCGGTCTCGTGCCGGGATGCGCATAACTCCTGCAATTCTCCCCGGTTGGAGCCCAAACGGGACAAAACCGGAGTTTTTGGCAGAAATTGCAGGAGTTATGCCGGGGGTGCGCGGGTTTCGGCATCCGGTGGGCCGGCGGGCCGGTGGGTGCCCGGGGGGGGGCCGCGGGGAGCAACTGTTGCCGATGCGGACAAATGGTGCCGGCGTACCGGGCGCAAATGTCCGCACGGGCAACAGTTGGCTGCCGCGCGGGTGGGACGGGGCCTTAGCGGCCGGTGCCGCCGTGCACGACGGCTTCGTCGTCGCTGTCGAGCCCGAAGGCCGTGTGCACCACGCGCAGGGCCTGGTTGATGGTGTCGGCGCGGGTGACGACGGAGATGCGGATCTCGCTGGTGGAGATCATCTCGATGTTGATGCCGGCCTCGAACAGCGACTCGAACAGCTTCGCGGATACCCCGGTGTTGGTGCGCATCCCGGCGCCGACCAGGGCGAGCTTGCCGATCTGGTCGTCGTACTGCAGGCCGGCGAAACCGACGTTGGCCTGCTCGTTGGTGAGCGCGGTGAGTACCTGCTGGCCCTCCGACTTGGGCAGGGTGAACGAGATGTCGGTCAGACCGGTGGATGCGGCCGACACGTTCTGCACGATCATGTCGACGTTGGCGTTGGTCTTGGCGACGATCTTGAAGATCTGCGCGGCCTTGCCGGGGATGTCGGGGACACCGACGACGGTGACCTTGGCCTCACTGAGGTCGGCGGCGACCCCCGCGATGATGGGCTCTTCCACGGGCTCTCCATTCAATATTTCGGTGGCGTACGGGCTGGTGGCGCCCGGGTTGTAGACAATGGTGCCGGTGTTGTTGTTGAACGACGACCGCACGTGCAGGGTGACCCCGTGCCGGCGGGCATATTCCACGGCGCGAATGTAGAGCACCTTGGCGCCGGCGGCGGCGAGCTCGAGCATCTCTTCACTGGAGACCCGCTCGAGCTTGTGCGCCTTGGGGACCACGCGAGGGTCGGCGCTGAAGATGCCGTCGACATCCGTGTAGATCTCGCAGATGTCGGCGCCGAGCGCGGCGGCGAGGGCGACGGCGGTGGTGTCGGAGCCGCCGCGGCCGAGGGTGGTGATGTCCTTGGTGTCGCGGTTGAAGCCCTGGAAGCCGGCGACGATGGCGATGGCGCCCTCGTCGAGGGCATCCCGCAGGCGTCCGGGGGTGACGTCGACGATGCGGGCGGCGCCGTGCTGGGCATCCGTGATCATGCCGGCCTGGCTGCCGGTGAACGAGCGGGCGTCGTAGCCCATGCTCTTGATCGCCATGGCGAGCAGGGCCATGGAGATGCGCTCGCCGGCGGTGAGCAGCATGTCGAGCTCGCGGGGCGCCGGGATCGGGGTGACCTCGTGGGCGAGGTCGAGCAGCTCGTCGGTGGAGTCGCCCATCGCGGAGACGGCCACGACGATGTCGTTGCCGGCTTTCTTGGTGTCGACAATGCGTTTGGCAACGCGTTTGATGCTCTCGGCGTCGGCAACGGATGATCCGCCGAACTTCTGCACGATCAGGCTCACGTGGGCACTCCTGGCTTCCGGGTACGCGGCGACATCCCGCGCTCCCATCCTAAATGCGTTCGTATTCTCGGGCGTTCATGTGACGCCGTGCGCACGGCCCGGGTGCAACTGTTACCGGTGCGGACAAATGTGGCCGGCACACCGGGCGCAAATGTCCGCACGGGCAACAGTTGCGGCGGTGGGCCGGCCGGGTCCGTGGGCTAGAGGTTGGTGACCGCCACGAGGCCGAGGATCACGACCGCCGCGAAACCCGCGCCGACGGTGCGGCGAGTGCGCTTGGTGGGGTCCTTGAGCGGCGGCAGGCTGCGCCAACGGAGAACAGCGCCCACGGCGGCGACGGCCAGGAGCAGCACGAGGGCGTACCAGGCGAAGACCGTGGTCGAGGTCCAGTCCACCAGCGCCCGGCTCGCGAAGAGGATGCCGGCGGCGGCTAGACCATCCGTGGCCAGGGCCAGCCGGTCGCGGGCGGCGCCGAAACGCGGTGACCAGGCCGAGACGGTGAAGCCCCCGACGAAGGCCACCACGACGATGAATGGGATCCAGGCGATCACTTGTTCTCCTCCAGAATCGACATGGCGAGGGCGTCGACGCTGGTGGCGGTGTTGCCCAGCACGATCACCGCCCGGTTGGCGGCCCGGTCGAGGGCCATCATGCTCGCGAACCCGCCGGTGCCGCCGTTGTGCCAGGTGGCGGTGCCGTCCTCCGGCGCCTGGGTGAACCAGGCCAGGCCGATGAGCGGGCCGGCTCCGGCGGGACCTTGCGGGTCGAGCACCGTGGCAGGGTCCACGCCGAGGGCCGGGTCGGCCGAGAGCAGCGCCTGGCCGTAGCGCGCCATGTCGGCGACGGTGGAACGGATGGCGCCGGCCGGGGCGTAGGCGGACATGGTCCAGGCATCCGCCGGGCGGCCCGCCGTGGTGTAGCCGGTGCGGGCACCGATGGGCAGGGCATCCGCGGTGATCGCGATCGAGGTGTCGGTCATGCCGAGGGGGTCGAAGATGCGAGCCTGCACCAACTCGGGGTAGTCGGTTCCGGCCGCGGCGGCGAGAGCCTGGCCGAGCAGGGCGACGCCGAGGTTGGAGTACGCGACGGTGCCGGGGTCGGTGAGCGGCGAGGCGCTGGCGTGCTCGAGGAGGGCGTCGAGGTCGTACGGGTACGGGTCGCTGCCGCGGTAGCTGTTCTACAGGCTGGTGGTCAGCGCCGGCACGGTGACCGCGATGCGGGGCAGGCCGGACCGGTGGCTGCTGAGGTCGGCGAGGGTGACGTCGGCAGCGGCGCTGTCACCGAGGTCGAGGTAGTCGCCGACCGGGTCGGTCAGGGTGACCTCGCCGCGGTCGACGGCCTGGGCCAGCAGCAGCGCGGTGAAGGTTTTTGTGATCGAGCCGATCTCGAACTCGGTCGTCTCGTCGGCGCCGAGGCCGGCGTAGGTGACCCCGTCGGGGTCGATGACGGCGGTGACGAGGGTGTCGCGGGCGCCGGGTTCGATGGCGGCCCCGTTGGCGAGGCTGCGGGCGAGTTCGACATCGCCGGTGACCGTGGTCGAGAGGGTGGGCGGGCGCGGGGCGGCCAGCACGCCCACCGCGATGACGGCGAGGGCGGCGGCAGCGGCGATCAGGCGGGTGCGAGTGGGGCGTTTCATGAGCGACCTCCGTCGATGGCCAGGCGGATGAGGGCGGGGCGTTTCATCGGAAACCTCCGTCGAGTGGCGGGCGGGTAGGTGGGGCAGGCGTGGTCGGCGAGCGCGTCGTCGGGCTCAACTGTTGCCAATCCGGACAATTGCGCCCGGCGCACCGGCACCATTTGTCCGCACGGGTAACAATTGCCGCCGAGCGGGCGCGGATGCGGGCGCGGATGCGGGCGCGGTGGCGGGCATCAGATTCCTCCCGCGGCGAGGATCACGGTGAGCAGCGGCACGACCCGCTCGGGCGGGATGCCGTAGTGGCCGCGGGACGTGGAGTACACCCAGCCGGCTGCGATCAGCTGGTTGACGTGGTGGTACACCTGCCCGGTGGTGCCGACGCCTTCGAGAGCGGCGATCTCGGACACCGCGACGGTGCCGGTGGCGATGGCCTGCAGCAGCCGTAGTCGCACCGGGTGGCCGAGGGCGGCCAGGGCGGAGGTGGACGACGGGCGACTCCAGTCCCGGGCGAGGATGTCCTCGGTGTGGAGGGCGTACTGCCAGTCGGCCGCTCCCCCGCCGGGCAGGGTGACGCTGCCGGTGTAGAGCACTGCGCCGGGTGCCGGGACCATCGACTTGACGGTGTTCAGCGCCCAGAAGACGTCGGTGGCGGGAGACGGAGCGGCGGCGGCGGGGACCTGCGGCGTGGACGCGCCCGGTGGAGCGGACTCCGGCTCGGACTGAACGGACGCAGCATCCGGACTGAGGACGGCTCGCATGGCCCGTTCGAGCGCATCCACCCGGTCACGCAGCTGGGCGAGTTCATGGGCCTGGTCATCGTGCGACGTCATTCAACTATTGTTACGTACTTTCCTCATGAATATGTACGCAATTCCGTAAACTGTCTGGCCGGAACCTCCTTCGCTCGGGGTTGACGCCCCGCCGGGTGCCGACGCTGCCCGGCATTCGGGCGCAACTGTGGCCAAAGCGGACAAATGTTGCCGGCACACCGGGCGCACATGTCCGCACGGGCAACAGTTGTCATGACACCCGGCCGCGGACCGCGACGGATGCCCGCGCGGGCGGATACGTGGCGGGCGAGCCCAGGGGCAGGCGGGCTAGCTGGTGACGGTGCGGCGGCCCTCGAAGGCACGGCCCAGGGTGACCTCGTCGGCGTACTCGAGGTCGCCGCCGACGGGCAGGCCGGAGGCCAGGCGGCTGACCTTGATGTCGAGGGTGGTCAGCAGGCGGGAGAGGTAGGTGGCGGTGGCCTCGCCCTCGAGGTTGGGGTCGGTGGCGATGATCACCTCCTGCACGGTGTTGTCGGCGAGGCGCGTCATCAGCTGACGGATGCGCAGGTCGTCGGGGCCGATGCCGTCGATGGGGCTGATCGCCCCGCCGAGCACGTGGTACAGACCCTTGAACTCGCGGGTGCGCTCGATGGCGACGACGTCCTTGGCCTCTTCGACCACGCAGATCGAGGTGGGGTTGCGGCGCGGGTCGCGGCAGATCATGCAGGTGTCCTGCTCGGACACGTTGCCGCAGATCTCGCAGAACTTCACCTTGTCGCGCACCTCGAGCAGCACATTGGCCAGGTGGGTGACGTCGAAGTTCTTGGTCTGCAGGATGTGGAACGCGATGCGCTGCGCCGACTTGGGGCCGATGCCGGGCAGCCGGCCGAGCTCGTCGATGAGTTCCTGAACGATGCCTTCGTACATTTAGTTATCGTTCCTCTGTCGCGAGATCGGGTCGTGCGGCTGTTCCTCGATGAAGGTGGCGCCGAGGATCTCGCGCACCACGGCCTCGCCGTAGCGCTGCTTCTCGGCGAACGCGGGCGCGCGCCGGCCGGGGGCGCCCTGCGCTCCCCCGCGCTGGGCTGATGCGGCGGGAGCGGTCGGTGCGGATGCCGTCGGCGACTGTCCGGGCTGCTGCTGGCCGGGGGCTTGCTGGGTGGGGGCCTGCTGGGTGGCCGGCCGGGTGCCGCGGGGCGATTCCGGGGGCGCGGAGAACTGTTGCGGGTCCGGCGGGAGGTCGTCGTAGGGCGGCGGCTCCTCGTCGAAGGGCGGCTCGAAGTCGGGCTCGGGCGCGTAGTCGTAGGCCGGCGCGGACTGCGGTGCGGCAGATCGGGGTGCGGCGGCGGATGTTGACGACGGGGCGGTGCCATCCGGGGTGCCTGTGTCGGTCGGGGCGCGGGTGCCGTCCGGGGTGCCGGCGGGCGCGCCGGCTGTCCCGGCGGGGGTGCCGGTCGGCGCGCTGGCGGGTGCCCCGGTGGATGCACTGGAGGACGCCTTGCCGGGTGCCCCGAGGACGGGCGGGACAACGATGGGTTCACCGGCCGCGGTCTCGGCCGCGGCCAGGGCCGCAGCGGATCCGGGGATGACCACGGTGGCCCACCCTGTGGAGGTGGTCGGAGGTGCGAGGGTCGCCGTGGCGGTGCCGGTGGATGTGGCCGACGCCGGGCCGGTACCAGCGGTGGGGCTGGCGGTGGCAGCGCCGGACGGGCCACCGAAGGTGGCGGGACCGGCCGATGGCAGGTCGACGGCCGCGGCCGAAGTCGTCGGGGTGCTCGTCGAGGTCCCCTCCGCGAGTTGCCCCGCTGCGGACGAGTTGCCCTGGCGCACCGGGGCAGCTGGTCCGGAGGTGGGCATCTCGGCAGAGGACGCGGGTGCGGGCGCGAAGGTTTCGGAGTCGGCGCGGGCGATGAACTTCACCCGCAGGCCGAGCACCTTCACGATGGCGCCGCGGAGGAACTCGCTAACGCCCTGGCCGGGAGCCTGCTGGGCCTTGAAGCCCTGCATGTCCTGCTCGCTGGGGAAGGACAGCACGAGAATGTCTTCGCCGCGCAGATCGAGCACGCGGGCGGTGTAGACCACGAGCCAGGCGCTGAGCTTGACCTCTTTGACGGCCTCGAGGATCTGGGGCCAGGCGTCCTTGATCTGGGCCAGGGTGACCGGACCGACGGGCACAGCCGGGGCCGCGGGCGGCGTCTCGGCGGTCGGATCGGGACGGTCGGCGGCCGGGCCGGCGGGACTGACATCGGCGGCCGGGCTGGTGGTTTCCGCGGACGCGGGCTCGACCGGCACGGCAGCGGGGGTGCCCGGCGTCCGGGTGGCCCAGCCTGGGGCGGCTGGAGGGACGGTCGTCGCAGCCGGCGGGGTCGCGACCGGAGGGGCCGCTTGTGCGGCGGGGGTGCGCGGGGCGGATGCCGCGGCAGGGGTGCGCGGCGCCGGTGCAGCAGCCGGGGTGCGCGGGGCCGCGGCGGCGGGAGCGGCGTCGGCCGGCGCATCCGTGCTGCCGCCGTCGACGCCGATGCGGCGCTCGAGACGTTCGACGCGGGCGAGGGCGCCGCGGGTGCTGTCGTCGGTGGCGGGGACGAGCACGCGCGCGATCATCAGCTCGAGGTGCAGGCGCGGCGAGGTGGCGCCGGTCATCTCGGTGAGCGCGGCGTTGAGGATGTCGGCGGTGCGGCTCAGCTCGGCGGGACCGAACTTGGACGCCTGCACGTGCATGCGGTCGAGTTCGTCCTGCGGCACGCCGCGGAGCACGGCCGCGGCGGCGGCGGCGCTGGTGGCGGCCACGATGATGAGGTCGCGCATGCGCTCGAGCAGGTCTTCGACGAAGCGGCGGGGATCCTGACCGGTCTGGATGACGCGGTCGACGGCGTCGAACGCGGCCGAGGAGTTGCGGGCGGCGATGGAGTCGATCGCGTCGTCGAGCAGGGTCGCGTGGGTGTAGCCGAGCAGGGCCACGGCGCGCTCGTACTCGATCGCGTCGGTCTCGGAGCCGGCCATGAGCTGGTCGAGCAGCGAGAGGGTGTCGCGGGGCGAGCCGCCGCCGGCACGCACCACGAGCGGCAGCACGCCGGGCGCGACGGTCATGTTCTCGCTGTCGCAGAGCTGCTGCACGTAGTCGAGCATGGGCGCCGGCGGCACCAGCCGGAACGGGTAGTGGTGGGTGCGCGAGCGGATGGTGCCGATGACCTTCTCGGGCTCGGTGGTGGCGAAGATGAACTTCACGTGTTCCGGCGGCTCTTCGACGATCTTCAGCAGCGCGTTGAAGCCCTGCGGGGTGACCATGTGCGCCTCGTCGAGGATGAAGATCTTGTAGCGGTCGCGGGCCGGCGCGAAGATGGCGCGTTCGCGGATGTCGCGTGCGTCGTCGACACCGTTGTGGCTGGCCGCGTCGATCTCGACCACATCGAGGGAGCCGCTGCCGTCGCGGGAGAGCTCGACGCAGCTGGGGCAGACGCCGCAGGGAGTGTCGGTGGGGCCCTCTGCGCAGTTGAGGCAGCGGGCGAGGATGCGGGCGGAGGTGGTCTTGCCACAGCCGCGAGGTCCGCTGAAGAGATAGGCATGATTGACCCTGTTGGTGCGCAGGGCGGTCATGAGTGGATCGGTCACCTGGGACTGACCGATCATTTCGGCAAAAGTCTCTGGCCGGTAACGGCGATACAGGGCGGTAACCACGAGGTCAATCGTACTTGCTGCCACTGACACCCCGGTTGGTTCCTGCACAGGGCGGCGGATGCGCATCCGCCCGGCTCTGCCGTTACGCACCGGGGCCGCGGGCTGTCCCCGGCAGGCGAAGCGGCGCGACTGTGCCCGAATCGGACAATTGCGCCCGGCGTACCGGGCGCAATTGTCCGCTCGGGGAACAGTTGGGCGGGCTAGAAGTCGGTGTGGCCGAGGTCGGGGCGGGGGACGAAGCGGGCCAGGGTGCTCTCGGTGCCGTGCAGGCAGAGGATGACCAGCTCGTTGTCGGCTTGCAGCACCGGGCCGGGCACGTAGAGGGTGGTCTGCGGGCCACGGTCCCAGAACCGACCGAGGTTGAAGCCGTTGATCCAGGCCTGGCCCTTGCCCCAGCCGGCGGTGCTGAGGAACAGGTCCACCCCGGGCTCGGCGGCGAATCGGCCGCGTGCGAATGCGGGGCCGCTGAGCGACTCGGCGACGACGATCGCCGGGGCCGCCGTGAGCGTGGGAGTCGGGGTGGGCGTGAGGTTGACGGATAGGTCGAGATCCACATCGAGGTCCAGATCCACCGGGCCGGTGTGCATCACGACGCCGCGGCGAGGCGCCTGCGGGGTGAACAGGGCGCTGCCGGAGCGGACGAACCCGTCGACGTCGAGCGGCAGCACCTGCCAGTCAACAAGGTCGGCGCCGTCGAGGGTGCCCGGGCCGATCAGTCCCTTGTCCTCACCGATGCGCGGGCCGTAGTTGACCCGGCCCTGGTCCTCCACGAGGAGGTCGAGGCGCTCCCCCGGCGGCAGGCTGATCGAGCGGTCGTGGTGGTCGCGGTGCAACACGCCGACGGGATTGCCGTCCACGAACACCTGGGCGCGGTCGCGCACCTCGGCGAACGACAGCACCCGGGAGCCCGAAGCCACCCGGCTGCGGTACAGGGCGAACCCGGTGTACTGGCCGAGGGCATCCATGCTGGGCAGACCGGTGGCCGGGGCGACGGTGACGTCGGCCAGCTCGGGCAGGGCCTCCCAGAGCGACACCGACTCGTCCAGCGACACCTCGAAGGCCGGGGCGGGCACGGCCGGGGCCGGCAACGACCCGGTCACCGGTGCGTACTTGGCGAGCACCGCGCGGAAGGCGAGGTACTTGGCGGTGACCTCACCGCTCTCCGAGAGAGGCGCGTCGTAGTCGTAGGAGGTAACCGTGGGCTGGAAGACGCCCTTGTCGTTGGCGCCGTTGGTGAAGCCGAAGTTGGTTCCGCCGGTGAACATGTACAGCGACACGCTGGCGCCGGTGGCGAGCAGGTCGTCGAGCTCGCGGGCGGAGTCCTCGGCGGAGGTGGTGTGGTGGTGCGCACCCCAGTGGTCGAACCAGCCGTTCCAGAACTCGGCGCACATCAGCGGGCCGGTGCTCTGGTGGCGGCGGAGCACCGCCAGGCGCTCGATGGCGCGGGAGCCGAACGAGCCGGTCTTGTGCAACTCGGGCAGGCTGCCGTCGGCGAGCATCTGGTCGGTGGGCTGGTCGATGGTGGTCAGCGGCACCGTGATGCCGCCGGCCCGGTTGAGCTCGACGAGCGCGCGCAGGTAATCCTTGTCGTCGCCGTAGGCGCCGTACTCGTTCTCGATCTGCACCAGGATGACCGGGCCGCCCCGGTCGATCTGCCGGGACGCCACGATCGGCAGCAGTTGCTCGAAGTACTCGGCCACGGCCGCCATGTAGAGCGGTTCGTTCCGCCGCACCCCCACGGCCGGGTCGGTGAACAGCCAGCCGGGCAGGCCGCCGTTGTCCCACTCGGCGCAGATGAACGGGCCGGGCCGCACGATGGCGTACATGCCCTCGGCGGCGATCAGGTCGAGAAAACGGGCCAGGTCGAGCTGGCCCTCGGTGTCGAAACCGCCACGAGCCGGCGAGTGCGCGTTCCAGGCCACGTAGGTCTCGATGGTGTTCAGGCCCATCAGGCGGGCCTTGTGGATGCGGTCGGCCCAATGATCAGGGTGCACCCTGAAATAGTGGATGGCCCCGGCGAGCACCCGGAACGGCTCACCGTTGAGGAGGAAATCCTCGTCGCCGATCTCGAACGCGCCCATGATCAGGCCGCCGTTCGGGCGCGGCCGAGCACGGCGACGCCGGTGGCCGGGAGGGTGAGCGAGTCCGCGGCGAGGGTGCTGCCGCCGAGGTCGACGGCCACGAGCGTGCCGTCGGCCTTGCCCAGCGGTACGGTCACGGCCTGGTCGGAGTGGTTGATGTAGAAGAGATACTCCGTGTCGTCGGACTGGCGCACGGCGAGCTGCACGATGCCGTGCACGGCATCCGGCAGCGGCGAGACGATGCGGGCGGCGGCGGCGAACCGGCCGACCAACGCCACCAGCGCGTCGGGGTCGAGGACCGTGGCGACGAAGCTGGCCCGGCCGCCGGACTCCGTCGAGACCACGCGGCTGGTCACCGCCGGCACACCGGGGAACGGGCCGCCCTGGAAGCGGGCGAGCACCTCGACATCGGAGGCCACGGTGACGTCGTGGGTGAGCAGCGACCCGGTGGACCCGGCCGGCAGGTCGCCGGACAGGCCGACGGTCTGGCCCGGCTGCAGGCCGCCGAACTCCTCGGCGCGCACGCCGAGCAGCTCGCGGAACGCGCCGGGGTAACCACCGGGGTGGATGTGGTCGTCGGCGTCGGCGATGCCGGAGAACACGCCGACCACCAGGTGGCCGCCGGTGCGGGCATAGTCGGCCAGGGCATCCGCCAGCGGCTGCGGCACGATGTAGAGCATCGGCGCGATGACGACGTCGTACCCGGCCAGGCCGTGACCGCTCAGCACCGACCGGGCCGGCACGATGTCGGCCTGCAGGCCATTGGTGAGCGCGGCGGTGTACCAGGCCATGGCCTCGGCCTTGTAACGCAGCAGCTCGGTGGGGTGCGAGTCGAGTTCGGAGGCCCACCAGGAGTCCCAGTCGAAGAGGATGCCGATGCGGGCCTGCTTGGTGCGGCTGCCGGCGACCTCGGCCAGGGAAGCGAGTTCGCCGCCGAAGCGGGTGACGCTCCGGAACACCGAGCTGTTCTCCCCCGCGTGCGGGAGCATCGCGGAGTGGAACTTCTCGGCGCCGGCCAGGGACTGGCGCCACTGGAAGAAGCAGATCGCGTCGGCGCCGTGGGCCAGGTGAGTGAGGCTGTCCCGGCGCAGCTGGCCGGGGGTCTTGGCCTGGTTCACCGGCTGCCAGTTGACGGCGCTGGTGGAGTGCTCCATCAGGAACCACGGCGCCCGGCCGGATATCTGACCGGTGAGGTTGGCCGAGAACGACAGCTCCTCGAACGCGGCGGGGTCGGCCACGAGCAGGTAGTGGTCGTTGGAGACCAGGTCGATCTCGCCGGCCCAGTCGGCGTAGTCCATGCCGCGGGATTCGCCCATCACCATGAAGTTGGTCGTGATCGGCACGTCGGGCGTGATCTGGCGCAGGATCTCCCGCTCGGCGACGAGGTAGTCCTTGAGGGCGTCGCTGGAGAACCTGGCGAAGTCGAGCTGCTGGGTGGGGTTCGGATGTGTCGCGGCCAGCCGCGGCGGCAGGATCTGGTTCCAGGAGGTGTAGTTCTGCGACCAGAAGGCGGTGCCCCAGGCCCGGTTGAGCTCGGTAAGGGTGCCGTAACGGGCCTCGAGCCAGGCGCGGAACGCCGCTGCCGCGTCGTCCGAGAAGTCGTAGACGTTGTGGCAGCCGAGCTCGTTGCTGATGTGCCACATCGACAGGGCCGGGTGGTCGGCGTAGCGCTCGGCCATTTTCTCGACCAGGGCCAGCGCGTAGCGGCGGAACACCGGTGAGGTGGGACGCCACTGCTGGCGGCCGCCGGGCCAGATGGTCTCGCCGACCCGGTTCACCGGCAGCACCTCCGGGTGCAATTCGGTGAGCCACGGCGGCGGGCTGGCGGTGGCGGTGGCCAGGTCGACGGCGATGCCGTTGGCGTGCAGCAGGTCGATGGCGCGGTCGAGCCAGCCGAAATCCCAGCTGTCGGGGGTGGGCTGCAGCAGCGCCCAGGAGAAGATGCCGACGCTGACGATGTTGACACCGGCCTCGCGCATCAAGCGCATGTCTTCGGCCCAGACCGCTTCGGGCCACTGTTCGGGGTTGTAGTCGGCGCCGTAGCCGATGCGGGCGGCGTCGGCGGGCAGGCTCTCGGTGCCGTCGGCGAGGGTGTGCGCCTCGGGCCAGCGCACCCAGCGATCGGTCGCAATGGTCGAGCTCACGGCGCTCATGCTGCAGCCTTGGCGGCCAGACGCACGATCGACCAGGACAGCGCGGGCAGCACGACCGTGGCGGCGGTGCCGTCGTCGGCCAGTGTCACATCCGTCAAGTCGACCGGGTGCACGGTGTTTTGATGATCCACCGTGTTGGCGGCGAACCGGTCACCACCCTCCGGCGCGAACAGGCTCTGCGCCGAGAGCACCGAGTCGGCGGGGGCGCCGGCCAGGTCTACCTCGAGGGTGAGCGGGTCGGAGCTGGAACGGTTGACAAGGAACAAGACGATCTCCTCGTCAGTAGCGGTCACCGCGGCATCCAATAGGTCGACGGTGCCGTGTTCCCTGGTGTCGTAGGTGTCGGAGTGGATGGTCGCGGCCAGCACGTCGCCGTGGGCGGCCGTTGCGGTGAGAGCGAACGGGAAGAAGGTGGTCTGGCGCCAGGCCGGACCGTTCGGCTCGGAACGGATCGGCGCGATGACGTTCACGAGCTGGGCGAGGTTGGCCATGCTGACCCGATCGCTGTTGCGCAGCAGGGAGATCAACAGGGACCCCACCACCACGGCGTCGCTGACGTTGTATTCGTCCTCGATCAGGCGCGGCTGCGTGTTCCAGTCGCCGGCGAACAGGGGTTCCTTGTCGACCTCGTTGAACCGGGTCTGGTACCAGACGTTCCACTCGTCGACGCTGATGCCGATGGATGTGTCGAGGCCCTGCTCCACGGTGACCTCGTCGATGATCTGGGCGACGTCGCCGATGAAGCGGTCGAGGCCCACGCCGGAGGCGAGGAAACTGCCGAGGTCGCCGGGCTTTTCCTCGTAGTACGCGTGCAGGGAGATGTGGTCGACGAGCTCCGCGGTGTGCTCGAGAACGGTGCGTTCCCAGCTGCCGAAGGTGGGCATCTCGGCGTTGGAGCTGCCAGCGACGACGAGTTCGATGGTGGGGTCGACCCACTTCATCACGCGGGCGGTTTCGGCGGCGAGGCGGCCGTATTCCTCGGCGGTCTTGTGGCCGATCTGCCAGGGGCCGTCCATTTCATTGCCCAGGCACCAGACGCGGATGCCGAACGGTTCGGTGCGGCCGTTGGCCTGGCGCTGGTCGCTGAGCGCGGTGCCGGCCGGGTGGTTGGAGTATTCGAGCAGGGCGGCGGCCTCGGCGATGCCCCGGGTGCCCAGGTTCACGGCCTGCATGATCTCGACGCCGGCGCTCTCGGCCCAGTCGGCGAATTCGTGCAGGCCCACCTCGTTGGTCTCCACGGAGTGCCAGGCCACATCCAGGCGCGTGGGGCGGTCGGGGCCGACACTGTCTTCCCAGCGGAAACCCGACACGAAGTTGCCGCCCGGGTAGCGGATCAGGCTGGGGTTCAGCTCACGCACGAGGTCCAGCACGTCTTGGCGGAAGCCATCCGCGGTGGCGGTGGGGTGCCCGGGTTCGTAGATACCCGTGTACACCGAGCGGCCCATGTGCTCGACGAACGAGCCGAAGAGCCGGGGTGAGACGGGGGCCACGATGTCGTCGCGGGTGATGCTGAGCCGGGCGTGAAACACGAAGGAGATCCTCTGGTTGGAAGCTGATGGTGCGCAAAGGGTGGGCCGTCCGGTCGGACGGGCCCACCCTGTGCCGCTGCGTTACTCGGTGACCGTGAAGCCCTGCTCGTTGCCGTAGGCGACGATGGCCTTCTGCCAGTCGGTCAGGCCCGTGTTGAGGTCGGTCTTGTCGGCGTAGGACTGGCCGACGGTGTCGGAGAAGATGCTGTTCGAGTAGACCTGGAACGGCAGGTAGCTCCATCCCTCGACGACGTCCTTGGCGGACTGGACGAGGACCTCGTTGATCTTCTGGCCGCCGAAGTACTCGCTCTCGGCGCCGAGGAACTCCTCGGACTCGAGGTCGGCGACGGTGGACGGGAAGCCGCCGGCGTCGATGGAGATCTGGGTGCCTTCACCGGAGTTCATGAACTCGACGAAGCCGGCCGCTGCGAGCTTGTTCTTGCTCTGGGCAAGCACGGCGTCGCCGCCGCCACCGTTCTCGGCGCTGGCGACATCGCCGGCCTCGTAGACGGGCAGCGGGGCCACCCGCCAGTCACCGGATGCTTCCGGCACGCCGGTCTCCAGGTTGCCGGGCATCCAGGCGCCGATGTTGAGGGTGGCGATGGTGCCGTCGCCGAGGCCTCGGTACCACTCGTCGCTCCAGCTCGTGGTCGGGGCGATGAGGTCCTTCTCGATGAGCTGGTTCCAGGTGTCGGCGAACTTCTTCGAGCCCTCGTCCTGCAGGTTGATCTCGACGTTCGTGGAGTCGGTGGTGGTGAACGGCTGGCCGCCGGCCTGCCAGATCATGCTGGTGGCGAAGCCCGCGTCGCCGGTGTCGTTGGTGATGTAGGCGTTCGGGTTGGCCGCGTGGAGTTTCTCGGCGGTGGCGATGTACTCGTCCCAGGTGGTGGGAACGGTGAGGCCGTACTGGTCGAAGACGGCCTGGTTGTAGAACATGGCCATGGGGCCGGAGTCCTGCGGCAGGGCGTAGACGCCGCCGTCGAGGTTCACCGATCCCCAGGTGCTGGCGGTGTACTGGTCTTCGAGGGAGTCCAGACCGAAGTCACTCAGGTCGACGAGGGCCTCGGAGAGAGCGAACTGCGGCAGCGCGTAGTACTCGATCTGGGCCACGTCGGGTGCGCCGGAGCCGGCCTTGATCGCGTTCTGCAGCTTGATGTACTGGTCGTTGCCGGTGCCGGCGTTGACCACGTCGACCGTGACACTGGGGTACTTCTTCTCGAACGCGGTGGCGATGTCTTCCACGGCCGGGGCCCAGGCCCAGACGGTGAGAGTGGTCTCCTCCTGCAGGGCGGCCTCGATGTCGGCTGCGGTGCCGGTCTCGGCTCCGCCTCCGCCGGTGGAGGCGCAGGCGGCCAGGGAGACGCTCAGGGCGAGTCCGGTGGCGACGGCGAGTGCGGTGCGGCGCAGGCGCGTGTTGCTGTGTGGTGCTTTCATTGGGGTGCCTTTCACTTCCTTGTAAACGGATGTTCGGTGCTGCGGATGACGGATGGTGCGGGGGTGGATCGGTAGTGGGGGCTACGCCTTGACGGAACCGGCGGCGAGGCCGGACTGCCAGTAGCGCTGCAGGAAGAGGAACGCCACGACGATCGGCACGATCGTGAGCAGCGACCCGGTGATGACGAGGTTGTAGATGACATCGCCGCCCACGGTCTGGGCCTGCATGTTCCACTGCTTCAGGCCCACGGTCAGCGGGTACCAGGTGGGTTCGCTGAGCATGATCAGGGGCAGGAAGTAGTTGTTCCAGGTGGCCACCAGGGTGAACAGGAGCACCGTGACGAGGCCGGGGGCCAGGAGCTTGAGCGAGATGGTGAAGAAGGTGCGGAACTCGCCCGAACCATCCATTCGCGCGGCCTCGAGAACCTCGGTGGGCACCGCGTCCATGGCGTAGGTCCAGATCAGGTAGAGGCCGAACGGGCTGATCAGCGAGGGCAGGATGACCGCCCACGGGGTGTTGGTGAGGCCCATCTGGCTGAACATGAGGAAGGTCGGCACCGCCAGGGCCGTGCCGGGGATGGCCACGGCGCCGAGCACGACCGCGAAGACGGCCTTCTTGCCGGGGAAGTTGAACTTGGCCAGGCCGTAGCCGCCGAGCGCCGCGAGGAAGGTGGCACCGCCGGCGCCGACGACGACGTAGAGCACCGTGTTGCCGAACCAGCGCACGAAGACGCCGTCGTTGTAGGTGAGGGTGGCCACGATGTTGTCCCAGAGGGCGAAGTCGCCCGAGAACCAGAGGCCGAACGAGTTGAGCAGCTCGGCCTGGGTCTTGGTGGAGTTCACAAACAGCCAGAACAGGGGCAGCAGGCTGTAGATCAGCAGGGCGCCCATGATGATGGTGAGAATGATGGACTTCTTGGTGTGCAGGCCCTGGTTGGAGGTGCCCGCCTTCTTCTCGCTGGTGTAGCGGGACATCCGCGGGGCTTTCGCCTGCGCGGCGGGGGCGTGGGTCTGGTCAGTCGTCGACATGTCAGGCCTCCTTCCTGGAACCGGAGTTCTGCACGATGTAGGCGATGACGGCGGTGATGAGGCCGACGATGATCGCGATGGTGGCCGAGTAGTTGTACTGCTGACCCGAGAACGACAGGTTGTAGGCGTACATGTTCGGCGAGAAATAGGTGGAGATGGTGTTGGGTGCAAGAGACTGCAGGATGCTGGGCTCGTTGAACAGCTGGAAACTGCCGATCACGCTGAAGATGCCGCCGATGACGATGGCGGGGCGCAGCGCCGGCATCTTGATGCTGCGGATGATGCGGAACGCGTTGGCGCCGTCGAGCGAGGCGGCCTCGTAGAGATCGGTGGGGATCACTCGGAGGGCGGCGTAGAACAGGATCATGTTGTAGCCGATGAATTCCCAGGTGACGATGTTGCCGATCGCGGCGAGCACCCAGGTGTTGCCCAGCGGGTTGGGGATGGCGATCGAGAAGAACTCGTTGAGGTTGCCGACCAGGCCGAACTTGGTGCCGTACATGAAGCCCCACATGAGCGTGGCGACCACGGCGGGAACCGCGTAGGGCAGGAAGATCGCGATGCGGAAGAAGCTGGACAGGTGCAGGCGGGCACTGTCGATGGCGAGGGCGGCGAAGAGGGCGATGCCGAGCATGATCGGCACCTGCACGACGAAGAAGAGGGTGACCCGGCCCATCGACTCCCAGAACTTGGGATCGGTGAGCGCCTGGCCGTAGTTCTCGAAGCCGACGAAGGAGTTGCCGCCGACCAGCTGGTCCTTGAAGAAGGAGAGGTAGATCGAGTAGAGCACCGGGGCGATCAGCACGAGGGCGAAAACGATCATGAACGGGCCGATGAACTTCCAGCCGGTCCAGTCGCGCTTCTGCACGTGGGGCTTGGGCTTGCGGCGGTTCGGCTGGGCCCGTGCACTGCGTGTCTGGCCACTGGGGGGGAGTGTTGACAGCGTCGTCATGCCTTTTTCTCTGACTCGGTATGGTGATGCAACGGACGATGAAACTGACGCCATGTTTACGTAAACATGACGTGTAAGCACGCTAGCATGTTTACGTAAACATACGGAAATCTTTTTTCGGGACCGGGGAGGGCACGTGGCAACGGCGAGCACGACAGACGGTTCTTCGGCCGCTCCCCCGGCCCGCGCGCAGCGCCTGCCGTCGATGGCGGATGTGGCCGCGCTGGCCGGCGTCTCCTCGCAGACCGTCTCCCGGGTGGTGAACGGTCGCAGCAACGTCGACGCCGACACCCGCGACCGGGTGCTCGCCGCCATGGACGAGATCGGCTACCGGCCCAACAGCGCCGCCCGCGCGCTGAAGTCGGGCAAGTTCAGCACCATCGGCGTGATCATGTTCGGCCTGTCCAGCTTCGGCAACATGCGCACCCTCGACGCTGTCGCCACGGCCTCCGCCGAGGCCGGCTACTCGATCACCCTGATCCCGGTGGCGTTGCCCACCCAGGGCGCCGTCGCCGGCGCCGTGAACCGGCTCGCCGAGCAGGCCGTGGACGGCATCGTGATCATCATGGAAGCGCACATCCTGGACCGGATCGACGTGACCGTGCCGACCGGGCTGCCCGTCGTGATCGTCGATTCCGACGCCGGCGAGCGCTACACGGTGGTCGACACCGACCAGACCGAGGGTGCCCGGCTGGCCACCCAGCACCTGCTCGACCTCGGGCACCGCACGGTCTGGCACATCGCCGGGCCGGAGTCGTCGTTCTCGGCCGGGCGCCGCACGGCATCCTGGCGGGCCACGCTGAAGGCGGCCGGCGCGCCGGTGCCGCCCGTGCTCGAGGGCGACTGGAGTGCGCAGAGCGGCTACCGGCACGGGGTGGCGCTGGCCGCCGACCCGTCGGTGACGGCGATCTTCGCCTCCAACGACCAGATGGCGCTCGGCGTGATGCGGGCGATGCACGAGGCCGGCCGCTCGGTGCCGGCCGACGTGAGCGTCGTGGGCTTCGACGATATGCGCGAGGCGGATGCCTTCTGGCCGCCACTGACCACCGTGCACCAGGACTTCGGCCAGGTGGGGCGGCTCTGCATCGAGAAGCTGCTGCGCCAGATCGACTCCCCCGCGGCCGTGGGCCCCGGTACCACCATCGTGCCCACGCACCTCGTCGTGCGGGCGAGCACCGCGCCCCCACCCCGCTAGGCACCCGGCCCGGGGTTCCCGGGCGGCCGCGCGCCCGCAAAGGCGGAGTTTTTCGGGACACGCCGTGCCATATCTTCGACGAGTGGGAGACCACGTTCCTCGTGATCAAACGCGTCGTCGAGGATGCTCGGCGGGAACAACGGAGGCGACACGAGCGTCCGCTGGAGTGACGGGATCATACCCCCCGTTGTGGGGTGTTCGCTACCCCCGCCAACGGTGATGTGTTGAATCCCGTTCCCCTTAAATAGACGGCAAAATCGGCGATTCGTCACGGAAAAAACTTGTTTTCGCGGGTTCTCTCAGAGTGCTTGCAATCGCGGCTGACACGACAAAGGATGAACCCGAACACGACACAGACGTCGATGCCGGGCGTCGTGCACACCTCGATTCATCTAGGAGAGTCATGTCGAATACATACCCAGCATCCGTCCCGGGAAACCCCGACCTGGACACCAGCACGGCGTCCGACAGCGGAGCCGGCCCCGATGCCAAAGAACGCGCCGCCGAGGTGAAGGATACCTCGGTCGCCGCCGGCCAGCACGTCGCCGGCGTCGCCAAAGACGAGCTGCACAAGGTCGGCAGCGAGACCAAGCAGCAAGCCAAGGACCTCTATCGCCAGACGCAGGGCGAACTCGCCGACCAGGCGGCCGCGCAACAGAAGCGGGTCGCCGCCGGTCTCCGCTCCCTAGGCGACGAGCTGGGTGCGATGGCCGATAAGTCCGATACTCAGGGTGTGGCCAGCGATATCGCCCACCAGGCCGCCTCGCGTGCCGCCGGAATCGCCGACTGGCTCGACCAGCGCGACCCGGGCGCCCTCCTCGACGAGGTCAAGGGCTACGCCCGGCGCAGCCCCGGCATGTTCATCGGCATCGCCGCCGTCGCCGGTGTGGTGGCCGGTCGCCTGACCCGCTCGGTCATCGCCGAGGCCAAGGACTCCTCCGAGACCGCCTCTACGGACAGCAGCACCCCGGCCACCGCGCCCACCGGCGGCGGAACCGAGTTCGGCACCGGCGCCACCACCGGAATCGACACGGCCTTCGACACCCCCACTACGCCCACCGCCACCGGCGTAGGCACCCCGCTCACGGCGGAGTACCCGAATTACACGGAGCACCGCAATGACTGACATGCCCACGCCGTCTGAACGCAAGGCCGAAGAGACCTCACTGGGCGACCTGCTCAGTGAGGTGACCCGCGACGTGTCCACTCTCATGCGCCAGGAAGTCGAGCTGGCCAAGGCCGAGTTACGGCAGTCGGCCACTCGCGCCGGCAAAGGAGCCGGACTGTTGGGCGGTGCCGGCTATGCCGGCCACCTGACGGTGTTGTTCCTGTCGTTCGCGGCCTGGTGGGGGCTCGGACACGTCATCGACATCGCCTGGGCGGCCGTGATCGTTGCCGTCGTCTGGGGCATCGTGGCCGCCGTGCTCTACTCGCGCGGGCGCAAAGAGATGAAGACGATCACGGGAGCGCCCAAGACGGTCGACTCCCTGAAGCAGATTCCTGACGCACTGAAACGAAATGAGGAAAACCGATGAGCACCTACGACGAATCCAGCACCGACCCCGAGGTTCTTCGGAGCCAGATCGAAGACACCCGCCGGGGCCTCGGCGCCGACGTCGACGCCCTTGCCGACAAGGTGACGCCCAGCAAGATCATGGACCGCCAGAAGGACAAGGTGCGGGGCGTGTTCAGTTCGGCCAAGGACAAGGTCATGGGCACGGCTTCCGACCTGGGCGACTCCGTGAGCGCAGCGACCGGCAACGTTTCGGGCACCGCTCACGACGCGGCCTCCCAGGTTAAGGGCAATCCGCTGGCGGTGGGTCTCATCGCCTTCGGCGTGGGTTGGCTCGCGTCGTCTCTCCTGCCCGCCAGCACCGCGGAGAAGAAGATCGCGGCCAACGTGAAGGAGGCCGCTGAGCCACTGACCCAGGAGGTCGCCGACGCGGCGAAGCAGATGGGCGAAAACCTCAAGGAGCCCCTCGCCGACGCCGCCGACGCCGTCAAGGGCACGGCCACGGATGCCGCCGACACCGTCAAGTCCGAAACGACGGCATCCGCCGACGAGGTGCGCGACACCGCCAAGCACGCCGGCCAGGGCACCGCCGGCTGACGGCGAAACCCGCACCATCCGCCAGACGATGACGAGGAGCAGCACCGGTGGCCCGCAACGACACCCGTAACACGAAGAACAGCGCTCCCTCGCCCGACGATCCACGCAAGCCGGATTCGCCGGGCGAGGTGAAGAAGCCGTCCTGGAAGTACGCGATGCGCAAGACCATGCGCGAATTCACCGCCGACCAATGCACGGACATCGCCGCGTCGCTGACCTACTACGCCGTGCTGGCGTTGTTCCCGGCGCTGATCGCGCTGATCTCCCTGCTGGGCGTGTTCGGTCAGGGCGAGCGCTCCACCGACACCATCCTCGACCTCGTCAACGAGGTCGCCCCCGGCGGCACGGCCGACGTGCTGCGCGAGCCTCTCGAACAGTTCAGCTCGTCACCGGCCGCCGGGTTCGCCCTCGTCTTCGGCATCGTGCTGGCCATCTGGTCGGCATCCGGCTACGTCGGCGCGTTCAGCCGGGCCATGAACCGGATCTACGAGATCGAAGAGGGCCGACCGTTCTGGAAGCTGCGCCCGATGCAGCTGGTGGTGACCATCGTCACCATCCTGCTGATCCTCATCATGGTCGTGGTCCTGATCGTGTCGGGGCCCGTCACGGATGCCGTGAGCAGTGCTCTGGGCCTCGGCGAAACCGTGCAGATAGTGTGGTCCATCCTCAAGTGGCCGATCCTGGCCCTGGCCGCGGTGCTGATCATCGCAATCCTCTACTACGCCACCCCGAACGCCAAGCAGCCGAAATTCCGTTGGATCAGCTTGGGCGCGCTGCTGGCGTTGGTGGCCCTGGTGATCGCGTCGTTCCTGTTCGGTCTCTACGTCACCAACTTCTCCAACTACGACCGCACCTACGGCTCGCTCGCCGGCGTCGTGGTGTTCCTGCTCTGGCTCTGGATCGCCAACCTCGCCCTGCTGTTCGGCGCCGAGTTCGACGCCGAACTCGAGCGCAGCCGCCAGCTGCAGGCGGGCATCAAGGCGGAAGAAGACATCCAGCTGCCACCGCGGGACACCCGCAAGAGCGACAAAACCGCCGAGAAGGAACGTGCCGACATCATCGCGGGGCGGCGCCTGCGCGAAGACAGCGCGAAACGCCACGACACCACGAGTTGACCCCCGACACCACCCGAATCCGACCGTTGATCCACCACGTCCCAGGAAAGGACAACTATGTATTTCCACGTGCAACGACTCATCCACGACATCGCGCAGGACGAGCCGGATCCGGCAGCGGCCAACGCGCTGCAGGAGGGCCTCGGCGGCCAGTTCGGCGAGATGCGCACCATGATGCAGTACCTGTTCCAGTCGATGAATTTCCGTGGGCCCGCGGCGAAGCCGTACCGCGACCTGATTCAGGGCATCGGCACCGAAGAGATCAGCCACGTCGAACTGATCGGCACCACCATCTCCCGGCTGCTGGATGGCTCACCGCGCTATCAGGGCAAGGTCACCGACCCGCTGGACAAGGCCGGCGCCGGCGGGGCCATCCCGCTGGAGATCGCCCTCGACCACAGCAACATCCACCACTACCTGGTGGGCGCCCAGGGCGCGCTGCCGGTCGACGCCGTCGGCAATCCGTGGAGCGGCAGCTACGTCTACAATTCCGGCAACCTCGTGCTTGACCTGCTCTACAACCTGATGCTGGAGTCCACCGGCCGGCTGCAGAAGTGCCGGATCTACGAGATGACCGACAACAAGACGGCCCGCTCCACGCTTTCCTACCTGATCGTGCGGGACCAGGCTCACGAGAACGCATACGCCAAGGCGCTCGAGACCCTGGGGGTGCACTGGAACACCCTGCTGCCGATTCCGAAGACCAATGCGGAGAAGTTCCCCGAGGTGAAGAAGCTGCTCGATCTCAACCTGCACAGCAAGCAGTACACCTTCGACCTCGCCGGCCAGTCGGAGGCGGGGAAGATCTTCCAGGGCATGTCCCCCTCCAAGGACGGCACGAACCTGGTCGCCGACGAACAGGCTCCGGAGGGTGTGCCGTCGGTGATCGCCGGCGAGCGGATGGAGGAGTTCGCGCCCGGGCTGGATCCGGCTCTGATGGAGTTGATCCAGGCCACCGCCGACATGGAGATGGCCGAGGTGGACGTGTCGTACGGCCCGGCGAAGGCGGCGGGAAAGGCCGCACCGAAGACCGCGCCGAAGAAGTAAGAGCCGACGCCGCCTTGCCGGCCGGCAGACCGAAGGGCCCCGGGACTGTGTCACCGGGGCCCTTCACTCTCGCCGGGGGAGGCGAGTCAGCTCACGCAGTGTGAGCCGGTTTTGCTCACTTGCCGAGGCCGACCTTGTCGACCCTGTGGTGGAACCGCATGCCGGCGAGGCCGCCGAGCATCGCGCCGCCGAGGCTGACGATGGCGATCGCAACGGCCGTGAGGATGCTGCCCAGGGCCAGGTCGCCCTCCTGGACCGGGATCCGAGGGAAGCTGTTGAGGTTGGCGAGCACATTGAACTGGCTTCCCGCGATAGCGGCCACAATGGCCAGCACCACGGCCACGATCAGTGCCCACAGCCACACGGCGATGCCCTGCTTTGCGCCGCTGAACCGCGCCATACGGCCGGCGACATAACCTCCGCAGAAGTACGACACGAAGACGACGACGGCCAGGGCGATGGCACCGATCAGGCCGACGGTCGAGGCGTTCTCGGCCGCGGCATCCGCCGTCTGCGCGGGGTCGGCCTCGTTGCCGAGGCCGACGGCTGCGCCGGCGCCGGCCACCAGCGCGGTGAGGAGCACGGCTGCGCCGGTGGCGGTGAGCCAGCCGAAGAACGCCGTGCCGAACTTCATGCCGCCGAACTGCGCCTTCTGCTTGGCGACGACATCCTGGCGGATGGTGGTGCCCGAGGTCGCCGGCGGTGCGGCGGGTTCGAGGGGGTCGGGTGCCATGGGGCGCGAGTCGTGGGGTGCCGTGGCGCGCTGGTCGTTCGGTGTCGTGGGACGCGGGTCGTTGGGTGCTGACGTCATGATGTTCTCCTCTGAAGGATGGTGCGGGGTGCGGTGGGAAAGCCCTGCCGGGCATCCGCCTGACATGCTCTGCTGCTTCTTAGACGGTCCGAACACCGCACCTGTCATGCTCCAGCGTGAAGAAATCTCACTCCGACCTGGTCAGTCGGTGTGATTCTGGTCGGCATCCCGACCCCGCGGTTCGCTGCTCAACAGCAACCCGTCTGCACTGTCGGCCGACGTCGCGAGCACCTCGATCCAGGCACGGTTGAGCCTGGGAGTCGCGGTCCCGGTGAACTTGAAATACAGCGGGATGCCGGGGTGCAGCCACAGACTGGGCCGCGCGTCGTCTGGCGCGGCAGGGTCGCTCCAGAAGAGGGCGAAGCTCTCGCCGCGGCGGAGCTTGGAGCCGATGACGCTCTGCAAGTGCACCAGCGCGCGGTCGTCGAAATCGACCTCGGTGGCGCCGGAGATGAGCTTTCCCATGTCCATTTCCCCTTAGGGCTCTCGTTGCCCTGTCCTGGATGGCGGGCGCCGCTATGGGTAGGACGGTGGCGGGTCCGCAAACGTCACGCCGAATCGGGAAAATAGCGTACCCGGCACGGTGGTCCGGTGCCTCCGGACGCGCGGCGTTCGCGGGCGCGCCGGCGTGGTTCGGCTAGGCCGCGGTGCGCTGGGCGCGGGCCTGGTCGAACGCACCGCCGCCGGTGGGCACGATTTCCTTGCCGAGCGGCGCCAGCGAGATCGGCACCATCTTGAAGTCGGCGATGCCCAGCGGGATGCCGATGATGGTGATGCAGAGTGCGATGCCCGACACGATGTGGGCCAGGGCGAGCCACCAGCCGGCCAGGATCACCCAGATCACGTTGCCGAGGAACGAGAAGGCTCCGCTCGACGGCTTGGCGACGACGGTGCGGCCGAACGGCCAGAGCGAATAACCGGCGATGCGGAACGAGGCGATGCCCCATGGGATCGTGATGATCAGGATGCAGAGCACAATGCCGGCGGCGACGTAGCCGAGGAACAGCCAGAAGCCGGAGAGGACGAGCCAGATCAGGTTGAGGAGTGTGCGCACGCCGGAATTCTACTCGCGGTCGGCCCGTCGGCATCCGTTGCTCGGCGTAGACCGACAGCACAGGCGGAGATTCTCGGGACACGCCGCGCTGCGTCGCAGCGGGTGCGGCGTGTCGGGAGAATCTCCGCCTGTGAGGTCTCGACCAGCGGTCGAGCTGTTAGATGACCGCGCGGGTTTCGCGGGCGATCTCGAGCTCCTCGTTGGTGGGGATGACGAGCACGGTGACGCGGGACGCATCCGTCGACACGACACGGGCGACGCGCGAGAACGGGTCGTTCTTCGCCGGGTCGATCTCGATGCCGAGGCCCTCGAGGCCGCGCAGGGCGCCCTCGCGGATGATGCCGGAGTTCTCGCCGACACCGGCGGTGAAGACGATCACGTCGAGGCCGCCGAGCTGGGCCATGTAGTTGCCCACGTAGCCCCGGATGCGGTGGTAGTAGACGTCGAGCGCGGCCTGGGCCACGGCGTCGCCGGCCACGGCCGCGTCTTCGACGTCACGCATGTCACCGTTGCCGGTGAGGCCGAGCATGCCGCTCTTCTTGTTGAGCAGGGTGTCGAGCTCTTCGATCGACAGGCCGGCCTTGCGGTGCAGGTGGAACAGCACCGCGGGGTCGATGTCGCCGGAGCGGGTGCCCATGACCAGGCCCTGCAGCGGGGTGAGGCCCATCGAGGTGTCGATCGACTTGCCGCCGTCGACGGCGGTAGCGGACGCACCGTTGCCGAGGTGTAGCACGATGGTCTTCAGCTCGCTCAGGGGACGGCCGAGGAACTCCGCGGCGGCCTCTGAGACGAACTTGTGCGACGTGCCGTGGAAACCGTACCGACGGATGTCGTGCTTGGCGGCCAACTCGGTGTTGATCGCGTAGGTGTACGCGGCCGGCGCCATCGTGAGGTGGAACGAGGTGTCGAAGACGGCCACGTGCGGCACGTCGGGGAAGTTGGTGCGGGCCGCGACGATGGCCTGCACGTGGGCGGGGTTGTGCAGCGGGGCGAGGTCGGCGAGGTCGCTGATCTGCTGCTGAACGGCGTCGTCGATCACGGTGGGGCCGGTGAAGATGGCCCCGCCCTGCACGACGCGGTGGCCAACGGCGATGAGGTTGGCGTCGGACAGCTGCGGGCCGTGCTCGGCGAACGCGGCGATCATGACGTCGAAACCGGCGGTGTGGTCGGGGATCGGCAGGTTCGCTTCCTGGCGGCCGGCCTCCGAGGCGGTGTTGGTGTGCCTGGCGTGTCCGCTGGCCTCACCGATGCGCTCGACGAGTCCGCCGGCCAGTTCGGTCTCGGTGTCGATGTCGATCAGCTGGTACTTGAACGAGGACGAACCTGAGTTGATGACGAGGATGGCGGTCATACGGCTGCCACCACCGCTGCGAGCGATGCGGCCTGGATGGCGGTGATCGCCACGGTGTTCACGATGTCCTGCACGAGGGCTCCTCTGGAAAGGTCGTTGATGGGTTTGCGCAGGCCCTGCAGGACGGGGCCGATCGCCACGGCGCCAGCGCTGCGCTGCACCGCCTTGTAGGTGTTGTTGCCGGTGTTGAGGTCGGGGAAGATGAAGACGGTGGCCTTGCCGGCCACGTCCGAGTCCGGCATCTTGGCGGCGGCCACGGCGGCATCCGCCGCGGCGTCGTACTGGATCGGGCCTTCAACGGCGAGGTCGGGGCGGCGTTCGCGAACGATCGCGGTGGCCTCCCGCACCTTTTCGACGTCCGCTCCGTTGCCGGAGACGCCGGTGGAGTAGGACAGCATCGCGATGCGCGGCTCGATGCCGAACTCGATGGCCGTCTCCGACGCCGAGATGGCGATGTCGGCCAGCTGGGCGGCGGTGGGGTCGGGGTTGACCGCGCAGTCGCCGTAGACGAGCACCCGGTCGGCCAGGGCCATCAGGAACACGCTGGAGACCACGGACACGCCGGGGCGGGTCTTGATGATCTCGAAGCTGGGCCGGATGGTGTGCGCGGTGGTGTGCGATGCGCCGGAGACCATGCCGTCGGCCAGGCCGAGCTGCACCATCATGGTGCCGAAGTACGAGACGTCGGTGACGACGTCGCGGGCCTGGTCGATGGTGACGCCCTTGTGCGAGCGCAGGCGCGCGTATTCCTCGGCGAAACGCATCCGCAGCACGTCGTCGAACGGGCTGACGACCTGCGCCTTGGCGATGTCCAGGCCCAGGCCGATGGCGCGCGAGCGCACCTCGAACTCTTCGCCGAGAATGATCAGGTCGGCCACATCACGGGCCAGCAGGGTGGCGGCGGCGCGCAGCACGCGGTCGTCGTCGCCCTCGGGCAGCACGATGCGCATGCGGTTCTGCCGGGCACGCTCGAGCAGGGTGTACTCGAACATCAGCGGGGTGACCACGTCGGCGCGGCTCACCTTGAGCCGGTCGAGCAGGGCCGCACCGTCGACGTGCTGCTCGAACAACGCCAGGGCGGTGTCGTGCTTGCGCTGCGAGTCGGCGGCCAGGCGGCCGCGGGTGTGGGTGATGCGGAGGGCCGCCTCGTAGGAGGCCAGGTCGGTGCGGATGATCGGCACCGACGGGGCGAGGCCCTTCATGAGCTGCTCGATCGACTCGGGCAGCGCGAAACCGCCGACGAGAACCACACCGGCCAGCGACGGGAAGGTCGCGGACGAGTTGGCCATCAGGGCGGCGAGGAGCACCTCGGGGCGGTCGCTGGGGATGACGACAACGGCGCCCTCGGCCAGGCGGGGCAGCACGTTGACCATCGACATGGCGGCCACGACGACGCTGAGCGCCTCACGGGAGAGCAGCTCCGGGTCACCCTGCACCAGGGTGCCGTGGGTGGCTTCGAGGATGGTCTTCATGCTCGGGGCCACGAGGAACGCGTCCTCGGGGATGGCCCAGACGGGCACCACCGCGGCGTGCAGTGCATCCGCGGTGGCCGGGGTGTTGTCGACGCCCTCGCGCACCGCGGCGATGAGGCCGTTGAGGTTGGCGGGGTCGGCGCGGTTGACCACGACGCCCAGCAGCGAGACGTGCTCTGACGCGAGTTCGGTCAGGGCCACATCGGTGAGCTGGCGGATGTCGTCACTGGTGCGCGGTTCGCTCTGGCCGAGCTGGTCGCTCTGGTTGAGCCCCTCGCCCTGACCGAAGGCCACCCGGCCGGCCAGCACGAGCAACACCGGCACGCCGAGGTTCGCGGCGATGCGGGCGTTGTAGGCCAGTTCGGTCGGGCTGCCGACGTCGGTGAAGTCGCTGCCGATGACCACGACGGCGTCACACTGCGCTTCGACGGCCTTGTAACGGGCCACGATGCGCGCCAGCGCGGCATCCGGGTCGGCGTGCACATCGTCGTAGGTGACGCCGACGCACTCGTCGTAACTGAGCGCCGGCTGCGCGACGGAGTGGGTACCGACGGGCTTGCGGGCCTGCAGGTGATTGAGCAGGAGTTCCAGCACATAGTCGGGCTTGTGCTTGGAGCGAGCGATCGGACGGAAGACACCCACCCGCTCGATGGAGTGCAACAGGGTGTCAAGAACACCCAGGGCGATAGTAGATTTGCCGGTATTTCCCTCGGCGGAGGTGATGTAAATGCTTCGAGCCACGGTTATACGTTATCCCCGCCGGTGGTATCCAGTGCGCGCGCAGCGGCTGCCGCGGCATCGTTCCCAGCCCACACCCAGTCGGTGACCTCGGGAATGTCTTCTCCGTGATCGCGGGTGTACTGCCGGGCACGCAGGCGGGCATCCTGCATCTGCTGGCGAAGCAGTCCGGCACGGGCTCCGAGTCCGGGCACCCGGTCGATGACATCCATCACCAGGTGGTACCGGTCGAGGTCGTTGAGCATGACCATGTCGAACGGCGTCGTCGTCGTCCCGTTCTCCTTGTACCCGCGGGCGTGCAGGTTGCCATGGCCGTGGCGCTTGTAGGTGAGCCGGTGGATCAGCCACGGGTACCCGTGGTAGGCGAACACGATGGGCTTGTTCGCGGTGAAGTAGGCGTCGAACTCCCGGTCGCTCAGGCCGTGCGGGTGGTCGTCCTCGCTCTGCAGGCGCATCAGGTCGACCACGTTGACCACGCGCACGCTGAGGTCGGGCATGGCCTCACGCAGGATCTTGGCGGCGGCGAGCACCTCGAGGGTGGGCACCTCGCCGGCGGCGGCGAGCACCACGTCGGGTTCGGTGCCGGGAATCTCGGTTCCGGCCCACTCGAAGATGCCCAGGCCCCGCTCGCAGTGCGCGACGGCCTGGTCCATGGTGAGCCAGTTCGGCGCCGGCTGCTTGCCGGCGACGACCACGTTGACGTAGTCGACGCTGCGCAGGCAGTGGTCGTAGATCGACAGCAGGGTGTTGGCGTCGAAGGGCAGGTACACCCGCACGACGTCGGCGCTCTTGTTCACGACGTGGTCGATGAAGCCGGGGTCCTGGTGGCTGAAACCGTTGTGGTCCTGGCGCCAGACGTGCGAGGAGAGCAGGTAGTTCAGGCTCGAGATGGAGCGGCGCCACGGGATCTCGCGGGTGACCTTGAGCCACTTGGCGTGCTGGTTGAACATCGAGTCGATGATGTGGATGAACGCTTCGTAGCAGTTGAAGACGCCGTGCCGGCCGGTGAGCAGGTAGCCCTCGAGCCAGCCCTGGCACTGGTGCTCGCTGAGCATCTCCATGACCCGGCCCGCGCGGGCGAGGTTGGTGTCTTCGGGCAGGTATTCGCCGTTCCACTGCTTGTCGGTGGCGGCGTAGACGGATGGCGCGAGCCGGTTGGAGGCGGTCTCGTCCGGTCCGAAGATACGGAAGTTGTCCGGGTTCTGGCGGATGACGTCGGCCATCCAGATGCCGAGCACCTTGGTGGCCTCGTCGACGGTGGCGCCGGGGGTCGGCACCTCCACCGCGTAGTCGCGGAAGTTGGGCAGCTTGAGCTCGCGGCGCAGCAGCCCGCCGTTGGCGACGGGGTTGGCGCTCATGCGCAGGTCGCCGTGCGGGGCGAGCGCGGTGATGTTGGCGGCGGGGGCGCCGGCGTCGTCGAAGAGTTCCTCCGGACGGTACGAACGCAGCCAGGATTCGAGCACGTCGGTGTGCGACTGGGTGTCGCGGGCGTTGACGAGCGGCACCTGGTGCGAGCGCCAGGAGTCTTCCACCTGTACGCCGTCGATGACGGGCGGGCAGGTCCAGCCCTTGGGGGTGCGCAGGATGATCATCGGCCAGCGCGGCCGGCTGGTGTCGCCGGCGAGGGCGGCGCGCTTGATCGCGGCGATCTCGTTGAGCACCTCGTCCATGGTCTGCGCCATGCGCTGGTGCACGGCCAGGGGGTCTTCGCCGTCGAAACCGCCGGAGACGATGTGCGGGTTGTGACCGTAGCCGCGCATGAGTTCGAGCAGTTCGCTCTCGGGGATGCGGGCCAGGATGGTGGGGTTGGCGATCTTGTAGCCGTTGAGGTGCAGGATCGGCAGCACGACGCCATCCTGCAGCGGGTCGACGAACTTGTTGGAGTGCCAGCTGGTGGCCAGCGGGCCGGTTTCGGCCTCGCCGTCACCGACGACGGCGGCCACGAGCAGGTCGGGGTTGTCGAACGCGGCGCCGTAGGCGTGGCTGAGCGCGTAGCCGAGCTCACCGCCCTCGTGGATCGAGCCGGGGGTCTCGGGTGAGGCGTGGCTGGGGATGCCGCCGGGGAAGGAGAACTGGCGGAACAGGCCCTTGATGCCGTCTTCGGACTGGTCGATGCTCGAGTAGACCTCGGAGTAGGTGCCGTCGAGGTAGGCGTTGGCGACCATGCCGGGCCCGCCGTGGCCGGGGCCGGTGATGTAGAGGGTGCTGATCTCGCGTTCGCGGATGACCCGGTTCAGGTGCGCGTAGAGGAAGTTGAGGCCGGGGGTGGTTCCCCAGTGGCCGAGCAGCCGCGGTTTGATGTGCTCTTTCTGGAGCGGCTCCCGCAGCAGCGGGTTGTCGAGCAGGTAGATCTGCCCGACCGAGAGATAGTTCGAGGCTCGCCACCACGCGTCGACGCTGGCGAGAGCTTCGGCGCTCAACGCATGCGGCAGGCGGCTGGGCCAGGTGAATGAGGTGGTGTCAGCGGCATGTTCCATCGCGGTCTCCAAGTGTTCTGTTGGCGCTCGTAGCGCCGTCCAAGTCTAGGAGCGGGCAGGCGGATGAGCGGGGGACGTTGGTCCCGACAAGTGAACAGTTGGGGAGGTAGTCTGACCGGTTTGCCGGGGCGGCGCTGGCGCATCCGGGCAAAGTAAAACTCCTCGCGCACCCACCAGAGCCCAGTTACCCTTGCTACGTTTCCGTCCTGGGGGAGTTGGCTGAGATAGCGCCACGCGAGGAGCCATTGCCAGTTTAGGGCGTCCGGGCCCCGGGCCCAAAACCGGCGGTTTGGTGACGTGTCACTCGGGGCCCCCGGAAGCAGGTAAGATTTTCCCTGGTCGTTGTCTTCACGAATCGATCGGCTTAGGAGAATTCGCCTAGTGGCCTATGGCGCACGCTTGGAAAGCGTGTTGGGTGAAAGCCCTCGGGGGTTCGAATCCCCCATTCTCCGCCAGTAGTTCCAGCTCAAGACCCCGCCCCACGTCGCCCAGCGCACCTGAAGGCGGGGTTTTTTGCGACACGCCGGGTGTGGTGGCCGGCGGATGCCGCGGGTCGCGAAAATCTCCGCCTTTACTAGATCGCCTCGGCATCCACGGTCAGAGCCCGCACCGCCGCACGCGCCATCACGCGCAACTTCCCTTGTGGTTCGCCCACGACTCAGTACTCGTCCGAAGGATGCTGACCGTCTTCGAGTGGGAAACACGGCGAAAACGAATCAATCTTCAGCATCGTTCCGGACTCCCAGACTCCGGCACTGTAAAAATCGCCTTGGCTACCCGTCATGTCGACCCGCTCGTCCTGTCGCTCCACCACGACACCGGGCATCTGCTCCCACATGACGGCGATCGACTCGAGGATCGCCTCGGCATCCGCCCCGCCGACCAACGCGACCGACGACCGCCCAGACCACGAGTACAGCCCGTCGCCACAGCCCAACAGCGGTGCCGTCTCGAACTGGGTCTGCTCTCCGGCGTTCTCCACCGGCACAAGCGCTGCAGCCTCGTCCTCCATCGCCAACGCAATGCCCTTCGCCGTCTTCAGATCCATAGCTTTCGTCTCCTCCATTGGCGACATCGCGCACGACGCCACCGACACGCTCACGGTCAAAGCCAGCACCGCGGATACTGCGATTTCGACTGTTCGACGTTTCAGTTTCATTTGTACATTTCCTTCTCGATGTCCTCGAGGACCTGTCGGTTGGCTCCACGGTCGGTCGCGACAAGATTGTGATTGTCCAGCAGTACGCCCGGATCGGGAACCGTTCGCCCATACCAATCCCGGGTCATCACGGGGTCGGGTCCCTGGTAGTACTCCCCGACCTCGAAGGCCTCGCTCGATCGCGGGTTGTTCCCGTCACCCACAACGCCGGTGCCCTGCGCGACCTGCAGAGCGTCCCAGTAGGAATAGTCCGAGTACGTCGTAGCGGGATTGGGCGCCCAATCCTCCGGCATCCAGGCTCCGGAGAGCGAGACCACCGAGTCGTAGGTGGCTCCGTGGCTCTCCGCCGACGTGACGTCGGCGAGCCCCCAACTGTGGGCAAAGGCCGTCTTCTCGGCCCCGGCGAGGAGCGGGTCGAGCACCACCCCGGTTTCGAAGTCGGCCAGGGTCTGGCCCGCCTTCTCGGCGAAATCGGCCGAATTCGCATCCAGTACGCCCGCCGGCGTGCCCAGGGCCTTTTCCGCCCAATATCCGGCGTCGTCGCCCAACGGCCCGTCAGTGTCACCCGGAAACAGACCGTCTTTGTAGACGAACGCCACGGTGTCGGGATGCCTTTTCACAAACCACGCAGAGAAGTCCTGCACGGAGCCGTCATAGAACATGGCCATATTGCTCATCGTGCCGGGCACGTAAGTGACGCGGTGCTGGGTATCCGCGGAGGGGGTCCCCAGCATCTCCACGATTCGGGACTCGGCCCGGTCGTAGAGGTAGAGCTGGTTCTTGCCGTCGACGGTGCGCTGCAGGTAGACCCGTTCCTTCTCCAACTCGGCCAGCTTGTCGGTCCTCTCGTAATACGCCTCGATTGAGGGCATCGGGGACCGTGCGAGGGTGTCGACCTCGGCGTCGATCTCGGCGAGCCTGGTGCCCGCGTTGAGGCGGTTGGCGGCCACGCGCACGAGTGCGGGCAGCCCGTTCAGGGTGCCGACGATCGCTGGAGCGCCGCCGATCAGGGCGAGCTGCGCGGCCGACAGCTCCGTGCTGCCGGGTGCTGCCAGGCTCGCCCACCAGGTCTGCACCGCCGCCGGGTCGGCGCCCAACGCCTGCTTGACGAGATCCGGATGCGTGGCCAGCAGCACGGCCAGGTCGCGTTCGGGCAGCAGCGCCAGCTTCGCCAGCAGGGTCTCTGGCGTGGCAGTCGAGATCGCGGCCGCCGTGAACTGCGCCGTCGCACCGAGGACGCCCTCCGATGCCAGCCCCTGCACGCACGCGGCATCGGCGGCGTATCGGCGGTGGATGAGTTCCTCGGCCTGCACGGCGAGTCCGGCGAGCCGGGATTGCTCGTCGGTGATCAGCCCCTCGATTCTGGCCCGGTTCTTCTCCCCGGTCGGATCGGCGAAAAAGCCCTCCCCGCCCCCTCCGAGGTGCGCCGTCGACAGCTCGCGCTGGGAGGTCATCAGATCCATCTGTGCCGCGAGGCGCTGGCTCTCCAGCGCCACCGCCAGCTCCTGAATCTGCTCGACCTCGACCGAGTACCGGCCGAGGGCATCCGCCTGCGCGTCGAGGCCGCGGATGAGCAGGTCGACGTCGGGCGCTATCGACTCCAGCCGCGCCACGTACGCGTCCCGGGACAGTGCCGACCACTCCGCACTGCCGGCATCGGCCCGGGCGCCGGCCAAGCTCGTCTGCATAGCCCGCAGCGCCGCCGCCTTGTTCTGGCGGGTGCGCGCCTCGTGCAGGATGCCTGCCGGATCGCCCAGGCCTGGGTGCGCATGAGTCCACACGGTCAGAAGTCCGTCCGTGCCAGGCTCGCATCGGCGGCCAGGAAGGCATCCGCGGCCGTGGACGGATATCGACCGGCCTCGACCATGAGCGCCTCGAGCAGTTGCGCCCGGGCCAGTTGCTGTGACGTGCTCGCCGACAGTGCGGCCTCGACCGAATCCGACTGCAGTTGCGCGCCGGGCGTACGGAACCGCCAGCCGGTGAACTCCAGTTCGGATGCGGCCAGCGTGACCGTGGCCGAGAGCGCGTTCAAGAACGCCACGTCAATCCGCAAATCCGTCACACACAACCCCCCGGTGGTGAACCCTTGTTGGACACAGCCTAGGGGGTGCGGTTGACCTCAACCACGGTTGAGGTCCTACTATCGCTCTCGTGCCCCTCCCCTCCTCGCCGCCTTCGGTCCCGCTGCGCCCGGCCTCGATCTTCGGCCGGGAGTACGTCTGGGTCACCGTCGGGATCCTCGCGCTGATCTTCCTGGCCGCGTTCGAGGCCCTGGCCGTGACCACGGTGATGCCCATCATCAGTGCGGCGCTGGACGGCGACTCGTTGTACGCCCTGGCGTTCTCCGGTCCGCTCGCCGTGGGCGTGGTGGGCATGGTCGCCGCGGGCAACTGGGCGGACCGCTCAGGGCCGGTGCCCGTGGTGCTGACCGCGGTGGTGCTCTTCGTGGTGGGGCTCGTGATCGCCGGCACCGCCGCATCCATGCCCGCCCTCATCGTGGGACGCCTGGTGCACGGCCTCGGCGGCGGGGCGCTGAGCGTGTCGCTGTATGTGGTGGTGGCGCGGGTGTACCCGCAGCGGATGCATCCGGCGATCTTCGGCGCCTTCGCCGGCGCCTGGGTGGTGCCGTCGCTGATCGGGCCGTTCATCGCGGGTCTGGTGGCCGAGTACACCAGCTGGCGGTGGGTGTTCCTCGGCGTGGTGGTGCTGGTGGTGGCGGCGATGGGGATGCTGCGGCCCGGGCTGGTTGCGATCGCCGCGGCGGAACGGGAGCGGCCGGTCGGGGTGCGGGAACCGTGGCGGCTGTCGCGCACGCTGTGGTCGCTGGGTGCGGCGGCGGCGGTGCTCTGCGCGTCGATGGCGGCGCAGCTGCCCGGCGCGCTGCTGTGGGTGGGCACCGGCGCCGCGTTCGTGCTGGCCGGGGTGGCGCTGCGTCCGCTGCTGCCGGCCGGGACGCTCAGCGGCCGGCGTGGACTGCCCGTGGTGATGACGATCCGCGGGTTGGTGTCGGGGGCGTTCCTCTCCACCGAGGTGTACCTGCCGGCGCTGCTCACCGGCGAGTACCGGCTCTCCCCCGTGTTGGCCGGGCTGGCGTTGAGTTGCGCCGGGGTCACCTGGGCGCTGGCGTCCTGGTTGCAGGGGCGGTACGCCACGGTGCTCAGCGATGCGGGCAGCATGCTGCTGGGCAGCGCGTTGCTGCTGGTGGCGATCGCCGCGTCGGCGCTGACCAGCGCCCTGGGCCTGGCGCCCGCTGTCGCCATCGCCGGCTGGGCCGTCGCCGGGGCCGGCATGGGCACCCTGGTGCCGCGGCAGAGCGGCCGGGTGCTGCGGCTGTCGGCGCCCCAGCAGCAGGGCTTCAACTCCTCGGCGCTGCTGATCGCCGACTCCATCGGCGCGGCGCTGGCCCTGGCGGCCACGGCCGTGGTGTTCGTGGCCTTCGCGCCGCTGGGCGGCACCGCCACCTACACGGCCTCGTTCACGCTCTCGGCGCTGCTCGCGGTCGGCGGCCTGCTGCTGGTGGGCCGGGTCGGCCGTGACGCGGCGCCCGCGACCGTGGCGGTTCCGTCCGCCTGAGCCGCGCCCAACTGTTGCCGAAGCGGACAAATGGTCCCGGTGCGCCGGGCGCACTTGTCCGCACGGGCAACAGTTACCGCCCGGATGTCGCCCGGATGTCGATTTCGGGCTGGTTCAGTCGTCATGGGGGTGTCAGTATCCGTTACGCGTGAAAGGACAGGTCATGCAATATTCGCTTCTCGTCATCAGCCAGGAGTCCGGGGACGCCGGAATCACCGAAGTGGACATGGAATGGGGCCGGGCGGCGTTCGACGCCTACGGCAAGGCCCTCGACGCGGCGGGCGTGCTCGTGTCCGCCGACATCCTGCAGCCCGTGTCGGCCTCGACGACGGTGTCGCTGCGGGATGGCGCCCTGCAGATTCAGGACGGCCCGTTCGCCGACACCAAGGAACGGCTGAACGGCACCTTCGTGATCGAGGTGCCCGACCTCGACGCCGCCCTCGACTGGGCCGGGAAATGCCCCGCCGCCCAGTACGGGGCGATCGAGGTGCGCCCGTCGGCGATCGTGTTCACCGACGGCGAATGGCACCAGGTAGCGTGACCGCCCTGGCGCGGGCGGAATTGGCCGCCCGCGCCTCCTATGGGCGCCTGCTCGCCGTGCTGGCCGCGCCCACCGGCGACATCGCGGCCGCCGAAGACGCGCTCTCGGACGCCTTCGAGCGCGCGCTCATCACCTGGCCGCGCGATGGTGTTCCCGACAATCCGGAGGGATGGTTGCTCACCGTGGCCCGCAATCGGCTCAGGGACCTGTGGAAATCCGCGGCGGTGCGGCTGCGTGCCCCGCTGGCGGAGGGCGCGCTCGACGGCCCCGCGCGGGACGGCGCCCGATCGACGGGAAACGGGCCCGGGCGCCCGGGGCCGGACGCCTGGGTCGGCAGCGCCGGCACGGTGGGCATTGATGCGCTCGAGTCCCTCGACACCGAGGCGATTCCCGACAAGCGCATCGAGCTGCTCTGCGTCTGCGCGCACCCGGCCATCGACCCGGCCGTGCGCACCCCGCTGATGCTGCACACCGTGCTCGGCCTGACCGCGGCCGACATCGCCTCCGCCTACGCCGTGCCGGAGCAGACCATGGCGCAGCGACTGGTGCGGGCCAAGCGGCGCATCCGCGCCACGCGCATCCCGTTCGTGCTGCCGTCGCTCACCGACCTGCCCCAGCGGTTGCCCGCGGTGCTCGAGGCCGTCTACGGCGCCTACGCGATCGACTGGGCCAGCGCCGAGCCGGATGCCCGCGCGGCGCCGGACTCGTTGGCCGGCGAAGCGCTGTACCTGGCCGAGACCCTCGCCGCGCTGCTGCCCGAGGAGCCGGAGGTGCTCGGCCTGGCCGCCCTGCTGGCCCTTTCGATCGCGCGGCTGCCGGCCCGGATCAGCAGCACCGGTGAGCTCGTCGCCCTCGACGACCAGGACCCGGCCCTGTGGGACACCGCGCTCATCGAGCGCGGGGAGCGCTACCTGCGGCGCGCCCAACCGCTGGGCCGGATCGGCCGGTTCCAGCTGGAAGCGGCGATCCAATCGGCGCACTGCGACCGGGCCCGCTCGGGGGTGACGGACTGGGCGGCGCTGAAGACCCTGCACACCGCACTGGTGCGCCTCTCCCCCACCGCGGGCGCCCGGGTGGCGCTGGCCGCGGTCATCGGCGAGGTGGACGGGCCGCCGGCCGGACTCGACGTGCTCGACGCGGTGGCCGGGGACCGCCCGGACACGGCGTCGTTCCAGCCGTTCTGGGCCACCCGGGCGCACCTCTGCGCCGAGGCCGGGCGGGTGGCGGATGCCCGCGCCGCGTACGACCGGGCCGTGGACCTGGCCGGTGATGAGCGGCTGCGCGCGGCATTGCGGCGTCGGGCGGGGGCCCTGCCGCCCGGGTGAGCCGCAACCCGTCCGCGGGCCGCGCCCAGTTCACGCCCCGGCAGCAACTGTTGCCGAAGCGGGCTTCTGCGCCCGGTGCGCCGGACGCAGAAGTCCGCACGGGCAACAGTTGTCGGGCGGGGCTACTCGCCGACGTGACGGCGGGGGCGGGGTGGCGGGGGCGGCGGCACCTCTTTGGCGGCGACGACCTCGGCGAGCGCCAGCGTCAGGGTGCCGCGCTTGGTCTCCACTGTGCAGTGCGTGGTGTCGCAGGAGCGGAGGTAGCCGAGGGCATCCGTGTAGCCGCCGGCGATGCGGGTGCGCACCACGACCCTGGTGCCGAGCGCGGTGCCGGTGAGGAACTCGACGGGACCCGTCACGGCAGCCGGCTGAACGATTCGACGCGCTCGGTCTGCCCGGCGACCAGGATGATGTCGCCGGCGAGAATCACGGTTTCCATGGTGGCGTAGCTCCAGCCCTGGCCGGCCCGGTGGAAGGCTGTGACGGTGATCCCGTGCACCGTGCGTACCCTGGTCTCGCTCAGGGGTTTGCCGAGGATCTCCTGGGGCGGGGCGGTCTTCACCAGGGCGAAGTCCTCACCGATGTCGATGTAGTCCTGCATCACCCCGCGCACCAGGTGCGCGACGCGCTTGCCCATGTCCTTCTCCGGGGAGATCACGTGTTTGACGCCCAGCTGGCGCAGGATCTCGCCGTGCGGTTCGCTCACCGCCTTGGCCCAGATGTTGGGGATGCCCATCTTGATCAGCAGCGACGCCGTGAGGATGTTCGCCTGGATGTCGCTGCCGATGGCGACCACCACGCTGCTGAACTCCGGCACCGACAGCTGCCGCAGGGTCTCCTCCTTGGTGGAGTCGGCCCGGACCACGTGGGTGAGCAGCCGGTTGTGCGCCTGCACGATCTCCTCGTCGCCGTCGATGCCGAGCACCTCCGTACCGCTGTCCATCAGTTCCAGCGCGAGGGCGCTGCCGAACCGGCCGAGGCCGATGACCACCACGGAGTCCTCCTCGGCCAGGCGAGCGGTCTGCCGCTGGCCGAACAGGGAATACGACGACGACCTGAACTTAGCCAATGATGGGCCTCTCTTTCGGGAGTTCGTACGTTACCGGGTGCTCGCGCAGGGCGAGGGCGGAGGCGAAGGTGATCGGCCCGAGCCGGCCGATGAACATCAGCATGATCAGGATGGCCTGACCGGCCGGCGGCAGATTCGCCGTGATGCCGGTGGACAACCCGACGGTGCCGAACGCCGAGATCGCCTCGAACAGCAGCACGTCGAGGGTGAGGTCGGTGAGCACCATCAGAACGGCCGTCGACGCGACGACCACGAACACGGCCAGGAGCACCACCGAGATGGCCTGCCGGTGCACGGCCCGCGACAGCCGCTTGCCGAACACGTTCACCACCCCGTCGCCACGGATCTCGGCGACGAGGATGAAGTACAGCACCGCGAAGGTGGTGATCTTGATACCACCGGCGGTGCCGGCCGGCCCGCCACCGATGAACATCAGCACATCCATGCCGAGCAGGCTGGCGGAGTCCATCGCCCCGATGTCCACGCTGTTGAACCCGGCGGTGCGGGTCTGAACCGACTGGAAGAAGCCCACCAGGATCTTCGCCGGCCAGTCCATCGGGCCGAGCGTGGCCGGGTTGGACCATTCGACGGCGGTGATGTAGACCGTGCCGGCCACCAGCAGGGTGATGGTGCCGGCGAGCACGATGCGGGTGTTCATGCTCCACAGGAGCGGGGACCGCAGGTGCTTCCGCAGTTGCACGATCACCGGGAAGCCCAGCCCGCCCAGGATCACGGCGGCCGCGATCGGCAGGCAGATGAACGGGTCGACGGCGTAGCTGATCAGGTTGTCGCTGAACAGCGCGAAACCGGCGTTGTTGAACGAGGACACCGAGTGGAACACCCCGAACCAGATCGCCCGGCCGACCGGCTCGCCGTAGCCGAACAGGAACCGCAGGCTGAGCAGCACCGCCACGACACCCTCGACAATCAGCGAGATGGTGACGACACCGAGCACCAGGCCCTTGACGTCCTCGAGGCCCACACTGCGCACCTCGGATGCGGCGGTGACGCGGGAGCGCAACGACAACCGTCGCACCACGGCCAGGCCGATCACCGACGCGAAGGTCATCACGCCGAAACCGCCGATCTGGATCAGGACCAGGATCACGACCTGGCCGAACGGGGTCCAGAAGGTTTCGGTGTCGACCACGGTGAGCCCGGTGACACAGACCGCGGAGGTGGCCGTGAAGATCGCCTCAGCGAACGACGCACCGCCGGGGCCGACCTTGGCGATCGGCAATGAGAGCAGTCCGGTGCCGAGGAGGATGGTGAGGGCGAAACCCGCGGCCACCGCCTGGGCGGGGTGCAGGCGGAATCTCGGCCGGCCGAGGCCCGGCCCCGTCTTCGCCCGCGAGTTCACTGTGTCACTCTACGACCCTTGGGCGAACCCGTGCGCACGAGATTCTTCGCCCTGTCCTCTCGCGCGTACCCCCCCGAACGGTGTCTACTGGGTTGCCGGGGCATGGGGCATACTCTGTAGTACACCGGGGGGAGGGGATACGAGGGTGGGCAAAATCACGGGTACGGCCTTGCGTGTGCAAGTGCTGCGACCCCACGGGCATCTGCTGCGTCAGACGACCCTCTCGATCCTGGCCTTCTTCGCCCCCGTCTTCGCCGTCCTCTACTGGCTCACCATCCCCCTCGGGGAGTGGATGCCGGTCCTCATCGTGCAGCTGTTGGTGATGCTCGGGGCCTCCGTCGGCATCGTCGGTTTTCTGCGCACTTGCGTCTGGGTCGACGACACCGGCATCTCCGAGCGGGGCTTCTTCGGCCAGGTGACAAGTTTTCCGGTGGAGCAGGTCGCCAGTGTCGTGGTTCTCGAGCTGTACCAGAGCGGCGCGATCGACACGCACCCGCAGCTATTCGTGACCGGCGCCGACGGTCAGCTCCTGGTGCGGATGCGCGGCCAGTTCTATTCTCGCGGCGCGATGGACACGGTCGTGGACGAGCTGGGCGCCCCCGTGGTGCGCGTGCCGGACCCGATGACCCTCACCGAGCTCAACCGGCTGCGCCCCGAACTCCTGTACTGGTTCGAACGCCGGATCACCGGCCGGGCACCGCAAGACTTCGACCCCGGCGCCGACCTCGGCCGTTGACGGTTCCTGACCGCCGACTCCCCCGGCGGCCGAACCCTAGCCGCGCGGGTCGCTGGCGTCGGTGGTGAAGACGTAGTCGTTGTCCGCCGTGAGCTCTGGCCGGAGTTCGCGGCCGAGCGCCTCGGCGAAGACCAGCCTGGAGTCCTCCCGGCGTCGGGCGGCGCCGACAGGGTCGTCGGCCCTCAGCTGCTCGAAATCCACGTCGAGCGGCCAGCTGGTCACGGCGGTCCAGTCCCGGACGGGTCCCCCGGCGAGCGCGTGCAGCACCCTCGGGGAGTCCAGACTCCAGCGCACCTCGAACCTGTCGCTGCGGTCGCTGCCCGAGATGACGTCGTCGAGCCGGCCGTAGAAATCGGGTAGGAACCCGGTCACCTCGGCCCCGAGCTTGACCAGGTTGAAGTGCGCGTTGCGGCGGATCAGCGGGTCGAAGGTCCAGCGCATCTCGGTGATGCCCTGCTCCAGGCACAGTGCACGCTGAAAGAGTTTGAGGGCGTAGCCCACGCCGCCGCCCCGGTGCCACGGCACCACCGCGGCCATGTGCGAGTGCAGGTGCACCCCGTCGGTCCAACCCAGGAACCCGAGCGTCGCGCCGACCGGCTTGCCGTGCTGGGTGGCCAGCAGCACCGGGTTTCCCGCGAAGTCGAGCGCGAGCAGCATCGCCCGGTCGGGGCTGCGGCCCACCCCCCAGGTGCGTTCGAAGAGGCCGATGATGCCATCGAGGTCGCGCGGTTCCGCCGTCCGCACCGTCACCGCGGCCGACGCCGCGGCAATGGTGGCCAGCCTGTAGGCCTCGGTCACGCTCTGCTCAGCAACGCTCATTCCACGAGTACACCACAGGACGGCGCCCGAATCGAGGGTTCGGCGACGCGGGCAGCGGGCGGATGCCGAGCTAGTGGCCGCGGCCGGAGACCCGGTCGGCGAGGGTCGCCAGGGGCGAGGTGCTGCGGCGGCGGGTGAGCTCGGCCCGGTCGGCGTGCGTGTAGGCCTGGTACAGGGCGGTCACGGCCAGCCAGCGCAGCGGCTCCGGCTCCCAGTTGCGCACCCGGTGGTTCACCCACGGCAGCGCCGTCAGGGCGCTCTCGCGGCCGAGGATCAGGTCGGTGAGCGTCCTACCGGCCAGGTTGGTGGTCGCCACGCCGGTGCCCACGTAGCCGCCCGCCCAGGCCAGACCGGTCTGCCGGTCCAGGCCCACCGTCGCGGCCCAGTCGCGGGGAACGCCCAGCACGCCGCTCCAGGCATGCTCGATGGCCGCATCCGCGGTGCCGGGGAAGAACCTGTGCAGGATGTGGGTGAGCGCCTCGACGGTGCTCGCCGGGGTCTGGCCGTCGGAGTCGGTCTGAGAGCCGAACCGGTACGGCACCCCACGGCCGCCGATGGCGATGCGGTCATCCACTGTGCGCTGGGCGTACATGTAGGCGTGCGCCATGTCGCCCAGGGTCGCCCGGTCGTCCCAGCCGATGCCGGCCCAGACGGCCGCGGGCAGCGGTTCGGTGACGATCAACGACGAGTTCATCGGCAGCCACGCCCTGTGCAGCCCGGCCAGTCCGGCGGTGAAACCCTCGGTGGCGCGCACGATGAACTCGGCCTGCACGGTGCCGTGTGGGGTGCGGGCGGTGTGCGGGGTGATCTCGCTCACCCGGCTGTCGTCGTAGATCTCCACGCCCAACGCCAGGACGGCGCTGGTGAGCCCGGCGACCAGCTTCGCCGGCTGGATGCGCGCGCAGTGCGGGTGCCACATCGCGCCGGTGCTGCCGGCGACGTTGATGCGCGCCGTGGCGGCCTCGGCGCTCAGCAGCTCGACATCCGTGTGCGGCCAGGCCTGCTCGGCCCGCACCGCGGCCTCGAGCCGCCGCTGCTGCGGCCGGTCGTAGGCGACGGTGAACTCGCCGCCCTTGACGATGTCCGCGTCGATGCCCTCGACCGCGGCGACCCTGCTCACCTCGTCGACGGTGTCGTTCATGGCGGCCTGGAAACCGGCGGCCGCGTCACGGCCGTGGCTCCGCAGGTACTGTTCGCGCCCACCGGTGACCGAGTTGGTCAGCCAGCCGCCGTTCCGGCCGGACGCGCCGTAGCCGGCGAAACGCTGCTCGAGGATCACGATGCGCAACTGCGGGGCGGCCTTCTTGAGGTAGTACGCGGCCCACAGGCCGGTGTACCCGGCGCCGACGATGCACACGTCGGCGCGGGTGGAACCGGGCAGCGGCGGCCGCGGCGCCGGCCGGCCGATCTGGTTCCACCAGAAGGAGACGTCCCCGTTGATCATGCGCGCACCGCTTTCGTCTGCCGGATGGTCCCACTCGATAGGGAGATCATCCCGCATCCGCGCCCGGTAGGCGGTTAGCGCAGTCCCGAGCCCTGGAAGGAGAGTCCGGGCGCCTTCGGCTGCCGGGTCACGTCGAACCGGGCGCCGGCGGCGTTGCTGGGCAGCAGGGTGAAGACCAGCAGGATGATGGCTCCCACGCCCGGGATCAGGCCCAGCAGCGCGAACCAGCCGGAGAAGTTCGCGTCGTGCAACCGGCGCACGAGCACCGCGAGGCCGGGCAGCAGCACGCCGATCGCCACGATCGGGGCCACCAGCATGTAGACGAGCTCGAAGTTGTGCGAGGGGTACCCGTTCCGGTCGATGCCGGTCGGGATCAGCTGCAGCAGCGACAGTGCCCCGAAGAAGACCCAGAGCAGCAGAGCGAACCACCAGTATTCGCTGCGCGGCGCCCGGCCGGTGAAGTCGGCGTACTTACGGAAAACGGAGGCAATCGCCGCGGCGGGTGTCAGCATGGGGTCTCTTTCGTCGGCTCCATCGAGTCGGCGCAGGCCGACAGAGGCCGTGCGCCCCCACCGTCAGGCTACCGGGGCGGCGCGCACATCCGGTCTATTGAAAGAGGAACAGCAGCGACGTGGCGCCGACCGTGATGGCGATCAGGGACAGAATCAGCACCCAGGTGAGCCCCTTGAGCCCGCCGCGCATCTTTCCCATGAAACCGACCGGGCGGCTCTCGTAATCGTCGTCATCCATGGGGAGACTCTAGCGCCGCCGGTCGAGCACGAGCTGTGCCGGCGGCACCGGGCGGGCTACTCCGCCCAGGACGCAGGTTCAGGCCGTTCCATTTGGCCTCCATGTCCAGCTCGATGATGCCCTGCGCCTGGTCGAACGGGATCTCGTACTTCCACCTGCCGCGCCCGGTGCGCACGAAGCGTTCGTCGCCGGGCTTGGTGTCGGTCGCCAGGACGATGCGGCGGCCCTGGTCGATCACGTCGGCGGTGAGGTGCGCACCGTTGAACTCAGCCAGGGTGCCGATGTAGCGGGAGAACGGGGTCGCCCGTCCCACGGACTTGCCGCCTGTGAGCGCCCGGGTGGCCTGCTCCGTGCCGCCGACCGCTTTCTCCAGCCGCATCGTCGCGCGGGCCGGAAACCGGATCAGGTCGACGTACCGGTCGTCGCAGGTGAATGGTGACGCCGGGAAGCCCAGCGCGTGCACGTCGAAGAGCTGCGCGGACGTGGTGGCGAAGGCGGCGTCGGGCACCGTGACCACGAAGTTGTAGACCCGGTCGAAGCCGGCGGTGAGGTAGGCGTTGCTGGTCTGCGGGGTGATGGCTTTTTGCAGAGACGTCAGGCGGGTCCTTTCGGAGACTGGGCGAGGGTCAGGAGATCGGCCGGCTCGGGGTCCACGGCGGCGTGGCGGTGCCGGTGTTCGTCACTGCGTCGAAACGCGCGCCGGCCGGCTGGCTGGGCAGCAGGGCAAAGATCAGGACGACCAGGGTGCCGGCGTACGGGATGCAGGCAAGAAAGTAGAGCCACCCGGAGAAATCGGCATCGTGCAGGCGGCGCACGTAGACGGTGATGTTGGGGATGGTGAGGCCAAGGGCCAGAAGCAGGACGACGCCGATGGAAAGACCTATCGACACCGGCATCTCGCCGCGCTCGGGTGTGCCGATGCCCGCGCCCAGAGCGCCGAGCAGCAGCACGACCCCGACGAGCACGGTCTGGAACAGTGCGAACCACCAGAATTCGCTGCGCGGGGCCCGTCCGGCCAGGGTGGCGTAGTTGCGGAAAACAGACTTGATAGCCGCTTGCGGAGTCAGCACAGTGTTCTTAAATCCCCCATTTATGGGCCATCGGGAGGACGACCGCAGGCGTTCACCCTAGCAGCGACCCCGAATCGGTGACCGGAGCGCCGAGCATCGAAAGCCAGGGACAGCAGGCCTAAGAATGTTATCCACAATGCGAGATTTTCTCACACACGTATGCGATATCGGGATACTCTCACTGCATGTCCACCATCGAAGAAGTTTTCTCCCCCGGGGCCGTGCCCGTGGCGGCTGAGCGGTCGGATACTGAGCCACTGCTGGCCGCGGTGGAGGCGGTGGCCGGTCTGGGCGTCTGCAGCGCCGATTATGACTCCCTCAGCGATACCGAGCTTCTCGCCGGTCAGCGTGCTCTCGCCCGGTTGCGCGGCCTGGTCGAGACCAGATCGGTATGGATGGCGAAGACCCTCTCCCACCGCTCCAGGCCCGAGCTGGGCCAGAAGGGGTTGGCGGCGCGGCAGGGGTTCACCTCGCCGGACGAGCTGATCCAGACCATGACCGGGTCGACGCGCAGAGACGCTCTCAAGCTGGTCGACGTGGGTCGAATGCTCGCCGACACCGAGGCTGCTCAGGCGCATCAGGCGGAAGAGGAAGCGGAGGTGGCGCTCCGGCTGTTCGACGTGGCCGGCGGCGGGCCGGACGGCTCGGACGCACCACCTGAGACGGCCGGGTCGGGCGGCCTCTTCGACGGCCAGGCCTTCGTGGAGCATTCCGCGGCACTGCCCTGGCATTGGCCGATCTCCTCGGCCGTGAACGCCGGGACCCTCTCGGTGACCGCCGCGCACGCCATTCGCACCGGCCTGGGCGATGTTGATGCCGTCGTCACCGGGGCGGTGCTCACCGACGCCGTGAAGACCCTTCTGGGTGAGGCGACGCGGATGAACGTGGACCAGCTGCTTCGGCGGTCTCGTCGGATGCGCGACACCCTCGATGAAGCCGGCATAGCCAAGCGGGAGAAGAAGGCCTGGGACGACCGGTACCTGCGGGTGTGGACCACCGACGCCGGTCAGGTGCACGTGCACGGGTTGTTCCCGCCGGAACAAGGCGAGTTCATCCTCTCCGTCTACGACAGCCTGACCGGCCCGCGGCGCGGTGGAGTCCGCTTCGTCGACCCGGACCGGGCCGCATGGGCTCAGGCCGTTCAGGACGACCCGCGCAGCACCGGGCAGATGGCCGCGGACACCTTCATCGACCTGCTCAAGGCCGGCAGCGAGGTGAACCCGAACCGGATCCTCGGCGGTCGCCTCCCCGCGGTGCGTGTGCTGGTCACCGCGCCCACCCAGCGCCCGGTCGGGCACCCTGACCGTGCCGGAACTCTCACTCCCGAGGGGACCACGGTGCTCATCCCGGTCCCGGATGGCACCGGGCACGGCTTTCTCGAGGGCAATCTGGCGCCGGTGTCCCAGGAGACCATCGACCGGCTGATCTGCACGTTCGGCACTGTCGAGGTGTCCCTCGACACCGACGGCCAACCACTGAACCTCGGCCGGGAAGAGCGGATATTCAGTCAGGCTCAACGCCTCGCCCTGGCCACCCGAGATGGCGGCTGCCGGTGGGGAGACTGCGACAGACCGCCCTCCCGCACCGAAGCCCACCACCTGGAGGAATGGGTGCGCGACCATGGGGCGACCGATATTCGGTCAGGCATCCTGCTCTGCGGGCCGCACCACCGGCTGCTGCACAACCAGGGCTGGCAGATCTTCGAGAACCGGGGCCGCTACTGGCTACGGCCCCCGGCATCCGTCGACCCCGGCCAAACCCTCATCGAACTCCGCAGCAAAAGCGCAGCCGCCGACGAGCAGCACGCACCGCACGGGTTCTCGACTCGCTCAACCAACGAAGACGGACGCGGCTGACGGAGGCGGGTCAGCGGGGGGCGGGGGTGCGCTGGTCCAGGCCCCAGGGCTGGCCGTAGCCGGCGGGTTCGGGAGCGGCCATCAGGTCGAGGTAGGGCTGGGCGTCGAAGGCCTCCGGGCCGAGCACCCCGGTGCCGGTCCATACCCCGGTCGCGAGCAGCTCCAGGGCGATCGCGGGGTTCAGCGCGGTCTGCCAGACCACGCACTGGGCGTCGTATTCCGCCATCGTCCACTCGTTGTCGCTCACGTGATAGAGGTAGACCTCCCGCGGCGCACCATCCAGGCCCAGGCCGGTCACCCAGACGCCGGCGCAGGTCTTGCCGGTCATCCGCGGGCCGATCGTGGCCGGGTCGGGCAGGCTCGCCGCGACCACGTCACGCGGCGCCACCGACGCCTGCCCGTCCGCGGTGCGCACTCGCACCGGCGCGACGCTGTCGAGGCCGAGCAGGTGCAGGGTGCGCAGCACCCCGATGAACTCCTCGCCGAGGCCGTACTTGAAGGTGACCCGCTTCGCATCCAGCCAGCGCGGCATGAGCAGCACCTCTTCGTGCTCCACGTTCACGCACTCCACCGGGCCGATGCCCTCCGGGAAGTCGAACACCTCGGGCTCGCTGAACGGCGGCGTCGTGAACCAGCCGCGGTCCTTCTCGAAGATCACCGGCGGGTTCAGGCACTCCTCGATGGTGGTCCAGATGCTGAACGACGGCGCGAAGATCTCGTTTCCGGCTTCGTCGCGCACGACCAGGTTGGCGCCATCCCGGGTGCCGAGCTCGTCGATCTCGCTGAACAGGTGATCGGACGCGTACCGGGCGAAGACGTCGCTCAGGCCGGGCTCCACGCCCATGCCCACCAGCGCGAGCCGGCCGCTGGTCTCCCAATCACTCGCCTGTTCGAACTGGTCGTCGCCGAGCTTGATGCCGGTCTGCGCGTGCGGGTCGGTCGGATGCGGCTCGCTCAGGCTCATCGCCATGTCGAGGTAGTCGGCGCCGGCGGCCAGCGCACCCGTGAAGATGCTCTGCACGAACTTCGGTTCCACGGCGTTCATCACGTGGGTGACCCCGTGCTCGCGTGCCACCCGGGTCACCACCTCGGGGTCGGATGCGTCGATCTGCGCCGCCGTGAACCGGGCGGCGGTCTCCCCGCCGTGGCGGGCGGCGATCGACGCGATCGTGCGCTCCGCCCGGCCCAGGTCGTAGTCGCTCACCACGACGTGCTCGTAGAAGGAACGGCGGGCAATGATCTTTGCGAAGGCGTCACCGACGCCACCCGCCCCAACGAGAAGGATCTTCATTCCCCGAAGCTAGCGTGCGGCGGCCGGGATGTCAGCCCTCCGGCCCACATCCGTCTGCCAGCCGGATGCTCCGCGCCGCTACCAGAAGATGGAGTCGACGGGCAGACCACGTCGATCGGCGGGCTGCGCCGTGTAGACGAAGGGTGTCGTCTCGTTCACGTCGACCGAGGTGCCGTTGAGGTACACGAGTGCCCCGCTGTCATCGCCACCCTCGACGGCGTAGGTCTGGCCCTGCCAGGTGGTGGTCGCGGTCACCTGCCGGAGGTCGGACACCTCGCTTTCGTCAACGGTCACCCGCCAATCCCAGGCACGCCCATAGCGGGAGTACGGAAGCAGGACAAAATCGGCGGTGACGGTCTGGCCCCGACCTTTCTTGACGACGATCTCGCTCCCCGGGGCCGGCACCGGGTCCTCGCCGGGCCCGGATGGCCCTGCGGGGCGTGCGACCAGCGCATAGCGCCCCCGCACCAGGCCCACACAGTTGGCCACGACACCGGCACCGAGCGGACGCTCGGTGGAGGTCCACGACCGCAGGCTCAGCTGCTCGAACGGAACGACGGCCGACCAGCCGCTGTGGATGTTCTCGGCACGCGCGATCTCTGGAGCATCGAACGGCGGCAACCCGCCCTTCGGCGCGAAGATCACCGCCCGTCCGTTCCGGATGGTCGCCACCTGCACCGTGAGATCCCGCCAGATGGCCGTCCACTCCACGTGGCGCACCACCGAAACCAGGCGACGGTCCACCAGCTTCGTGAAGGCCCCGTAACCATCCGGTGCCCAGCCGTCGCCGGCCGGCTCGCCCGCACCCAGCCAGATCAGTTGCAGCTGCGGTACCCCGGCCAGGCTCACGGTGCCGCAGGTGTCGGCCAGGCCGACCTCCAGCCCGTCGACCTGCGCCAGCACGCCGGGCCGCGGGGTGGTCTCGTCGATGGTGTCGAAGGTCGACGTGCGGGTCAGCCAGAACCGGCTCAGCCAGCCGAAGTCCACCCGGCCGAACACCCCGTTCACCTGCGGGTCGTCGTGGCGCCCGTAGACCCCGTGTGGCGGGAGATCACCGAAAATCTTGATCTGGCCCTGGGAACTCACCCCATCCACCCGCACGCGCACGGTCTGGAAGGTCGCGAACCCGCCGACCTCGACTCGGCCACCCGGGACTGCCCGGGCCCGCAGGACGTACAGCCCGGCGGGATTGACCAGGGAGTCATCATCGGGGTCGGGCAGCCCGGTGCCGCCCGATACGGTCATCTCCGGTTCCCGGCCGGTGAGTCCCGGAGGATCACCGGTTGGACTCTGGTGCCTTCGCGGGTGCGGCCGCCCGCCGCCTGGCTATGGTGTTCTCGCCGTCGAGCTTGGCCGCCAGCGGCGCCCACAGGACCACGGCCACGCCGGCGCCGAGCAGAAGCCCGCCGATGGTGTCGGTGAGCCAGTGCGCGCCGAGGTAGGTGCGGCTGACCATCATGGCGACCGTGTACACGGCGCCGGCGATCCACACCCACAGCCACGGGAAGATGATCCCGAGCGCCACGGCCATGGTGGCGGCGTTGGCAACATGCCCGGAGGGGAAAGAGCCGAAGTCCGACGTGATCAGCATGTCTTCGGGGCGGGCCCGGCCGAAGAGGGTCTTCAGCAGCTGCACCAGGCCGGCGCTGACCACGGTGGCGATCACGAAGTAGAGTGCCGCCCAGGGCCGCCGGAGCACGAGCAGGGTCACCACGATCAGCAGGGGGATCACGATCACCCCGGCGATGCCGGCGCCGAGGAAGTTCATCACCAGCGCCGGGACCTCCCAGACCGGGGAGCGGTGCTCGAGGATCTCCTCCATCCACTCCGCGTCGGCCTCGATCGGGCGGCCGTTGCCGCGGGTGAGGATCAGGGCGCCGAGCAGGAACGCAAGCACGACGGCGACGGCGCCGCTGATCAACGGCCACCGCCTCGCGACCCGGCGGGCGGGCGCATCCGCCGCGGCGTCGGGCCCGGTGCGCTCGGGTGGAGTGGGCTCAGTCTCTGGCGTTCGGGATGGGTCCATCACCCCATGGTAGATCGGCTCCGATGGGAGCAGGGCCCGACCGGTGTGGTGAGACCCGGTTTCAGGCCCGGATGAGAGGATCGCGGCCCGTGCCGGCGCGCTCGAAGCACACGCCGCGTCGCTCGCCGACGAATTGCGGTGCGACCAGGCGCCACATGCCGCGGGGTTCCCCGACGGCTCCCGACCGGGTCAGTGGGTCAGCGCCGACACCGTTCGCGGGCGCACGATGAACCAGAGGCTGAGGATGGAGATGATCGCGCAGACACCCATCACCGAGGCCATCGGTACGGCGGTGCCGACCCCGAGCAGGCCCACGACCGGGGAGATCAGCCCGGCGATGCCGAAGTTGGCGGCGCCGAGCACGGACGCGGCGGTGCCGGCCTCGCTGCCGTGCGAGTTGAGGGCGATGACCTGCACGGTGGGGAAGGTGAACCCGCAACCGGCGATGAAGAACCACAGCGGGATGAGGGTGCCCCACAGGCCCGCGCCCAGCAGGTCGAGGGTGAGAATCGCTGCCGACGTGATCACGAGTACCGCGGTGGCGCCGATCAGGATGTTCTGCGGCCCCACGTTGTAGCGGTGCATCAGGCGCGAGCTGGTCTGTACGCCCACGACGATGCCGAGGGAGTTGACGGCGAAGAGCACCCCGTACTGCTGGGCGCTGAACTCGTAGACCTGCTGGAACAGGAACGGTGAGGAGGAGAGGTAGGAGAACAGACCGGTGAAGGTCATCGCGCCGATGATCGCGACGCCCACGAAGGTGCGGTCGCTGAGCACGGCCCGGTAGCGCTGGCCCAGGCTCGAGTGGCCCGGCACGGTGCGACGATCCTGCGGCAGGGTCTCCACGATCCAGATCGCGACGGCCACCATCACCACGATGCCGTAACCGGCGAGTACCCAGAAGATGCCGCGCCACGGCATCACGAGCAGCAGCTGCGAGCCGACGACGGGGGCGATCACCGGCGCCAGACCGCTGACCAGGGCCAGGCGGGAAAGCATTTTGACCAGCGGCTTGCCGCCGAACAGGTCGCGCACCATGGCCATGGCCACGACCGCGCCGGCCGCGGCGCCGAAGCCCTGCAGCACTCTGAAGATGCCCAGCGTCACGATCTCGGTCGAGAGTGCCGCACCGACACAGGCGAGCACGTGGAAGCCCGTGGCCAGCAGCAGCGGCAACCGGCGGCCGACCTTGTCGCTCCACGGGCCCACGATCAGCTGGCCGAAGCCGAAACCGATCATGGTGCCGGTCAGGGTGAGCTGGATGGCGGCCGCCGAGACCCCGAGTTCGCTTTCGAGGGTGGGGAACGCGGGCAGGTACAGGTCGATGGTGAACGGGCCGAGGGCCGTGAGCGCGCCGAGGATGATGATGTAGACGATGCGCTGCCCGCGGGAAAGCGCGTCACCCGGGTGCCGGGCGGTGGAGGCGAGCTGCGCCTCGGAGATCACGGGGATGACGGCAGTAGTCACGTAAAAGAGTCCTCGGTCGGGTCGTGCAGGTAGGAGAGCGGGCGATCGCCCTGTTGCAAAAAGCGTACGCCGGTCGGTTCTATTCCCCCTCAGTGGCATACCGGCAAAGATTGCGCGGATCCGGCCTTTTCTGCACGTTCCCGGGCGCCGGGTGCGCCTGAATCCGCCCGGCCTGGTGAACCCTGGTCCGTCCCGGGTCAGATTGGGAAGGGGGGGGCAGGGTCAGGGAGACTCGGCGGGCGCGCCGGCGGGCGCTGTGGCCGGGAGTCCGGCCGGGTCGTCGAGCAGGCCCTCGAAGGCCAGCTCCGCGGCGCCGATCATCAACAGGTTGGACCCGAGCTCCGCGGCGCTGAGCCGCACGGTGCCGAAGGCGGCGTCGAGCGAGTGCTTGGCCACGGCGGAGCGCAACCTGTCGGCATCCACCGCCAGCAGCGCGGCAAGGAACCCGCCGAGCACCACCACCTGTGGGTTGAGGATGTTGATCGCCCCGGCCAGCGCCACCGCGAGGTGGTCGATCTGACGGTTGACCTCGGCGCGCACCTCCGGTGACGTGGATGCCCGCAGCGCCTGTTCGAGCTCGTCGGCATCCGCTCCGGCCAGTCCGAGCACCTCGAGCAGCTCGCGCCGGGTGACCTCGGCCTCCAGAGTGCCGCGGATACCGGCGGAGTCGACCCGTTCACTGTCGCTGACCCTGGTGTGCCCGAACTCGCCCGCGTAACCGGCGATGCCGCCGGCCGGCGCACCCCCGACGATCATGCCGCCGCCGATGCCGCTCGCACCGCCGTTGAGGTAGATGAGGTCGGTGATGCCCTTGCCGGCGCCGAAGAACCGCTCGGCCATGGCGCCCAGGCTGGCGTCGTTGGCGGCGAGCACCGGGTAGCCGGTCGCGGCCTCGAGCATCTCGGCGAGGGGTTCGTCGATCCAGCCCAGGTGTGGCGCGTGCCGCACGAGTCCGTCGTGGGCGCGCACCAGGCCGGGCACGGCCACGCCGATTCCCACGACCTTGAACCTGGCCTCGAGTTCGCCGCGCATGCCGTCGATCACGGCGGCGGCGATGTTGACGGCCTCGAGCACGCTCGGGGACTGGTCGGTGGGGTAACGCACCCGGCGGTGCACCTGACCGTCGAGGCCGACGATGCCGATGGTGACGGCGTCGATCTCCGGGTTCACGGCGAGCGCCACGACCTGCTCGCTGACACTGACGATGGGACTGGGCCGGCCGACCTGATTGGTGGAGCTCGGTTCGCGCTCGACGACCAGCCCCCGATCGACCAACTCGGCGACGAGGGCGGCGATGGTGGACCGGTTCAGTCCGGTGACCCTGGTCAGCTGGGACCGCGACGCCGCACCGCTGCGGTGCACGAGTCGCAACACCACAGACAGGTTGTGTCTGCGCACGTCGTCATGGCTGCTGCCCTGCACGGTTCCTCCGTCTGGCTGACGCCCGATTCTGCGAGCGTGAGTCACTCTGGCCCCCAGAATACCCGGCATCTCCCCCGACCCGGCGTGATACGTTGCAGAACGCCACAAATCGACCCAGACAAGGAAGTCCATGGAATTCCCCAGCATGAGAATCGCCCTCACCGGCGGCAGCGGCAAGCTCGGCAGGACCGTGCTCGCCCGGCTCCGCGCCGAGGGCCATCACGTGATCAACTTCGACCTGGCCGGCAACCGCGGAGCCGGCTTCGTGCGCATCGACCTCACCGACTTCGGACAGGTGGTCGACGCCTTCGCCGGTGTCAACGACCAGGTGGACGGCTTCGACGCCGTGGTGCACCTGGGCGCAATCCCGGCGCCGGGCCTGGCGCCCGACGTGGCCACCTTCCACAACAACATGCTCTCCAGCTACAACGTGTTCCAGGCCGCCCGCCGCAACGGCATCAAGCGCATCGTTTACGCGTCGAGCGAGACGGTGCTCGGGCTGCCGTTCGACGTCGACCCGCCCTACATCCCGGTCGACGAGGAGTACCCGGCCCGGCCGGAGAGCACCTACTCGCTGGTGAAGCACCTCGAGGAGCAGATGGCCATCGAGTTGGTGCGCTGGGACCCCGAGCTCTCGATCACGGCGCTGCGGTTCTCCAACGTGATGGATCCGGAGGACTATGCCAGGTTCGACGACTTCCAGACGGATGCGACGCTGCGCAAGTGGAACCTCTGGGGTTACATCGACGGCCGCGACGGTGCCCAAGCCGTGCTCAAGGCGCTGCAGACCGCCCCGCCCGGCTTCGAACGCTTCATCATCGCCGCCGCCGACACCGTGATGCGCCGGCCGAGCGCCGAACTCGCCGCCGAGGTCTTCCCGAACGTGCAGCTCACTCGCCTGGTCAACGGGACCGACACCCTGCTCGCCATCGACAAGGCTCGCCGCCTGCTCGGCTACTCCCCCGAACACTCCTGGCAAGACCCCCGCTGACCCCTCGCGGATCTTTAGGGGAGGGTGCGGGTGGCGACCAGCTCCGCGTACCAGTGGGCGCTGTCCTTGGGCGTGCGCACCAGCGTGTCGTAGTCCACGTGCACGATGCCGAACCGCTTGGAGTAGCCGTAGCCCCACTCGAAGTTGTCCATCAACGACCACACCTGGTAACCCCGCAGATCGACGCCGCGGGCCAGTGCCCGGTGCGCGGCGGTGAAGTGCCGGCGCAGGTAGTCGGTGCGGTCCACGTCGTGCACGCGGGGTCCGTCCTCCGTCTGCACGACGGTGTCGGCGAACGCCGCACCGTTCTCGGTGACCATCAGCGGCTGCGCCGGGAACTCCTCGTGCAGTGCCACGAGCAGCTCCTCGAGACCGGCCGGTTCGATGTTCCAGCCCATCTCGGTGTACGGGCCGGGCTGGGCGAGGAACTCGACCCTGTCGGCGCCGGGCCACGGCGAGGCACCGACATCCTTGTGCCCGTCGGCGTTCTGGCGCGGTGCCGCCCCGTCCCACAGCCGAACCAGGGTGGTGGAGTAGTAGTTGACGCCGAGCACGTCCAGCGGCTGGTGGATGATCTCGGTATCGCCGGGCAGGATGAACGCCCAGTCGGTGATGTCCTTGGTGTCTTCGAAGACATCCGCTGGGTAGGTGCCGGTGAGCAGCGGGCCCAGGAACACCCGGTTGGCGAGGGCGTCGATCTGCCGCACGGCTTCCGGCCCGGTCTCGCCCTCGCCACGCAGCACGTGCAGGTTGAGGGTGATCGAGAAGTCGGGGTCGTTGGTCACCAGGGGCTTGAGCGCCAGGATCGCCAGGCCGTGCGCCAGGTTGAGGTGGTGCACGGCGCTGAGCGCCTCGGCGCCGTCGGTGCGGCCGGGCGCGTGCGAGCCGGAACCGTAGCCCAGGTAGGCGGAGCACCACGGTTCGTTCAGGGTGGTCCAGGTGTCCACCCGGTCGCCGAAAGCCGCGCCCAGGATCGCCGCGTAGTCGGCGAACGCGTACGCCGTGGCCCGGTTGGTCCAGCCGCCCTCGTCCTCGAGGGCCTGCGGCAGGTCCCAGTGGTACATGGTGACGATCGGGCGGATGCCGCGCTGGAGCAGACCGTCGATCAGGCGCCCGTAGAAGTCGAGCCCCTTCTGGTTGGCCGGGCCGCGGCCGGTGGGCTGGATGCGCGACCAGGCGATGGAGAACCTGTAGGCCTGCAGGCCCAGCGTCACCATCAGGTCGAGGTCCTCCTCGAGCCGGTGGTAGTGGTCGGCCGCCACGTCGCCGGTGTCTTCGTTCCAGATCTTGCCCGGAGTGTGGCTGAAGGTGTCCCAGATCGAGGGGCCGCGGCCGTCTTCGTCGAAGGCGCCCTCGATCTGGTAGCTCGCGGTGGCGGAACCAAAGATGAACGATTCGGGGAAGACGAGTCCGGCATCCCGGTAGTCGGCGTTGCCGGCGGACACGGCCTGCGTGGAGGTGCTGGTCATCGGAGAAGTGCCTTTCGGTCAGTAGCGACAACGGTAGTGCCGCCGGCCAGGCGAGCGCGAAAAGGCGCCGCCGAATCGCTGGTGACAACGGTGTGGTCGCCATCGGTTGTGACGGTCACGGTGAGGTGGGTGCCGTCCAGAGGGTTGCTGATGTCGACGGACCGGTCGGCGCCGCCGCCGGGGTACACGGTGACGAGGGGCTCGTCGGTGTAGTCATAGTCGGGCCGGTCGTCGCGGGACCCGGTGACCAGTACCGCTCCCCCGCGCACCCACAGCGGGATGCTGTCGAACGCATGGGTCTCCCGGCGCCAGACGGGTCCGGTGACGACCTCATCGGTCAGATAATTTGTCCAGGTGCCCGCGGGCAGGTAGTACGACACGTCGCCGGCCTCGCTGAACACGGGTGCCACCAGCAGGTCGCTGCCGAGCAGGTACTGCCGGTCGAGGTAGTCCACGGCGGGGTCGCCGGGAAACTCAAGCTGCATCGGGCGCATGAACGGCGCCCCGCTGGCGTGTGCCTCCAGGCCCACCTGATAGAGGTAAGGCATCAGTGCGAGCTTGAGCTTGGTGAACACCCTGGTGACGTCGACGGCGCTCTGGCCGGGCTCCTCCCGGCCGTCGTCGAAGAGCCACGGCACCCGGTAGCTGGTCGACCCGTGCAGCCTGGAGTGGCTGGAGAACAGGCCGAAGGCCAGCCAGCGCTTGAACACAGCCGGGTCCGGCATGCCCTCGAAGCCGCCGATGTCGTGACTCCAGTAGCCGAAGCCACTGAACGCCAGCGAGAGCCCACCGCGCAGGGTCTCGGCCATCGACTCGAAGCTGGAGGAGTTGTCTCCGCCCCAGTGCACCGGCTGCATCTGGCCGCCGACCGTCGCGGAGCGGGCGAACAGCACGGCATCGCCCTCGCCGCGGTGCTCCTGGAGCACCTCGAAGACGGCCTTGTTGTAGAGCTGGGTGTACAGGTTGTGCATCACCTCGGGCGACGAGCCGTCGTGCCACACGACATCCGTGGGGATGCGCTCGCCGAAGTCGGTCTTGATGGCGTCGACACCCTGCGCGAAAAGCCCGCGCAGCTTGTCCTGGAACCAGGTGACGGCGGCGGGGTTGGTGAAGTCCACCAGTGCCATGCCGGCCTGCCAGAGGTCCCACTGCCAGACGTCACCGTTGGCCTTTTTCACCAGGTAGCCGGCGGCGGCGGCCTCGGCGAAGATGCCGGCCCGCTGGGCGATGTAGGGGTTGATCCAGGCGCTCACGTGCAGGTTCTTCTCGTGCAGCCTGGCGAGCATGCCCTCGGGGTCCGGGAACACCCGCGGGTCCCACTCGAAGTCGGTCCAGTTGAATTCGCGCATCCAGAAGCAGTCGAAGTGGAAGACGGAGAGCGGCAGGTCGCGCTCTGCCATGCCGTCGATGAAGCTGTTCACGGTGGCCTCGTCGTACTGGGTGGTGAACGAGGTCGACAGCCACAGGCCGTACGACCAGGCCGGCACCCGCGCTGGGCGGCCGGTGAGGCGGGTGTAACGCTCGAGGATGTCCTTGGGGGTGGGTCCGTAGATCACCAGGTATTCGATGGCCGGGCCGGCGACGGAGAACTGCACCCGTTCGACGGCCTCGGTGCCGACCTCGAAGGAGACGTGCTCGGGGTGGTTGACCAGTACGCCGTAGCCGCGGTTGGTGAGGTAGAACGGCACGTTCTTGTAGGACTGTTCGCTGGAGGTGCCGCCGTCGGCGTTCCAGATGTCGATGGTCTGGCCGTTCTTGATCAGCGGGCCGAAGCGTTCGCCCAGGCCGTAGACCAGTTCGCCCACGCCGAGGGAGAGCTGTGCGTGCGTGTAGCTGGGCGCCGGTGCGAGCCCGGTGGTGGTGACGCCGGAGACCCCGGCCGGTTCGGCGGCGATGGGGGCGCCTGGGGCGAGCTGCATGTGCCCGATCGACTTGTGGCCGCTCTCGGTGAGGGTGCGTCCGTCGGCCTCGAAGCTGAGGTTGAACGGAGCGCCCGGGGCGATGCGTGCGGTGAGCGGGCCGGCCGTGAGGGTGCCGCCGGTGACGTCGATCACAATATCGCCGGCATCCGGCTCGGCGCCGACGAGGTCGAAGCCGGGACCGGTCGACGCGCCGGTGTGCTGTTCGACGCGCACCTTGACGATGCCCTCGAGGGGCGACGACAGCGTGACGGTGAGCAGGGCGCGGTTGAGCACATCTCCGCGTCGTTCGATCACCTTCGTCGGCGCGGTCACCCGCAGCGAGCTGCCGGCCTGTTCGATGTCGTACGCCTCCTGCGCGTACAGCGCGGTGACGCCGGGACGGGTGTGCCAGAAACCATCGGTGAATTTCATAACTACTTGACTGCTCCTGCGGTGATGCCCCTGGTGAGGGTGCGTTGGAAGATGAGGAAGAAGATCAGGGTGGGCAGCAGGCCCAGCAGTGCCGAGGCGCTCGTGGTGGTGACATCCATCAGCCGGTCGCCTTGCAGCACGGCGATCGACACCGGCACGGTCTGGCTGGCATTGCTGACCAGGAAGGTCAACGGGATGAGGAACTCGTTCCATGTCCAGATGAAGAAGAAGATCACCAGCACGCTCAAGGTGGGCTTCGTGATCGGGTAGACGACGCGGTAGAGGATCGTCCAGCGGCTGGCGCCGTCGAGCGAAGCCGCCTCGAGGATCTCCTTGGGGAAGGTGCCCAGGACGCTGGCGAGCAGGTAGGTACCGAATGCGCTCTGGATGACCACGAAGATGATGATCACGGCCCACTGGTTGTCGTACAGGCCCACCGACTTGAACATGAAGTAGAGCGGGTAGAGCAGCACCTCCTGCGGCAGCATGTTGGCCAGCAGGATCAGCAACACGATCCAGGTGCGGCCGCGCACCCGGCCGATCCCCAGAGCGAACGCGTTCAGCAGCGATATGGCCACCGCCAGGATCGCGACGACGCTGGAGATGAAAAAGCTGTTCCACAGCTTCTCCGGGAAGTTCACCCGCTCCCAGAAGTTGATCATGCCGTCGAAGTACAGGTCGGTGGGCAGGGTGAGCGGGCCGGCCTGGTTGTAGTCGGCCGGGGATTTGAACGAGTTGATCAGGATGAGGAAGAACGGCACGGCGATGAGCAGGCCGATCAGCACGGCGACGAGCAGGATCATCCAGTCGCCGAAGGTCTTGCGGGTGGTGCTGCTGCGCCGCTTCCTGGGCTGCCGGGCCGGCGGGCCCACGACGGGGGCCTGTGCGGCCTCGTCGATGATGGTGGAGGTCATTAGCGTTCCTCTTCCTTGCGCTCGAGTCGCGTCTGGGCGAGCAAGAAGACGACCGAAACGGCGGCGATGACGATGGTGAGTGCGGTGGCGATGGTGGCGCCGTAGCCCACCTGCTGGGACTGGAAGAACTCGCTGTACGCGTAGTACGCGGGCACGATGGTCGAGGTACCGGGGCCACCACCGGTGAGGGTGTAGATCGGGCCGAAGACCTTGAGGGCCGCGATGGTGCAGGTGAGGGTGACCACGAAGATCTCGGGGCGGATGATGCTCACCGTGATCGCTTGGAAGCGCTGAATCCAGTTGGCGCCGTCGAGTTCGGCCGCCTCGTAGAGCTCAGGATCGACCCGCTGCAGGGCTGCCATGAAGATCACGATCGGGTAGCCGAGCTGCACCCAGATCATGATGACCATGATGCTGGGCAAGGCCGTGTCGGGGTCGCCGAGCCAGTTTTGGGCCAAGCCGCCGAGGCCGATGCCGTCGAGCACCTGATTGAGGGCGCCGTTCTGCGGGCGCAGGATCCAGCCAATCACGATCGCGGCGACGACACCGGGAAGGATCTGCGGCAGGTAATAGGTAGCGCGCAGGAAGCTGGCGATCTTGCCGCCGAACTTCTTGCCGATCAGGTCGAAGAGCATGGCGGCGAGAACCAGGCCGAGCAGGGTGGGAACGACGACCATCGCCACGATCATTGCGATGGAGTTGCTGAACGAGGTCCAGAACGTGGTGTCGCCGGCCAGCTTCACCCAGTTCTCCAGGCCCACCCACTCCGGGGGCTTGATGCCGCGGTAGTCGGTGAAGGTCAGGTAGATGTTCCAGACCAGGGGAACCACGATGATCAGCGTGAGCAGGGCGAGGCCAGGAATGAGGTAAATCCAGAATGTCTTGGGATTGCTTCCCGGGATGAGGCTCTGCCGCACCGGCTTGTTGCCTGCGGGAGCATCAACGGGGGCATCGGCTACGGATGCTGTCGTCATGCGATTTCCTTCTCTGCGAGTGGTGGCCGGGGGCCGTCACGGCCCCCGGCCGGGTACTGCGAGGGTGGTGCGGTGGCGGATTTAGCCGACGATGTCTTCTACGCCGGACTGGTACTGGCCGCCGAGCTGCTCGTTGACGTCAGCAGGCGACTTCGTGCCGTTGATGAGTTCCTGCAGGCCGGCGTTCAGCTCGTCATAGAACGTCGCGGTGGGCCAGTCCGGGTAGAACGCGATGCCGTCCCTTTCGGTCAGGGTATTGAAGTTGCCAATCAGTTCCTGGCTCTTCTCATCCGTGATGTCTTCGGTGTTCGCGGCGACGGGAATGCCACCGTTGTTACCGATCAGTGCCTGGATCTCCGGGCGCATCGTGATGTCGATGAACTCGGTCGCGAGGTCCTTGTTCTTGGCCTTCTCCGGGATGACCCACATGTTGCCGGCGGAACCGGGCGCCATTTCGGCTTCGGGGAAGAGGAAGGTGCCCCACTCGAAGCCGGTGGCCTCGGTGGTGAAGCGGTTGTGCCACCAGGAACCCGAGTAGAAGATCGGGTAGGTGCCGTTGATGAACGCGGTGCCGGCATCCTCTGCCTTGAAGCCGCTGGCGTCGGTGGAGATGTAGCCGGCGTCTGTCCAGTCCTTGATGGTCTCGGTGGCGTAGCTCACCTCGGGGCCGGACCAGTCCACCTCACCCGTGTAGAGCTGGTAGTCGTCAACGAAGCCGCGATCGGCCTGGGTGAGTGCGAGCTGGTACCAAAGCTGGCCCAGCGGATATTCTGCAGCGGACTCGGCCAACGGGGTAATGCCCTGGTCAACAAAGGCAGCCATGACGGCTTCGAGCTCGGCGACGGTGGTCGGCACCTCGAGGCCGGCTGCGGCAAACATGTCCTTGTTGTAGTAGACCTCCACGAACTCGCCGTAGTTGGGCACTCCGTAGAACGCGCCGGAGCCCATGATGCCGTCTTCGTCGTAGCGCGCCGTGGTCTGCAGCGACGGGGCTAGCGCATCGTCCCAGCCGAACTCGGCGTAGGCGTCATCGAGGTCGGTAAGCAGGCCCTGGCTGGCCAGGAGGCCGGCGGTGGCGTTTCCCTTGTTGTACTCGAGGATGTCGGGGGCTTCGTCGGAGTTGAGCACCTGGCTGGCCGTCGAGCGGATCTGCTCGAAGCTCTTCTCCTCGAACTCCACGGTGGCGCCGGTCTCTTCTTCGAAGACCTTGATGGCTTCCTCCCAGGCGATGCCCATCGCGCTGGTGTCGCTCTCAAAGTGCCAGAGCTTGAGGGTGTTGCTCTCGGCTTCGCTGGCTCCGGCGGAGCAGCCGGAGAGCAGGAGGGCGCTGACGCCGAGCACGGCAATGCCGGCGAGGCTTCTCTTGGTTTTCTTCACTGTTCTACTTCCTTGTAGTGATGCGTCGGATGCTGCATGGTGCCGTGGGTACAGACTGTCGAAACGTTTCGACAGTGGCGCTGCCGAAATCCTTTCCGTTGAGCTAGAGGCGGGTGAGGGGGGCTGTCGAACCGAGTTCGACATACGTCGGTTCGATGAACTCGACGTGCGGCTCGGCGTCGCCGTCGAACTGGGCCATCGTGAGCTCGATTGCTCGAGTGCAGGACTGGTCAGCCGGCAGGGGGATGACGTCGAGAGGCGGGGTGAGATGGTCGGTGGAGAAGCTGGAGCAGGCCGAGACCACGGAGAGGTCGGTCGGCACTCTGATACCGCGCTGGCTGAGCAACTCGAGCACCATTGACTGCACGGGCTCGTTGCTGTGCATGACCAGCCCGGTCATGCCCGGCAGCGCGTCCGTCAGGCTGTCGAAGGCGGACCGCACGCCGGCGGATTCTTCCGCCGCCGGGGTGAAGGCCGCCGTGACGCCCAGTCGGGCGGCCTCGGCCAGGAAGGCATCGCGAAAACGCGGCGGAAAGTTCGAGCCGCGCTGGTAGACCGCGGGAGCCTGACCGACCAGGCCGATCACACGGTGACCGAGGTCGACCAGACGCTGCACGGCCATCACGGCCGCGCGCTCGAAGTCGAGGTCGACGCAGGTGAGCCCGTCGGTGTCCTTGGGGATGCCGATCACCGTGGCAGGCAGGCCCAGCTCGCGTACCAGGTCGGTGCGCGGGTCGGCGGTGGAGACATCCAGCAACACGATGCCGTCCACGAGAGAGCTGCGCACCACCCGGCGGAGGCCGCTTGTTGCCTCGTCCTGGGTGAGGAGCAATACGTCGTAGTCGTAGAGCCTGGCGGCCGTGACCACGGAGAGCACGAAGGTCATGTGGGCCGGGGCGTGGGTACCGGCGTGCAGCGGGGCGCTGAGCGCGAGGATGTTGGTACGAGCGCCCTTGAGCATCCGCGCGCCGGCGTTGGCCCGGTAATCGAGCTGAAGAACGGCCTGGTCGATACGCTGTTTGGTGGATGCCGCGATCGAGCGCTTGCCGCTGAGGGCATACGAGACCGTGCTGATCGACACTCCGGCGACGCGTGCCACGTCGTGAATGTTGGCCACCTGGACTCCATCGTCGGTCGGATCGTGCGGTGTCGGTTGCCGTTCTGCAACCGAGGAGCGGCCGATTCATCTAAACGTTTCGACTGCCTCGCAAGGGAGCCTACGACAGACATCCTCAGTTACGCAAGCAGTTTGTGGTGATTGACGACAAATGCCAGATCAGCGAGATGTCCATCCCCGCGAGCCGCCGCGGTCGCCTGCTCACCACACCAACTGATCCCGAAACGGACTTCTGCGTCCGGTGCGCCGGGCGCAGAAGTCCGATTGGGCAACAGTCGCGGGTCAGCGGCGGTCGGCACGGCCGCGCACGAAGCCGGCCGGGTCGTCGAGCAGGTCGGCGAAGGCCAGCTCGGCGGCGCCCACGAGCATCAGATGCGAGCCCAGGCTGGCCCGCTCGATGGCCACGGTGTGGCCGATGCTGCTCATGGAGCGCACGATCATCGCCGCGGTCAGCTGTTCCCGGCCCACCGAGAGCAGCGAGCCGAGGAACCCGCCGAGCACCACCATCTCGGGGTCGAACAGGTTCACGAAGTTGGAGATCGCCTCGGAGAGCAGCTCGATCTGCCGGCGCACTTCGGCCAGCACGGCCGGGTCGCGGGAGACGCCGAGCGCGATGTCGAGGTCGTCCAGGTCGGCGCGCGGCAGCTTCAGCACCGCGAGAAGCCTGGCCATGCTCACCTCGGTCTCCAGGCAGCCGATCCGGCCGCAGTGGCAGCGCACCCCCGCGCTGTTCACCAGGGTGTGGCCCAGCTCCCCCGCGTAGCCGCTGGTGCCGCGGAGCGGTGTGCCGCCGATGATCAGGCCGCCGCCGATTCCGCTGGCGCTGCCGTTGAGGTAGACCAGGTCGTTGATGCCGCGGGCCGCGCCGAACATGCTCTCGGCGATCGCGCCAAGGCTGGCATCGTTGCCGGCGAAGACCGGGTAGTCCAGCACCCGGGCCAGATCGCGGGCCAGGTTGACGTCGCGCCAGCCCAGGTGCGGGGCGATCAGCACCCGGCCGTCCGCGGAGTTCACCAGCGCCGGCACCGCCACGCCGACCCCGGCGATGCTGTAGCTCTGGTCGATCTCACCGCGCATGCCGTCGACGATGGCCTTGACCGCGTTGATGGCCTCGGCCACGGTGGGCACCCGGGTGGTGTCGAAACGGATGCGCCGGATCACCTCACCGCCGAGTCCCACCAGTCCCACCGTGATGGCGTCGACATCGGGGTTGACCGCGATCGCGGCCAGCCCCGGGTTCGGCACCACCTGCGGGCTGGGCCGGCCCACCCGGCCCACCACGCTCTCCGGTTCCACCTCGAACGCCATGCCCAGGTCGACGAGTTCGGCCACCAGGGCCGCGATCGTCGACCGGTTCAGTCCGGTGCGCTTGGTGAGCTCGGCTCGGGAGCAGCCACCGGCGTGGTGCAGCATCGTCATGACCATCGACAGGTTGTACCGCCGGAGCTGGTCGTTGCTGGTGCCGCCCCGAACACCCAGGGTGGGTGACGCTTGGCTCACGGGTGGGTCACGGTCCTTTCGGGTGCGGGCCCGACAGAGGACCGCCGGGTGGCGTCAGTGCTATCGTCCTCCGGCGCGCCGCTTGTTGAAGATATCAAACGCGACGGCCAGCAGCAGCACCAGGCCCTTGATTGTCATCTGCCAGGCGGCATCCACCGAGAGAATCGACAGGCCCATGTTGAGCACGCCCATCACCAGACCACCGACCACGGCACCGACCACGGTGCCCACGCCGCCCTGCACGGCCGCACCACCGATGAAGACGGCGGCGATGGCGTCGAGCTCGTAGTTCTGACCCGCCGAGGCGACGGCGCCGCCGGCTCGCGCGGTCGAGACCACACCGGCCAGGCCGGCTAGCACGCCCATGTTCACGAAGATGTAGAAGTTGACCCACTTGGTCTTCACCCCGCTCATCACGGCGGCGAAGAGGTTGCCGCCCATGGCGTAGACGTGGCGGCCGAACACCGTGCGGTTGAGCACGAAGTTGTAGATCAGGATCAGGGCGGCGAGCACGATCAGGATGATCGGGGTGCCGCTGTAGTCGCTGAGCAACCAGGCGAACCAGACGATCGCGATGGCGGCGATGCCGTTCTTGGTCCACATCGAGGCGAGCGGTTCGCGCGGCAGGTCCAGCCGGGCCAGGGTGGCGCGGGTGCGCAGCTGGAAGACGATCAGGGCCACGGCGGTGAGGATGCCCAGCGCCAGGGTGAGCACGTCGCGCCCGGCCAGTTCGCCCAGGTACGACGGCAGCCAGCCGGCGCCGATCGCGGTGAACTCGGCGGGCAGGCCGCTGATGGTTCCGCCGGTGAGCAGCACCAGGGTGAGGCCGCGGAAGATGAGCATGCCCGCCAGGGTGACGATGAACGCCGGGATGCCGACGAACGCCACCCAGTAGCCCTGCCAGGCGCCGACCAGGGCGCCGACCAGCAGCGACACGAGGACCGCGCCCCACCAGGGCAGGCCCCAGTTGTTCATGCTGATCGCCGCGACAGCGCCGACCATGGCCACGACAGAGCCGACGGACAGGTCGATGTGGCCGGCGATGATCACGATGACCATGCCGATCGCGAGGATCAGCACGTAAGCGTTCTGCTGGATGAGGTTGTTCACGTTGCCGGGCAGCAACAGGCGCCCGTCGGTGAGGATCTGGAACAGGATGACGATCACGGCCAGGGCGGCGACGATGCCGTACTGGCGGAGGTTGATCGAGAGCTTGGGCATCCGGCGCTTGACGGGTGGTTCTGTGGGCGCCTTGCTCGCTGGCGTGGTGGTGGTCATCGCGCTCAGTCCTTTCCTGCGGTCATGTAGTGCATGAGTGTTTCCTGCGACGCGTCGGCCTTGGCGACCTCGCCGGTGAGTTTTCCTTCCGAGATCGCGTAGATGCGATCACAGATGCCGATCAGCTCGGGCAGTTCGGAGGAGATCACAATGACCGCCTTGCCCTGCGCCGCGAGCTCGTTGATGATTCCGTAGATCTCGTACTTGGCACCCACGTCGATGCCGCGGGTCGGCTCGTCCAGGATCAACACGTCGGGGCCGGAGAAGATCCACTTCGACAGCACCACCTTCTGCTGGTTACCGCCGGAGAGCTTGCCGGTGATCGAGGTGACCGAGGGCGCCTTGATGTTCATCTTCTGCCGGTAGGAGTCGGCGACCTTGTACTCGCGGTGTTTGTCGATCACGCCGTACTTGGCCAGCTTGGCCAGGGCGGCCGCGGACACGTTGACGGTGATGTCGCCGATCAGGTTGAGGCCGTAGCGTTTGCGGTCCTCGGTGGCGTACGCGAAGCCGTGCTCGATGGCCTCCCCCACGGTGCGCATTTGGATCTCGGTGCCGTCTTTGAAGACCTGCCCGGAGATGTTGGTGCCGTAGGAGCGGCCGAAGATGCTCATCGCCAATTCGGTGCGGCCGGCACCCATCAGCCCGGCGAAGCCGACGATCTCGCCGGCGTTGACGGTGAAGGAGGCACCGTCGACGACCTTGCGGGCCACGTCGACGGGGTGGTGCACTGTCCAGTTCTCCACCCTGAGCACCTCGGCGCCCACGGCGGGCTCCCGCGGCGGGAACAGGTTGTTCAGGTCCCGGCCGACCATGGCGCGGATGATGTGAGCCTCCGTGGCATCCGGCCCGGCCATGTCGATGGTCTCGATGGTCTTGCCGTCCCGGATCACCGTGACGGTGTCGGCGATGCGTTTGATCTCCTTGAGCTTGTGGGAAATGATGATGCAGGTGATGCCCTGGCCGCGCAGGTGGTCGATCAGGCCCAGCAGATGCGTGGAGTCCTCGTCGTTCAGGGCCGCGGTGGGCTCGTCGAGGATGAGCAGTTTGACCCGCTTGGAGAGCGCCTTGGCGATCTCCACGAGCTGCTGCTTGCCCACGCCGAGCTCGAGGATCTTGGTGGCCGGGTTCTCGTCCAGGCCCACGCGGGCCAGCAGCAGGGCGGCCTCACGGTTGGTCTTGTTCCAGTCGATCACCCCGCGGGTGGCGTTCTCGTTGCCGAGGAAGATGTTCTCCGCGATCGACAGGTACGGGCTCAGTGCCAGCTCCTGGTGGATGATGACGATGCCGTCGTGCTCGCTGTCGTTGATGGTCTTGTAGGCCACCTCGTGGTCCTCGAACTCGATGCTGCCGTCGAAGCTGCCGGCCGGGTACACCCCGCTGAGGACCTTCATCAGCGTGGACTTGCCGGCGCCGTTCTCCCCGCAGATGCCGTGCACCTGCCCCCTCGTGACCTCGAGGGAAACACCGTCGAGGGCCTTCACCCCATTGAAGTCCTTCACGATGTTGTTCATCCTGAGGATGATCGAATGCTCCACTGCGCTCTCCTGTTTGCTGATGGGCCGGGCACCCGGTTTCCCGGGTGCCCGGCTAGGAGGTCGGCCTGCTCGGAACGAACAGGCCGGCCAGGGTCGGCTGGTTAGAGGCCGACATCCGATGCCTTGATGAAGCCGGAGTCGACGAGCTTGGTCTGCACATCGTCCTTGACGACGACCTCGGGGTCGAGCAGGAACGACGGCACGACCTTCTCGCCGTTGTCGTAGGTCTCGGTGTCGTTGACGGTGACCTCGTCGCCGGCCACGATCTGCTCGATCATGGTGAACACCTGCTCGCCGAGCGTGCGGGTGTCCTTCCAGACCGTCATGGACTGCTCGCCGTCGAGGATCGCCTTGACGTTGGCCTTGTCGGCATCCTGTCCGGTGATCAGCGGGTAGTCGGCGCCAGGTGCGTAGCCGGCCGACTTCAACGAGGCGATGATGCCGATGGCCAGGCTGTCGTTCGGGGAGAGCACCACGTCGACCTTGTCGCCGCCGGTGTAGAACGACGACAGGCGGTTGTCCATTTCGGACTGCGCCTTGTCGCTGGCCCAGCCCTGGATGCCGATCGAGGCCCAGTCGTCGTTGGAGGCGGGTGACTGGCCGCTCGGAACGACGAGGACGCCGCTCTCCACGTAGGGCAGCAGAACGTCCCAGGCGCCGGAGAAGAAGAACTTGGCGTTGTTGTCGTCGGGGCTGCCGGCGAACGGTTCGATCGAGATCGGCCCGGTCGCGTTGGCCAGGTCGAGCTGGGTCTCCAGGAACTGGCCCTGCAGCTGGCCGACCTTGTAGTTGTCGAAGGTCGCGTAGTAGTCGACGTCAGGGGTGCCGTTGATCAGGCGGTCGTAGGCGATGACGGTGGCGTCCTGCTTCTTGGCCTCGGCGAGCACCGGCGCGAGCACCTGGCCGTCGACGGCGGCCACAACGAGGATCTTCGATCCGCCGGCGACCTGGTTCTGGATCTGGCTGATCTGCTGGTCGGTCTTGTTGTCGGCGTACTGCAGGTCGACGGTGCAGTCGGCCTCTTCGAGCAGCGCCTTGAGCTGCTCACCGTCGTTGATCCAGCGTTCCAGGCTGCGGGTCGGCATCGAGATGCCGACGTTGCACTCGGTGCCGCCGGCGGCTGCATCGCCGCCTCCGGTGGATTCACCGTCGCTGGCGCAGGACGCGAGCGACAGGGCGAAGATGCCTGTGGCCGCGAGGGCGAGAATTTTCTTGGTCTTGGACATAGTTGGAGCTTTCCTCTCTGAGAGCTGCCAGTCACCGCAGTCACCGGTATGCCGGTGGACTGCCAGAGGAGGAAATCTTGTCGCCCGTTCCCCCAGCACTGGGCGAACGCGTGTCAGGGTTACCTCCTTGTAACGGGACATCGCTGTGATTGACCCACCGCGCAAATGCGGCCTTTGTTGACGGACAGAACTTATCTCGTACCTTCTCGGTTTGCCTAGGGGCAAAACCGGAAATGCCCCTGTTTGGGGGGTTGGACTGATGGCGCGCCCCCTCGAGGGCTTCATTTGCGACGGGAATCGTCGAAACCGTTCGACAGGGTCAGTGTCGGGTGGAGGCGCACAAACCGATTTCCGGCGAATATGTTGTGGCCGGGGGTTTTCCCGCGGCCCGTGCGGGCAACTGTACGGATGGGCCGCGGGTGTGTAATATGTTGGCAATAGCAACAAATCGCCAATGAAGCTGAATCGGAGCACAGTAATGTCACTCACCCCCACCCCCGCCGACAAGTTCTCATTCGGCCTGTGGACCATCGGATACAACGGGTCTGACCCGTTCGGCGGACCCACTCGCCCGCAGCTGGACACCGTCGAAGCCGTCACCCGCCTCGCTCAGCTCGGCGCATACGGCCTCACTTTCCACGACGACGATCTCTTCGCCTTCGGCTCCACGGATGCCGCCCGCCAGAAGGAGATCGACCGTCTCAAGCAGGTCCTCGCCGACACCGGCATGATCGTGCCGATGATCACCACCAACCTGTTCAGCGCCCCGGTTTTCAAGGACGGCGGCTTCACCTCGAACGACCGCGCCGTGCGCCGGTTCGCCCTGCGCAAGGTCATGCGCAACCTCGACCTCGCCGCTGAGCTCGGCGCCAAGACCTTCGTGATGTGGGGCGGCCGTGAGGGCGCAGAGTACGACGCCGCCAAGGACATCCGCGCCGCCCTCGACCGCTACCGCGAGGCCGTCAACCTGCTCGGCGACTACGTCACCGACAAGGGTTACGACATCCGCTTCGCCATCGAGCCCAAGCCCAACGAACCGCGCGGCGACATCCTGCTGCCCACGGTCGGCCACGCCATGGCGTTCATCACCACCCTCGAGCGCCCCGAACTCGTCGGCGTCAACCCCGAGGTCGGTCACGAGCAGATGGCCGGGCTGAACTTCACCGCCGGCATCGCCCAGGCGCTCTACCAGGGCAAGCTGTTCCACATCGACCTCAACGGTCAGCGCGGCATCAAGTACGACCAGGACCTGGTCTTCGGCCACGGCGACCTGCAGAACGCGTTCTCGCTGGTGGACCTGCTCGAAAACGGCGGCCCGAACGGTGGCCCGTCCTACGACGGCCCGCGTCACTTCGACTACAAGCCGAGCCGCACCGAGGACATCAGCGGTGTCTGGGACTCCGCCGCCGCGAACATGCGCACCTACCTGCTGCTCAAGGAGCGTGCCGCGGCCTTCCGCGCCGACCCCGAGGTGCAGGAGCAGCTGGCCGCATCGCGCGTGCCGGAACTGTCGCAGACCACTCTGTCCGACGGCGAGAGCTACGACGACTTCCTCGCCGACAAGAGCGCCTACGAGGACTTCGCTCCGGAGGAGTACTTCGGCGGCAAGGGCTTCGGCTTCGTTCGCCTGCAGCAGCTGGCCCTCGAGCACCTGCTCGGCGCCCGCTAACCAGCAGGTTCGTTCGACCGTTCCACCCGCACCATCTGCCCCGGCCGGGTTCTCCCGGCCGGGGCTTTCCCGCATCCCCCACCCGCGAACCGTGAGGTAAGCACCTTCGCGCGAGTTGTGGGTGCTTTTCTCTCAGTTCGCGAGGATGGTGTCCAGCTCGGCCCAGACCGCATCCGGCACGTCGATCGCGGCGTGGGCGACGGCCTCGTCGAAGCGCTCCCTCGTGCGCACGCCCAGCACCGTCGTGTCGACAAGCGGATGCCGCAGGCTGAATTGCACCGCGAGCGCGGCCAGCGGGATACCGGCGTCGGCCGCGATGCGGGTGGCGGCGTCCACGGCCGCCTGGGTCTCCGGCCGGATCGGGCCGTAGGCGTAGGTGCCGGCGAACCGGGGGTCGCCGGTGAGGATCCCGGCGCCGAACGGGGCCGCGTTCTCCACGATCATGCCCCGGTCCCTGGCCGCCTGGTACAGGCCCAGCGCCGAGCGGTCCACCAGGGTGAAGCGGTTGTGATTGATCAGGACGTCGAAGAGGCCGGTGTCCACGAAACGGCGCATCATCGCGACAGGTCCGCCCGAGATGCCGATGTACCGGGCCACGCCGCGGTCGCGCATGGCGACGAGCGCGTCCACGGCACCGCCGGGCTGCATGACGCTCTCGAAGCCGACGTTTTCGGGATCGTGCAGGAAGAGGACGTCGACGGATTCGAGGCCGAGCCGGTCGAGCGACTGCTGCAGGGATCTCTCCATCTGCGCGGCGGAGAAGTCGTTGCGCGCCACGTCGCGGTCGAGCTTGGTCTGCACGACCAGTCCCGGTCCGACAGTGCCGGCCAGCGCCTTGCCGATGACCCCTTCGGAGTGTGAGTCGCCGTAGATGTTGGAGGTGTCGATGACGTTCGTCCTGAGCCGGCCGGCCGCCCAGGACGCGGCCAGGGCATCCGTGGCGCTGTTCTCGTCAGCGCTTCGCGGCGACCAGCCGGACGTGCCGAGGGTGAGAGGAGACAGGAGCAGCGCCTGCGAGCCGGTGGGCCGGGGATCAAGGGAAACCATGAGGCGAGGCTAGTCCGTTTCCGCCGAGGCGCGTGGAGGGGGAACCCGCTGACGATCAGGGGATCGGCATGCGGTACCGTGTCGAGAACCGGGCGTTCGGGCGGGAAAGGGGTCGCCCTCGTCCCGGCTTTCGTCGCTTTCCACAGAGGATCGATCCCATGAAATTCGTTCTGGCCCCCGACTCGTTCAAGGAATCGATGACCGCGCCCGAGGCCGTCGCCGCCATGCGACGCGGTGTGCTGTCGGTGTTTCCCGACGCCGACTGCGTGGCCGCACCGATGGCCGACGGCGGGGAAGGCACCACGGAGGCCGCCACCGACGCCCTCAACGGCGTGCTCCTCAGCGCCCCGGTGCACGACGCCCTCGGACGTCCCGTTCAGGCCCGGTACGGGTTTGTCGGCTCCACGCACCTCGCCATCATCGAAATCGCGGCCGCCGCCGGGATCGACCTGGTTGCCGTCGCCGATCGGGACCCGAAGATCACCAGCTCCTACGGGGTCGGCGAGTTGATCCGCCACGCCCTGGACCGTGGTGCGACGCGGTTCATCGTGGGTCTGGGCGGCTCGGTGACCAACGACGGTGGCGCCGGGATGCTCGAGGCCCTCGGGGCCCGCCTGCTCGACGAGGCCGGTGCGGACCTGCCGCGCGGCGGTGCGGCCCTGGCACGGCTGCACCGGATCGACCTGTCCGCCGTCGACCCGCGGCTGGCCGGCAGCACGTTCCAGATCGCCAGCGACGTCACGAATCCGCTGCTCGGAGCCGCCGGCGCCAGCGCCGTCTTCGGCCCGCAGAAGGGCGCCGACCCCGCCACCGTGCACCAGCTCGACGCCGCGCTGGGCGTGTACGCCACCGCGATCGCCGCCCTGACCGGCACGGATGTGTCCGCCCAGCCCGGCGCCGGAGCCGCCGGTGGACTCGGGGCCGCCTTTCTGGCGTTCTTCCCGGCCGAGCTGCGCCGCGGTGTGGATGTCGTGATGGATGCCGTGCGCCTGGCCGACCGGATCGCCGGGGCCGATTTCGTGTTCACCGGCGAGGGCAGCCTCGACGCTCAAACCCTGAGCGGAAAGACCCCGCTGGGTGTTGCGGAGGCCGCCGGCGTGCACGGCGTCCCGGTCGTCGCCTTCGCGGGCCGGATCGGCCCCGGCGCCGAGGTGCTCTACGACCACGGCTTCGCCGCCCTGGTGCCCATCGTGCCGGGTGTCTCCGACCTGCCCAGCGCCCTCGCCGATGGCGCGGCGAATCTGGAGCGCGCGGTCGCCACTGTCTGCCGGCTGCTCACCCTGTCCTGAGGTTGCCGCCCACCCGCTGCGGGCGGCACGGAGCGCCTGGCGTGATGCCGCGGGGGCCCGCAAGCGTTTGAACATCCCCGCCAGACCGAATATGTTTAGACCCAGAACATTTTATGTGTGAGCCCCCGGGCGACGGCGAGGACGCCGCCGACCCACCGCGGATTTTTGAGGTTTGGAGTGCGCCATGGCGCTGGTTGCCGGAGTCGACTCGTCGACACAGAGTTGCAAGATTGTGGTGCGGGATGCCGAGACGGGCGCATTGGTGCGCACCGGCAAGGCGAGTCATCCCGTGGGCACCGAGGTCGATCCGGCCGCCTGGTGGGATGCCCTGCTGGCCGCCGTCGAGAAGGCCGGCGGTCTCGACGACGTCGCCGCCGTGTCGGTGGCCGCGCAGCAGCACGGCATGGTCGTCCTCGATGAGGACGGCCGCGTCATCCGCCCGGCCCTGCTCTGGAACGACACCCGCAGCGCGCAGGCCGCCGCCGACCTGATCGATGAGGTCGGCGCCGCCGAGTACGCCCGCCGCACCGGCCTCGTGCCGGTGGCCTCGTTCACCGTCACCAAACTGCGCTGGCTGCGGGATGCCGAACCGGCCAACGCCGCCAGGGTCGCCGCCGTCGCCCTCCCGCACGACTGGCTCAGCTGGCGGCTGCGCGGTTACGGCCCGGCCGGTGAGAGCGAGCTCGGCCCGGTGCTGACCGCGCTGACCACCGACCGGTCGGATGCCAGCGGCACCGGCTACTTCTCGGCCGCCCTCGATGACTACGACCGTGAGCTGCTCGTGCGCGGGCTCGGCCACGACGCCGTGCTCCCCCGGGTGCTCGGTCCGGGCGAGACCGCGGGCACCACGGTGGCCCTGCCCGGGGTTCCCGCCGGTCTCGTCGTGGGTGTGGGAGCCGGCGACAACGCCGGCGCCGCCCTGGGCCTGGGCGCTGCGGCCGGCGACGTGATCGTGTCGATCGGCACCAGCGGCACGGTCTTCGCCGTCACCGCGGTGCCCAGCGAGGATGCCTCCGGCGCCGTCGCCGGGTTCGCCGACGCCAGCGGGCTGCACCTGCCGCTGATCGCCACGCTCAACGCCGCCCGCATCCTGGACTCGATCGCCGGCTTGCTCGGCGTCGACCACCACGAACTGGGCCGGCTCGCGCTGGAGGCCGAGCCCGGCGCGCAGGGCCTGGTCCTGCAGCCGTACTTCGAGGGTGAACGCACCCCCAACCTGCCCGACGCCACGGCCTCCCTGTTCGGGATGACCCTGACCTCGACCACCCGGCCGAACCTGGCCAGGGCCGCGATCGAGGGGCTGCTGTGCGGCCTCGCCGACGGGCTGGACGCCGTGCGCGCGCAGGGAGTCAGCGTCGAACGCATCCTGCTGATCGGCGGAGCGGCGCAGAACCCGGCCGTGCAGTTCATCGCCGCGCAGGTGTTCGATGCACCGGTGGCCGTGCCCACCCCCGGCGAGTACGTCGCCGACGGCGGTGCCGCCCAGGCGGCCTGGTCGCTCACGGGCACCCGCCCGGCCTGGTCGGTGGCGGTCGAGGCGCACCCCACGCCGGACTTCCGCCCGGTCATCCGAGCCCAGTACGCCGCGCACCGCGCCTAGCGCCGCACCCCGCTCTCGCGAGGTGGGCCGAGGGCGGGGTACGGCTAGCTGGTGGGGATCCAGACGCGCATGCCCCCGGGTGCGCGGTTGCCCCACCGGTAGTACGGCACCGCGGTCACGGTGATGGCATCGCCGCCGGGAGTCCGGGCGCCAGAGGCCACCGGGTAGAGCTCCCCCGGGTCCGGCGCCCGCCGCGCCCCGGTGATCCGCACCAGCGGCACGCCCAGATCCGCGTCGACCGGGCCCAGCTCGGCGGCAGCGGCGGCATCCACGACGAAGTCCTCGAGCACCAGCGACCCGGGCAGGTCGGCCTGTTCGAGCGCGTAGACCAGCGGCCCGCGCGTCACCACGACGCAGCCGCGCACCGCATCCACCTGCGGATGTGCCCGCCGCAGCCGCACGGGCATGTCCAGCACCAGCTCGATCGAGCGGATGCCGGCCCCCGGCACCCGCAGGTAGCCGGCCGACACCGTCGCGGCAGCCGCCTCCCCGTTCACGGTCAGCCGCCAGGACTCCGCCCAGGCGGGCACCCGCAGCGCCACCTCGCCGCCGGTGAACGGCGCGTCGAACTCGATCGTCACGACACCGTCGACCGGGTAGCCCGTGCGGATCCGGGCCACGGTGGCCGCCCCGCCGACCCCGCCGAGGTCGATGGTGCCGGTTTCGTAGAGGTGCAGCTGCAGGGAGCCCGCGGCCGTCGTCGCCGCGTAGTGCTGCAGCGACGAGACCAGTCGGGCCAGGTTGGGCGGGCAGCAGGCGCAGTCGTACCAGCCCACCCGGCGGGCCGGAGCCTGCTCGTGTGCGCCGTCCCGGTGGGTGCGCACCTGCAGCGGGTTGGAGTAGAAGAACGCGGTGCCGTCACTCGTGGTCGACCCGGCGACGGCGTTGTACAGCGCGCGTTCGATCTCGTCGGCGAACCGGCCCTCGCCGGTGAGCAGCAGCATCCGCCAGTTGAACTGCACACTGGCGATCGCGGCGCAGGTTTCGGAGTATGCCCGATCCGGCGGCAGCTCGAACGGGTCGCCGAAGGCCTCGTCGCGGTGCCGGGAGCCGAGCCCGCCGGTGACGTACATCTTGCTTCGGTGCACATCGGACCAGATGCGTTCGAGGGCGGCGAGCAGCTCCGGGTCGCCGTTCTCGGCATAGACGTCGGCCACGCCGGCCGCCAGGTACAGCTGGCGCACCGAGTGCCCGGTGGCGCCGGGCACCGTGCGCACGGGTTCGTGGTCCTGGAAGTACCCGTAGCCGAACCGGTCCTCGCCCACGCTCCGGTGGCCGCGGAGGTCGATGAAGCGATGGGCGAGCTCGAGCCAGCGCCGCTGGCCGGTCACCCTGTACACCTCGACCAGGGCGGTCTCGATCTCCGGATGCCCGCAGACCGCGTCCACGCCGCCGGCGCCGAAGCGCTGGTCGACCAGGCCGGCGAACCGCAGCCCCACCTCGAGCAGGTCGGTGCGGGCGCGGGTGCGCTTCCACGCCACCCCGGCCTGCAGCAGGTGCCCGAGGCAGTACAGCTCGTGACCCCAACGCAGGTCGGCGAACTTCTCGTCGGGCTTGGCCACCTGGAAGAACGAGTCCAGGTAGCCGTCGTCCTGCTGCGCCGTCTGCAGCAACGCCACGGTGTCATCGACGAAGGAGTCGAACATCTCGGCGCCGCCACCGGCCCGCCCGGCCTCCCAGCCGATGGCCTCGAGCACCTTATAGACGTCGGAGTCGGCGAAGACGAAGCCGCGGAAGACCCCGCTCTCCAGGCCGGCCGCGATCCGCAGGTTGGCCAGCGCCCCCGACTCCTCGAGCTGCCGCACACAGTGCGCCAGGGTGGCGTCCCGGTTCACCCGCTGCCAGCTGGCGAGCTGCCCGGTTCCGGTGAGGCTCACCGCGTCGAGGGGCAGCGGGCGGAGGACGCTGTGTGCCCCGGCGAGCGGGCTGACGGGTCCGGTGATCGGCATGAGAACTCCTGTGGCTAGTGCGAAAGATACGGGTGGCTATTCCCAGGCCACGACCGGCCAGCCGTCGTCCCAGCGCAGCGGGATGAGGCCGAGTTGGAAGGCGCCGTCCAGGCCGGCGTCGTAGTAGTGGAACGCGAGGGTGCCGCCGGACACCGACTGGCCGCCGGGGCCGACCCGGTCCCCGTCGCCGGAGAGCAGCGGGGTGCCGCCGTCATCCAGCAGCGCGGCGCCGTTGGCGTCCAGGTACGGTCCGTCCACGGTCTCGGACCGTCCGACGGCGATGTTGTAGGTGCTGTCCACCCCGCGGCAGCAGAAGTCCCGCGAGAAGAACAGGTAATAGAAGCCGTCGTGCGCGAGCAGGAACGGCGCCTCGAGAGCGTTCACGGCCAGGTCACGGTCCGCGAGCAACACCGGGTCGGCGTCGTCGGCGCGCAGCCCGCTCGGCCAGTCGAGTTCGACGAGGTGCAATCCCGACGAGAACGAGCCGAAGCTGAGCCAGGGCGTCCCGTCGGCATCCTCGACCACCCCGGCGTCGATCGCGTTGTAGCCGGTGCCCACGGAGCTGATCACCTCGCCCCGGTCGACCCACTCGTAGTCGGCCGCATCCGGATCGAGGGTGCTGTTGGTCGCCAGCGCGATCACCGAGGAGTTCGTGCCGAACAGCGACGCCGAGTAGTAGAGGTACCAGGTGCCGTCGTGTTGGTAGAGCTCCGGCGCCCACAGGTTGTCCACCCCGGGCACCGCCTCCACCAGCCAGTCCGGCTTCTCCTGCCAGACCTCGCCGACGTATTCCCAATCCAGCCCGTCCATGGACCGGCGGATCTGGATGTTGCCGTCCGCGACCTGCCCGTTGCCGGTGGAGTACACGTACGACGCGTCGCCCTCGGCCCCGGCCACGTAGGCGGGGTCGTGGGTGGCGATGTCACCGCTGAGCTCGCGGGCGCCCTGTTCGGCCGAGCATCCGCTCAGCACGAACAGGACCACTGCGGCCAGGGTCAGGACGAACAGGCCCGCGGGCGTGCCCGCCTGACCCGCTCGTCCTAACCCAGCGCGATCGCCGACCATGACACGGGCGGCAGCGTCACGGTGAGCGTGCCGTCGGCGAGGACCGAACCGGCGAGGTCCTTCAGGCCCACCCGGTTCTGGTCGGCCAGAGTGTTCTTCGCGTACGGGTCGGCGTCGTGCAGGGTGACGGCTTCCGTGATGGCGGATGCGCCGAGCCCGGACACGTCGATGGCCACCTCGATCGACTCGGTCTGGCTGCGGTTCACCAGGAACACCGCGCTCGTGCCGGTCTCGGCGTCAGCGGTCACGACCGAGTCCACCAGCGGTGCGGCGCCGTACACGGCGGTGTCGTAGGTGTCGACGGTGATGCGGGGCGTGAGCACCTCGCCGCGGGCGAGCCTGGAGGTCACCGAGAACGGGAAGAACGTGCTCTGGCGCCAGGAGTCTCCGCCGGGTTCGGTCATGATCGGGGCGATCACGTTCACCAGCTGGGCCAGCGAGGCCGAGCCGACCCTGTCGTGGTTCTGCAGCAGGGTGATCAGCAGGTTGCCGAGCACGACGGCGTCCGCCACCGAGTAGACGTCCTCGAGCTGACGCGGCGCGAAACGCCACTCGTCGTTGACCTCCTCGGAGGCCTGGTGCTCCTCGAGGTACCAGATGTTCCACTCGTCGAAGGAGAGCTGGATGGTCTTCTTGCTGCGCAGCTTGTGCTTGACGTGGTCGGCGGTGGCCACGACGGTGTCGATGAAGTACTTCATCTCCAGCGACGACGCCAGGTAGGAGGCCAGGTCGCCGTTGCGTTCCTGGTAGTAGGCGTGGCAGGAGATGTAGTCGACCGACTCGTAGCTGTGCTCGAGCACGACCCGCTCCCACTCGCCGAAGGTGGGCATCGCCGAGCCGGAGGATCCGCAGACCACGAGCTCCAGCGACGGGTCGGCGGTCTTCATCGCCGAGGCGGTGCGGGCCGCGATCTTGCCGTAGTCGTCGGAGGACATGTGGCCGACCTGCCAGGGGCCGTCCATCTCGTTGCCGAGGCACCACATGCGAATGTCGTACGGTTCGGTCTTGCCGTTGGCGACGCGCTCGTCGGCCAGGGCGGTGCCGGCCTCACCGTTGGCATATTCGAGCAGGTCGAGCGCCGACTCGATGCCGCGGGTGCCGAGGTTCACGGCCATCATCAGTTCGGAGCCGGTCAGTTCACACCAGCGGCCGAACTCTTCCAGGCCCACCTGGTTGCTTTCCAGCGAGTGCCAGGCCAGGTCGCGGCGCACCGGGCGCCGGTCGCGGGGTCCGACGCCGTCTTCCCACTTGTAGCCGGAGACGAAGTTACCGCCGGGGTAGCGGATGGTGGTGGAGCCCAACTCCTTGACCAGGTCGACCACATCGAGGCGGAAACCGTCCTCGTTGGCGGTGGGGTGGCCGGGCTCGTAGATCCCGTCGTAGACGCAGCGGCCGAGGTGCTCCACGAAGGAGCCGAAGATGCGCCGGTTGATGGTGGCGACCACATTGGTGCGGTCGATACTGATTCGTGCGGTGGTCATGGAGATCGTGTCCTATCTGTGCAGCGTTGACGAGGTGGGGCGAAGTCGAGTGAAACGAGGAAAATCGGTGGGGTGAGCGGTTCAGGCCGGCGACGCACGCCGGCTGGGCGCGAGTGACAGGGCGCCGTCTTCGTTGCGCACCGCGCCGTGCGCGGGGTGCGCCGCGTCGAGGGCGGCGAGCCGGTGGTCGATGAGCCAGCCGGCCACGAACAGCGGCGCCGAGGCGCCGATCAGCGGCACCAGCACGCCGAACTGGAACAGGGCCAGCGTGAGCGCGCCGAGCGCCAGGATCAGCGAGAGGCTCAGCAGCGGGGACACGAACGGCAGCACAAACGCGTACCGCCAGATCGACCGGGCCGAGTCGCGGTAGCGGGTGCAGATGACGATCGCGGAGAACGCCGCCAGCAGGGTGCCGACCGAGACCACGACCAGCAGCACGAGCAGCACGGCGCTGACCGGGCTGCCGGCCACCGCAGTGGTCTGGAAAGCCACCAGGTCGAGGAACACCAGCACGGTGGCGAGCTGGAACGGGATCGCGACGACCGCGAGGTGCCAGAACTGGGCGCGGTAGGCGGTGATGAAGTCCCGCACCAGCCTGTCGCTGGGCTGGCCGGCGCGCAGCCGGCCGAGCAGGATCGCCGCGGCCGTGGCCGCCGGGAACACGCCCAGCACGATCAGGCCGGCGAGAGTACCCGCGATGAAGAGCAGGTTGATCATCACGAGCGCTATCGCGAACCGCAGCCAGTGCATCACCTTCCCGGCCCAGCCGATGGCGTAGTCGTCCATCTCAGGCGCCTCTCGTGCCGAACCAGGCCACCCCGTCGGCGGTGAGACCGCTGAAGGAGAGGGCGGGCCGGGCGTTCGCCCAGTCCCAGCTGGTGAAGACCACGGCGTCGAGTTCGGTGCCGGATGCGCCCCCGACCACCAGCCGCACGCGTTCGGTGCGCCCGTCGAAGAGCCGCTCGGGCGCATCCGCGGGAACCGGAACCGTGGGCGCTACGGCGACGGTGACCGGGTCGGCATTCACCAGCGCGGTCGACTCCGGAGCCAAACGCACCGCCCGCCACGGGCCTGCCAGGCTCACCGGCGCGGCCAGGCGCTCCGCGTCGGCGCCGGCGAACGGCTGCGGCGACACGACGGGCCAGCCCGCTTCGGTGAAGAAGGTGCGCCGCAGCTGCACAACGTGCTGGCTGGGGTCGTCGGCGAAGCGCACGTGGTGCACCATGAAGTACTCATCGGCGCCGCAGGCCGATGCTGTTGCATCGGCGCCTGCGCTCGTGCCCGGCAGGCCCGGCTCGATCAAGATCGAGTTGTGCCCGGGGGCGAGCCAGCCGGTGTCGTCGCCGAACCGGTGGCTGCCGAGCACCTTGGTGCCGATCAGGGCCGGATCGGCGTCGAGGTCGGTCATCGAGTGACCGAGCAGGTCGGTGTACGGGCCGGTGATCTCCTCGGCCACGGCCACCCGCACGTTGTAGCTGTCGAAGAGCGAGTCGTAGGAGGAGAACAGCACGTAGCGGTCTTCCTCAAGGCGGTAGACGATGAAGGCGCCTTCGATCGCCCGGTCCACCGACATCGGCCGGCGGGCGATGACGGTGCCCAGGTCGCCCGGCGTCTGTGGCCGGCCGGTCGCCGGGTTCAGCGGCAGCGTGTAGATGCCGGAGAAGAACGACCCGTAGGTCAGCCACGGGGTGCCGGACCTGTCGACGGTGACGGCCGCGTCGATCGCGTTCTGGCTGTCGGTTCCGGCGCGGGTGGCCACGACGATGCCGCGGTCCTCCCACGGTCCGGCCAGTCGGCTCGCCACGGCCAGGCCGATGGCGGACGTGCTCGAACCGAAGGTGGAGGCCGAGTAGTACATGTGCCACGTCACATCGGATGCGGCGTCGGTCGGGGTGCCGGCGGTCGGCCAGCGCACGACCTCCGGAGCCCAGAGCCCGGGCGCCTGGCTCCACTCGAAAGCGGGGCCGGGCACGCCGTCCAGGGCGGTGCCCACGAAGGACCAGTGCACGAGGTCGGTCGACCGGCGCACGTGCACGCCGGCCGCCACCGCATCGGCGCCGGCGGCGGCATCCGTGGAGAACATGTACCAGGTGCCGTCGGTGTCGCGCACGACGGTGGGGTCGTGGGCGTTACGGGTGCCCCAGTCGGCCGGGTCGCCCGCGGGCGCCGGGGTCAGGCTGCGCAGCGCCTGGCCGGGCCGCGCTCGGCCGGGCAGTGTCTGGTCGAGAACCGACATGATCAGCCCTTCCCGCCGGTGAGGGCGACGGATTCGATGATCTGGCGCTGGAAGATGATGAACACGATCAGCACGGGCAGCAGGGCGATGAAGGACGCCGCCATGATCAGCGGGTAGTCGGTCTGGCTGGCGTACTGGGCGTTGAAGCTCGCGATCACCAGCTGCAGGGTCTGCTTCTCCGGCGTGTTCAGGTAGATGATCGGGGCCAGGTAGTCGTTCCAGACGGCCATGAACCAGAGGATGAACTGCGCCGCCATGGCGGGCCGGATGGCCGGGAAGATCAGCTTGAAGAAGATCTGCAGGTAGGAGGCGCCGTCGAGCTTGGCGGCCTCGATGATCGAGTCCGGCACGTTCTCGAGGTACTGCTTGAGGAAGAAGATCATGATGATGTTGCCGAACAGGCCGGGCACGATCAGCGGCAGCAGGGTGTCGACCCAGCCGATCTCGGCGAAGACCATGAACTGCGGGATCATGATGGTCGGGAACGGGATCATCAGGCCGGCCAGCAGCATCAGGAATGCGGCGTTCTTGAACGGCATCCGCATCTTCGCGAAAGCGAACGCGGCGATCGAGGAGGTGACCGATCCGACCACGGTGACGGTACCCGCCACGATCAGGCTGTTCCGGATACCGCTGAGCAGCGGACCGGCCGACCAGACCCGCAGGTAGTTCTCCCACACCATCGGGTCGGGGATCCACTGCGGCGGCAGCGAGAAGATCGCTTCCTGGGTCTTGATGGAGGTGGAGAACGTCCAGAGCAACGGGCCGATCATGACCACAGCGCCGATGGACAGGATGATCGTGACGATCACATTGCCGATCGAATAGCTGGTGGTGCGCGAGACGCCGCGCTTGCGGTTCGGCGCCGGGAGACGGCGGCCACCCGAGTTCGGCGGGAGTGCCCCGTCGGGGGCCAGGAGGGGAGCTGCGCTCGGGATGGAGCCGGGCAGGGAGGTTGATGTAGTCACGGTGGCGGCCTCAGTCGATCGAGAACTGGTTGCGGCGGTTGAGCCTGAATTGGATGACGGTGATCACGAAGATGATCAGACCGAGCACGATCGACATCGATGACGCGTAACCCATGTGCAGGTTGTTGAAGGCCTGCCGCCAGATGTACCAGACGATGGTCGCCGAGCTGAATTCCGGACCGCCCGTCGGGGTCATGATGTTGACCTCGATGAAGATCTGCGAGCCGCCGATGATGCTCGTCACCACGAGGAAGAAGGTGACCGGTCGAACCATCGGGAGGGTGATGTGGCGGAACTGAGCCCAGGTGCCGGCGCCGTCGAGCGCTGCGGCCTCGTAGAGGTAGCGCGGCACCGATTGCAGGGCGGCCAGGTAGAGCAGCATCGAGTAGCCCAGCCCCTTCCAGGTGGCCATGATGATCAGTGCCGGCTTGACGGTGTCCTTGTTCGCCAGCCAATTGGGTCCCTGAATGCCGAACAGATCCAGGACCTGGTTGACCAGGCCGAAGTCGCCGTTGTACGCCCACTGCCAGAGGATGGCGATGGCGGCGATCGAGGAGATCACCGGCACGTAGTAGACGGTGCGGAAGAATGTGGTGCCGCGCATCTTGCGGTTGAGCCCGAGGGCCAGCGCCATCGAGAGCACCAGGCCGATCGGGATACCGATCATCATGAAGAAGGTGTTCCACATGGCCTTGGCGAAGTACGGGTCGTTCCACATCTTGATGTAGTTGTCGATCCCGGTGAACTTCGGCGCGGCCAGCCCGTTCCAGGCCGTGAAGGAGGCGTAGACGGAGAACAGCAGCGGGTAGAGCGTGAAAAGCAGGAAGCCGATCAGGGGGATCGCGATGAACGCGAGGGCAACCTGGTGCTCGCGCCTGTGTAGTCGAGAGCGGCGCGGCTTGGTGCGAAGAGCTGTGGTGGACATCAGTGATCTTCCTTGACGTGATTCCATGAGCGGGGGGCCGGCCGGGGCCGGGGCCGGATGCCGCGGCCACGCGTAGAGAGCGCGACCGCGGCATCCGGGCGGTGTTAGCCGATACCGGCCTGGGCGTTGGCGTCGTCCAGGAAGGCCTGCATCTTGGGCTGCGCCTCCTTGAGGTAGTCGGCGGCGGTCTGCTTGCCGTCGAGGACCGGCTGGATATTGGTGAACAGCTCGTCGTACCACTCGGCGTTGTAGGTGTTGTTCGCCGGCAGCGCGCGACCGTAGTCGTTGACGATGTCGAGGAATTCCTGCTTGTTGGCCGGCTTGGTGGTCGAGTCGGCCACCCAGGTGTCGGCCATGTCCTTGAGGTTCGGGATCTGCACCCCGGCGTCGACCAGGGTCTGCTGCGCCGTGACGTCGGCGGAGAGGTACTCGACAAGCTTGGCCGACAGCTCAGGGTCCTCGGTGGTGCTGCCGACGGCGATGCCGAGCGAGCCGACCCAGGTGGCGGACTCACCGGTCTTGCCGGCCGGGTAGGGAATCAGGTCCCAGTCGAAGTCGAGCTCGGCGTAGGTGGAGACGTCCCACGGGCCCACCGGGAAGAACGCGATCTGGCCGCTCATCCAACGCTGGTAGGTGTCGAGGGTCTGCGCCTGCGCGGTGGAGGGGGTGACGCCCTCCACGTTGGACAGGTCCGCGAACCACTGCAGCGCCTCGGCGAACTCGGGCGTGTCGACGGTGACCTTGGTGCGGTCCTCGTTGAGGAAGTCGGCGCCGTTCGACCAGGCGAACGACTGCAGGCTCCACTGCACGTTGAGGCCGGTGCCCCACTGGTCCAGCTCGCCGTCACCGTTGAGGTCCTTGGTGAGCTGCTTGGAGATGTTGACGAACTCTTCGAGCGTCAGGGGAACGTCCACGTCGGGCAGCGGAATACCGGCGGCCTCGAACATGGTCTTGTTGTAGCCGAACGAGAACGGTCCGACGTCCTTGGGCAGCGCGTAGATGGCGCCTTCGCCGACCAGGCTGCCGTCGAAGCGGTAGCTGTCGACGCCGTATTCCCAGATGTTGTCGAGGTCGAGGGTGTCCGAATCTTCGACGTACTCGGTGATGTCGAGGACGACACCGTTGTTCACATAGGCCTGGATGTCGCCCTGCGCGATGTAGAACACGTCCGGGATCTGCTTGCCGGCGATGGCCGCCTTGAGCTTGGTGGCGTAGTCGTCTGCGGTGGTCGAGATGATCTTGACCTTGACGTCGTTAGCTTCTTCGAAGGCCTTGATGGCCGTCGTGTATGCGGCCTTCTCGTCTTCGCCGCCGCGGAACATGAATGTGAGCTGCTTCTCACCGGTGTCTGCTGCTCCTGCCGAGCATCCGCTGAGCAGAAGGCCGGTCGTAGCGATCATTGCTACGGAGGCGGCGATAAAACGTGACCTCTTCATCACGCAGTTCCTTCCCGATTGGCTGTGCTGTGAGTGGTGGATGCCACGGCCCGTCGGGTCGGACATCCGCGTCCTGAGTGTTTTACAACGTTGTAACAGTATGACAGGCTCGGTGCAGACGCAACGAATCCCGGCAAAAAATTCCAACGTTGCAATAAAAGTTATCGTCCCGTTACCGGCCGTGGCCGGGGCGGCCCACCGAACCGGAGCCTTCCGATGTCCCTCGAATTCCCCGCTGACCTGGCCATGCACGACACCGTCGCCCCGCTCGCCGACCGGCCTCCGATGGGCTGGAACTCCTGGGATTGTTACGGCACCACCGTCACGGAGGCCGAGGTGCTGGCCAACGCCGAGTTCATGGCCGAACACCTGCTGCGCTTCGGCTGGGACACCATCGTGGTCGACATCGCCTGGTACGACCCCGCCGCCCGCGCGGGCGGTTACAACGAGAAGCCCGGCATCGAGATGGATGCCTGGGGCCGCCAGCTGCCCGCCACCAACCGGTTCCCGTCGGCGGCCGCCGGCGCCGGCTTCGCCCCGCTCGCCGCCCGGGTGCACGCGCTCGGCCTGCGTTTCGGGCTGCACATCATGCGCGGGATCCCGCGGGCCGCGGTGGAGCGGGCCCTGCCCGTCTTCGATCGTGCCGGGGTGACCGCCGCCGACATCGCCGACCCGGCCTCGGCCTGCACCTGGAACCCGGACAACGTGGGCCTGAACCACGACCACCCCGGCGCGCAGGCCTACTACGACGCCCAGGTGGCCCAGTTCGCGGCCTGGGGCGTGGACTTCATCAAGGCCGACGACATGCTCGCGCCGTATCACTCCCGCGAAATCGACGCATACGCCCTGGCCATCGCCCGCTCCGGGCGCCCGATCACCCTCAGCCTCTCCCCCGGCACCGATCTCTCCCAGGCCCACCGCGAGCACCTGGCCGCAAACGCCGAGCTCTGGCGGGTGTCCGACGATCTCTGGGACCGCTGGGAGGACATCCTCGACCAGTTCGGCCGGCTCGCGCGCTGGGCGCCGCACCAGCGCCCCGGCGCCTGGGCCGACGCCGACATGCTGCCGTTGGGGCGCATCGGCATCCGGGCTGAACGCGGCGACGACCGGATGAGCCGGCTCACGCCGGACGAACAGCGCACCATGCTCACGCTGTGGTGCCTGGCCCGGTCCCCGCTGATGTTCGGCGGCGACCTGCCGTCCACCCCACCCCAGACCCTGGCCCTGCTCACCAACCCGGCGGTGCTGCGCATGCACCGCGACTCGCACGGCCAGCGGGAGCTCTGGCGGGAGGGCGACACCATCGTGTGGAGTTCGGTCGCCGGGGCCGAAGTCGAGGAGCCGGCGGCGATCTACGTGGCCGTGTTCAACACCGCGGACGCCGCCAGGGACATCCATCTGCCGTTGTCGGCGCTGGGCGCACCGGCCGGGGCGGCCACGGCCACCGACCTGTGGCACGGCGATCAGGTCGCGGTGACGAACGGCGGCCTCACCCTGCGCGTGCCGGCACACGGCTGCCGTCTTGTGCACCTCGACACCCCCCTCGAGCACCAGCCCAGTCAGCCTGCCGTCGACTCCCGGTCAATGACGGTGTAGTCGGCCAGGTAGACCTCGGGCACCCGCGGGGTCACGCCCTCCTCGATGCGCTGCACGAGCAGGCGCACCGCGGTGTCGGCGATCTCGTCGCGGCCGGGGTCGATGGTCGACAGGGTCGGCAGGGAGTACTTGGTCTCGTCGAGAGCGTCGAAGCCGATGAACATCACGTCTTCCGGCACCCGCAGCCCGGCCACCTGAGCCACCCGCATGGCACCGAGCGCCAGGGTGTCGTTGAGCCCGAACACCGCATCGAAACTGACGCCGGTGTCGATCAGGGCGCGCATCGCCTCGGCGCCGTCCGCCCGGTGCCACCGGCCCACGTTGCAGATCAGGGCCGGGTCGAACGGGATGCCGGCCTCGGCGAGGGCCTCGCGGTAACCCTGCACACGCAGCACGGCAGAGCCCACCACCTCGCCCTCGTGCGCGCCGATGATGGCGATCCGGCGCCGGCCCCGGCTGATCAGGTGCAGGGTCGCCGCCTTCGAGGCTTCCACGTTGTGCATGGTGACGTGGTCAACGGGTCCGCCGAAGACCCGCTCACCGAGCAGCACCATCGGGTAGCCCACGTTGAGCATGGCGGCATCCTCGGTGCTCAGGCCCAGCGGGCTGAAGATCAGGCCGTCGGTCAGCTGTAGCCGCGGGCTCGAGAGCATGGCGATCTCGCGGTCGCGGTCACCGCCGCCGGTCTGCTCGAGCAGCACCACCAGGTGACGGCGCTCGGCGGCCTGGATGATCGCATCCGCCAGCTCAGCGAAGTAGCTGAGGCTGAGCTCGGGCAGGGCCAGGCCGATCACACCGGTGCGGCCGGAGCGCAGGCTGCGTGCCGAGATGTTGGGCTTGTAGCCGAGCTCGTCGATGGCCGCGCGCACCCGCTCCCTGGTCGCGGGCCGGATGTGCTGAAAGTCGTGGACCACATTGGAGACGGTCTTGATCGACACCCCGGCGAGCGCCGCCACATCGCGCAGTGTTGCTGCCATTTCGCTCCCTGTCGGTCAGTGCCGCGAACAGTCCGTGCGCGCGGTCGCGGTCGCGGCTCCGGGCGGCCACACGCCGTCCTCGGCGCGTCGGTATGCTCACGTCCGAACTTACCGCCTTCATTACAACGTTGCAGCCGTCTGGCGGCTCTGGCGCGGTCCATTCCCGGCGGGGCATCGCCCCTTTCCGGCGCCGCGCCCCTCGCGGCACACGCCAGCCCCGGCGGCACGCGCCAGTCCCGGCGGCACGCGGTAGAACCCCTGCCGCCGCGAAGGACACCTGCCCGCGGGAAGAAAGTGGTCCGCGAGAAGTGGCGGACTCTCGCCGACGCCACGAGCACCGTCCCGATCCCGTCGACCCTGCCGCCCGGCACCCGTAGCCAGCGGGCCGTCACCCACTCGGACCGCCCCGGATCCGCGTGGGTAGGCTGGATGGGTGAATGCCTACGCCTCCGCACCCGTCGACCCCGAATCCACCGCAACCCTCGCCGAACGCGGCCTGAGACTGGCGGTGCTCGACGCCGACGACGAGGCGGGCCTGAAGCGTTGGCTGCTGGCGGATGCCCGCGGCTTCCACGAGGTCACGCCCACCGAGGGCACCCTCGAGGTGCAGGTCGAGGACATCGCCACCGACAGGGTCACCGGCGTCTGGGACGCCTCGCAGGCAGACCCGGAGACCCCGGTCGCCACGATACGGTCCTGGGAGATGGGCCTGACCGTGCCCGGCGGCACCGCCCTGGGCACCTGGGCGATCAGCTCGGTCACCGTCTCCCCCACCCACCGCCGCCAGGGCATTGCCAGGGCCATGCTCACCTCGGAGCTCCGCACCGCCCGGCGGCTCGGCCTGCCGATCGCCATGCTCACGGTCTCCGAGGCGACCATTTACGGCCGGTACGGTTTCGGACCGTCGGCTCGGCAGTCCTCGTACGTCGTCGACACCCAGCGGGCCCGCTGGACCGGCCCCACCCCGGCCGGCCGCGTTCAGTTCGTCAGCCCGGAATCGCTGCTCGCCGACGGCCCCGCCGTCTTCGAACGCACCCGCGATCGCTCCCCCGGCGAGGTCGACCGTCGCGAGATCTGGTGGAAGCGCACCCTCGGCCTGCTGCCGAACGAACCCGACGCGCACAAGCGCGGCATCCGCGCGGTGCGCTACGACGACGCCGACGGCGCCATCGCCGGATTCGCGCTCTACGAGATCGCGCTGCAGAACGTCAGCCACCCCGGCCAGCTCAAGCTCGTCGACCTGGTCGCGGCCACCGACGACGCCTATGCCGCGCTCTGGCGGTTCGTGATCGAGATGGACATGGTCAACGAGATCAACGCGGGCCTCCGCAGCGTCTCCGAGCCGGTGGCCTGGCAGGTCTCCGACCACCGCGCCGTGCGCAAGACGAGCGAACGCGACCACCTCTGGCTGCGCATCCTCGACGTTCCGGCGGCGCTCGGTGCCCGCAGCTACGCCGCGCCGGGCGACTACCTGCTCGACGTCGCCGACGACCTCGGCTTCGCCCAGGGTCGGTTTCTGCTCACCGTGGCCGCCGACGGGTCGGGGCAGGCGCATCCGCTCACCGGCACCGCCCCGGCCGGCTCCGTCGAGGTGGCCCTCTCGGCAGCGGACCTGGCGTCGCTGTACCTCGGCGGCACGAGCGCGGTCGACCTCGCTCGCGCCGGCCGGATCACCGAGAAGTCCCCGGATGCCGCCATCCGGCTGGACACGGCGCTGCACTCCGCCTACGCCCCGCACCTGAGCACCTGGTTCTAACCGCTCGCTCCCGGCGCACCCCGATCTGGTCCTAGGCTGATCTGGGTGCCCGGCTCCGGCTGCCCTCCCAGCTAGCTCACAGCACCCGGCAACCGGCCTCATAGGCCGGGTCGATATCGTCGGGGTGAGAACCAGTCCCGACGAAACGGCACAGATAGCCCATGAACTCAAAAATCCCCGGCCAGGCGCTCCCCCCGAAGAAGGATCGCCGTGAGGTCGCGCGCGAGACCGCCCGCATCCAGCGGGAGGAGCAGAAGAAGCGCGAGACGCGCAACCGCTGGTTCCTCCGCGGCGGCATCGGCCTGGCCCTGGTGGCCGTGGCCGCCATCGTCGCCGTCCTGATCGTGGGCAGCGTCAAGCCGCCCTCGCCCGGGCCGCTCAACATGGCCAGCGACGGCATCCTGATGCAGGGTGACGGCACCACCATCAGCGCCGTGACGACCGCGGCGACCGCGGCCGACGCCGAGCCAGTGCCCACCGATGTGAGCGAGCTCACCAGCACCGTGAACATCGCGGTCTACCTGGACTACCTGTGCCCGTACTGCGGCCAGTTCGAGACCACGAACGGCGCCCAGCTGACCAGTTGGCTCACCGCGGGCAACATCACCCTCGAGACGCACCCGATCTCGATCCTCGACCAGTCCTCGAGCGGCAGCAAGTACTCCACCCGGTCGGCCACCGCCGCCGCCTGCGTGGCCAACTACCAGCCGGACAGCTTCCTCGACGTGAACAGCGCACTGTTCGCGAACCAGCCCACCGAGGGCACGACCGGCCTCAGCAACGCCGAGCTCGTCAGCCTGGTGGAGGAGGCCGGCGTCACGGACGAATCCGTGGCCAGCTGCATCACCGACCAGGAGTTCGCCGACTGGGTGGGCGACGCCACCGACCGCGCTCTGGACAACCCGCTGCCCAACACCGACATCGGCGCGCTCACCGGCACCCCGACGGTCCTCGTGCAGGGCGTCAAGTATGAGGGCGACCTCGGCGACGCGGCAGCCTTCGAGGCGTTCGTGTTGGAGCAGGCCACCGCGACGACCGACACCGGCGAGTAGCCACTGCCCGCGCGGACTCCCGCGACGGCATCCAGCTCGGCTACTGTGGCCGGTGCGGACAAGTGCACCCGGCACACCGGGCGCAGAAGTCCGCACCGGCCACAGTTGTCGTCCCCGCAGAAAAGCGGATGCGAGCGGGTGACCGCGCTGTGGGACCCGAAGGAGACGGTATGTCGCACGAAGTCCCGGCCGACCGGCACCCGGCCAGGCCGCGCGTCTATGGGGCCACCGTCGATGCGAACACTAGGTGCGTGCACTACGCCGGGCCCACCGACATCGTCGCGATCAGGTTCCGCTGCTGCGACAGGTTCTACCCGTGTTTCCAGTGTCACGCCGACGCCGAATCGCACCCGGCAGCGCAGTGGGCGCCGGCGGAGTGGGCCGAGCCGGCGATTCTCTGCGGCGCGTGCGGGCAGACCCTCACGATCGAGGTCTACAGGTCCGTGTCAGCCTGCCCGGCGTGCGGGTCGGCCTTCAATGACGGATGCCGTCTGCACGCCCACCTGTACTTCCAGGTGCCGCCGCCGTCGCCCTGACTCCCGGCCACGGCGACCGGCGCCGCCTGGAGCCCCGGGGTGGGTTACATCGGCCCCGCGTGCTCGGTCAGCCAGGAGTACGGGTCGATGGCGGTGACGCCGTTGAGGTGCAGCTCCAGGTGCAGGTGCGGTCCGGTGCTCTGGCCCGTGCTGCCGACGTTGCCGATCACCTGACCGGCCGTGACGGACTGGCCAACACTCACGGCGGCGGAGCCGGCGAGCATGTGCCCGTAGGTGCTGGTGACGTTCTGACCGTCCACGACGTGATCGATCATGACGTGCACGCCCAGGCCGCCATTGTCGTACGCGGTCACCGAGCTCACGACGCCGTCGGCGACGGAACCGATCGGGGTTCCCTGGCCGGGGTTCATGTCGAGACCGTCGTGGAAGGTCGAGCATCCAGCGCAGGGCGCCGAGCGCGGGCCGTAGCCGTCGGAGATGCGGATGGAGCCGGGGAACGGCCAGCGCACGCTCGCCCCGGCGGGGGCGGCGGCAACGGCGGTTGGCGCGGCCGCGGCGGCGGGGGCGACGACCACGGGTGGTGGCGGCGGCGCGACCTCCTTGGCCGTGAAGGTGTCCACCTGCACGGCGACGGGCGCTGCGGCGGTCACGCTGATGCTCTGCGCCGGTGCCGCCTCGGCCTGGGCCACCCTGGCGGCGGACGCCTGAACGGCGCTGGCCGGAGCACCGTCGGCATCCACGTATGCGGCCTGCGCGGGCAGCGCACCGGCCGTGGTGAGCAGCACCACAAAGGTCATGGCGGTGACGGCGGTGACCTGTCGGCGGTGGGAGGGCGGCTTGATGAATCCGCTGCGCCTACGCATAGGACTCCCCGGCCGAAACGTGAGCGAGGGTGTGCACGGTGCAAATGGACATGGCAAAAGCTTTCTGGTCGATGCGGGATCAGGATGCGGATCCACCAGGCCTCGAAAGGGTCACTCACCGGCAGCGGCACGCGCCAGGTGACAGGGCCGGCCGGATAGGGCGTGGAGCGGGCGGGAACCGTGAAGGTGGCACCGCCGAATGGGAATCCAGCACACGGCGACGACGTCGGCCCCGCGCGCAGGTAAATGACGTTACGTCACGTTTCTGGGTAAACCGTGTGTATGCATGCGTACGCACGCATCGGTGGGGTGTCGCTAGGGTCGTCCGGCGCGGAGGGCCAGGCCGCCGACCGGCAGGATCACCAGGCCGGCCGCGCACAGCAGGGCGATCCACTCACCGGTGGCCAGGCTCACCCAGAGACCGAGGCCGAGAACCACGACGCTCCACAGCCAGCCGAACAGCGAGCTGCGGCGCGCGGCGTGGTCGGGGGCGATTGTCATGCCTTCACTCTACAAAGCGCGGCTGGGTGGTTCCAGTGCACCCGACGGCTCAGACGGTGACGACCGACTGGGCCAGGGCGTCGAGAGCGCCGGGCACCAGCCGGTAGTACGCCCAGGTGCCGCGCTTGTCCCGGGAAAGGATCCCGGCATCCACCAGCACTTTGAGATGGTGGGACACCGTGGGCTGGCTGAGGCCGAGGGGTTCGGTGAGGTCGCAGACGCAGGCTTCGGCGTCGTCGTGGGCGGCGACCATCGAGATCAGCCGGAGCCGGGCCGGATCGGCGATGGCCTTGAGCGTCTTCGCGAGCTTTTCCGCGCCGTCCGCTGCGAGCGCTTGGCGGGCGGGCGGCGCGCAGCATTCGACCACCGCGGGGGCCTGCAGGAGTTCGACGTTCACCATCCCCCCATTCTGACACGCGAATTGACATCCATCGATGCTGTCGCCACACTCAATATCGACGTTCATCTATTTCTCAGCCGTGACCGATGGAGCACCATGACATCCGCCGACCAGCCCGCCCCTGCCGCCGCGCAGCTCGGCACCACCGATCGGTTGCTGCCGGTCTGGATTCTCCTCGCGATGGGGCTCGGGCTGCTGCTCGCCGTCTTCGCACCCGGCGTCGGCGACCTCCTGCACGCCTTCTCGATCGGCTCGGTGAGCGTGCCGATCGCGGTGGGCCTGCTGGTGATGATGTATCCGGTGCTCGCCAAGGTGCGGTACTCGGATGCCCGCGCCGTCGCAGGCGACCGGCGCCTGCTGGTGTCCTCGCTGGTGCTGAACTGGCTCGTGGGCCCGGCGCTGATGTTCGCGCTGGCCTGGGTCTTCCTGCCCGACCTGCCCGAATACCGCACCGGGCTGATCATCGTGGGTCTGGCCAGGTGCATCGCCATGGTGCTCATCTGGAACGACCTGGCCTGCGGCGACCGGGAGGCCGCGGCGTTCCTCGTGGCGATCAACTCGGTGTTCCAGGTCATCGCGTTCGCCGCCCTCGGCTGGTTCTACCTGCAGGTGCTGCCGGCCTGGCTCGGCCTGGCCACGACCAGCGCCGAGTTCTCCATCTGGGCGATCACCGCGAGCGTGTTGGTGTTCCTCGGAATTCCGCTGCTGGCCGGCTACCTCTCCCGCCGCATCGGCGAGGCCACCCGTGGCCGCGCCTGGTACGAGAGCCGGTTCCTGCCGCGGGTGGGCCCGTTCGCGCTCTACGGACTGCTCTTCACGATCGTGTTGCTCTTCGCCCTGCAGGGTCAACAGGTCATCGACCGGCCGCTGGACGTGGTGCGCATCGCCCTGCCGCTGCTGGTCTACTTCGCGGTGATGTTCGGGGCGGGCTTTCTGGCCGGCCGGCTGGTCGGGCTGTCGTACGCCCGCACGGCCACGCTGGCCTTCACGGCGGCGGGCAACAACTTCGAGCTGGCCATCGCGGTGGCCATCGGCACGTTCGGCGCCACGAGCGGTCAGGCCCTGGCCGGCATCGTGGGCCCACTGATCGAGGTGCCGGCTCTGATCGCCCTGGTCTACGTATCGCTGTGGCTGCGCCCGAAGCTGTTCGGCCACGAGCCGGCGCCCCGGGCGGCAGCATCCGGCGAACCGGCATCCACCAAGGCGGCGGCGCCGACCGCCGTCTGACCCGTCCGTGCCGGCGGAGCAGGCTCAGCCGCGGGTCACCTGGATCTTCGACGTCGTCTGCTCGCGCTCGGCGACGGGCACGCGCACCTCGAGCACGCCGTCCCGATAGCTGGCCGAGACGTCGGAGTCCTTGCTGCCGCTGGGCAACGGGATGTCGCGGGCGAAGGAGCCGTAGCGGAATTCGGTGCGGTAACCGCCCTTCTCCTTGTGTTGGCTGGTCTCCTGGCGTTCGGCCTGGATGTGCAGGACCCCGTCGGACACCGAGATGTCCACGTCCTTGTCGGGGTCGATGCCGGGCATCTCGGCTTTCACAACGAGGGTGTCACCCTCCTGGTATTCCTCCACGCGCAGGGCTGCGGACTCCCAGTCGCCCTCAAAAAAACGTCGCACCGAGTCGGGCAATTCGAATCGGTCGCGGCGCGCTACTCCACCAGCCATGATGCATCTCCTTGGGTTCGGCCTGTTTTCGCTGCACAGAGTACCCCCGCGCCGTGGCCCGCGCAGGCCGTGCGGCGGGCGCTAGATCAGCTGCGCCGCGCGCAGATCGGCCTTCAGCCGCGGGGTCAGCGGGTCGACGATATCGTCGTACTCGCGATGCCCGCGGAGGTAGGCGGCCGTGAACGGGCACAACGCCACAATCCGCAGCCCGCGCGCCCGCACATCGGCGAGCGCGGCCGCCACCAGCGTCGACGCGAGCCCCTTACCGGACTGGTCCATGCTGATCTCGGTGTGCACGAACACCCGCTGCTCGCCGTGGTCGGCGTAGACGGTGTGGCCCACCTGCACCCCGTCGAGCAGCAGCAGGTACCGGCGCTCATCCTCGACGAGTTCGACGCTGCGCTGCTCGCCGGCACCGGGCTGACTCTCGCCATGTGTGGGGATGCTCATCCCCCCAGTCTGCCCAGCGTGCCGACGGATGCAACCCCTCGCGGCTGCCCATCCGGCGCTATTCGGTGGTCGGCACCGCGCCGGCCGCCGCCGCGGCATCCGCACCCGCCTGAGCGACACTGCGCCGCGCCCGCCGGTAGGTCGACCGCTTCGGCTGCTCCTTGAGCTGGCGGCGCACATCGTCGAGAATCTCGGTGACGGTCATCAGGTCGGCATGGCTGAGCCTGTCGAAGAGCATCTCCCGCACCAGGTCGACGTAACCCGGGATGCCCGTCCGCAGCAGGTCGAGGCCCGCCGGAGTGATGTGGGCGATGACCGACCTGTCGTCGTCGGGGGCCGGCTGCCGAAGCACCAGCTCCTTCCGCTCCAACTGGCCGACCTGGTAGGTCAGGCCACTGCGGGAGACCGTGAGCGAATCGGCGATGTCGGTCATGCGCCGACCATCGGTGCCGGCTTCGCCGATGCGCAGGAGAATCTCGAACTGCGCGAGGGTGAGGCCCACGGAGTCGCGCAGATTGCGGTCGGCCGCGTACTGCACGATGTTCGACGTCTCGAACAGGGCCGCCCAGGCACGCATCTCATCGGCCGAGATGGATGGTTCGGGAATTCCCATGGTCGGTCCTCCGTTAGGGTGAGAAAGAAGTTGTTTCGAATACGAAGCACTTGTCGGCTCGGTGTCAAACACTGCGTGTTGACGACTGAGTCCAGTGTGCTCCGCTCTACCCGAAAGAAGACAATCATGACCAACGCCATTTACACCGCATCCGCCACCTCCTGGGGTGGACGCACCGGCAAGGTCGTCACCAGCGACAACAAGCTCGACCTCGACCTGTCCATCCCCAAGGACATGGGCGGCGACGACGGACCCGGCACCAATCCCGAGCAGCTCTTCGCCAGCGGCTGGGCGGCCTGCTTCCACAACGCCCTCAAGGCCACCGCCCGCCAGAACAAGGTCGACGTGTCGGAGTCCGCCGTCACCCTCACGGTCAACCTGGTCGGCAGCATGGCCACCGGCCTCGACTTCGAGGTCACCATCGAGGCCCAGATCCCCGGCGCAGACCCGGCCACCGCGCAGGCCGCCATGGAGGCCGCACACGCGGTCTGCCCGTACTCCCGCGCCACCCGCGGCAACATCGCCGTGAAGCTCACCGTCGTCACCGACGAGGACTAGCCGACACCTTCGCTTCTGCGTCCCGTGCGGACAATTGCGTCCGGCACACCGGCAACAATTGTCCGCACGGGCACCAGTTGCGCCACCGGCAGGCTCTACCCCCAGACGTCGGCCATCTCCGCGGGCAGGGTCCGCAGCACGTCCCACCGTTCGGGCACCACCAGGCTCGGCAGCACGAACGACCACATCTCCACGAGCCGCTGCATCAGGTCCGCCCGGCCGGTGAGCACGCCGGAGACCACCTGCACACCCGTGAACGCGGGGCTGATGAACCGGGCGGCGGCGGCGACATCCACGTCGGCGCGCACGTCGCCGTCGACGATCGCGCGCCGCAGCAACAGCTCGCAGGCCGCGATCCAGTCCTCGTATGGCGTCACGACGGGCACCGACAGGTTGCTCGATTCCATCGTCAGGCGGATGCCGGCCCGCGACACCGGATCGTCGCGCACCTGCTTGCCCAGCTCGAACGCCATCCGCAACAGCACGTGCAGGCCGGGCTGCTCGCTGTGCAACAGCTCGTCGCCGAGCCCGAGCGCCCGCTCATGCTGGGCGTCGATGACCGCCAGGGCCAGCGCCTCCTTCGACGCGAAGTGGAAGTACAGCGCCCCCTTGGTGAGCCCGGCCGCGACACAGATATCCGCCATCGAGGCACCGCCGTAGCCCGTAGCGCCGAAGACATCGGCGGCGGCGCGGATGATCGCGGCCCGGGTTTCCACGGCGCGGGCCTGCTGGGTCACGACGCTCCTCGACTGGAGCCGGGCGCCCGGCGCGGCACCGAGACCAATTCCGACGTCGTCACACCTGAAAGCATACCGTTTGGTATGCTTCCGTTAGGCCGGGCGAGCATTCCGGGGGGAACCTGTTTTCCCGGCCGACGACCACCGCACGACCGCACCACCCGCCCCGCGCCGCCGCCGGGCACCATCTGCCGGGATCGAGGGGAATCCGACGAATGAACAGCATAGGAATACTCAGCACCGCCTGGCAGGGAACGCTCGGGCGCACAGATGTCCTGGACGGCGGCGCGATAGACGGCGCCACGCTGGGCGCTCTGATCGGCGTGACGCTCATCGTCCTGGCCGGCCTGGGCGCCCTCGTCCTCATTGTGGCCGCCCTCGCGCAGGTGGTCCGCGCCGTGCACCTGAGCGAACCGGCCCGCACCCGATGGGTGTTGACCGTGGTCTTCGCACCGGTGTTCGGCGCCCTCGCCTGGTTCGCGGTGGGCAACCGGCTCCAGGCCGGCTGACCCGCGCTAGGCAGTCCCGCTTCCGCGGGTCAGGAGCGGGGCCGCACCACGAGCACCGGGCAGTCCGCGTGCCGCACGCACTGCTCACTGACCGAGCCGAGCAGCATCCCGGCCAGTCCGCCGCGCCCGCGGGAGCCGACCACCAGCATCCGGGACCCCCGCGAGACCTCGATCAGAGTCTTGGCCGGCCCGCCCAGCGCCACCCGGTACTCCGCCGTGAGCCCCGGATGCTCGGCGACGACGGCCCGGGTGTCGTCCACGAGGCGATCCCGCACCGCGCCCGCGTAGTCCGAGTACGACGACACATAGCCGAACTCCCAGTTCGCCGGGCGCGGAGCCGTGTCAATGGTCCAGGCCCGCACGATCGTCACCGGCACCTTCAGGTCGGCGGCCAGGTCGAGAGCCATGGTCAGGGCGTGATCGGCGTCGGCCGATCCGTCGTGCCCGACGACGATGCCCGTGCGCGGGCCGGGCTGCTGTGCCGGTTGCGCGGCCGCTTCGGCGTGCACCGCCGCCGCGTCGCCCGCATCGGGCCGCGGGTCCTTGCCGGTGTCAGCGTCCATGGTGACCTCCTGCCGCGGAAGGCGGAGCGTCCGACTCTGCGGTTCCCTCCCATTCAACCGTCCCGAGCCTGCCGCCGGAAGAGCGCGGGACATCTCGGGCGAGAATTCCGGCCTCCTCCGCCGCCGAGCCGCGCCGGCGCGGCCTCTCGCAGCCGCCTCCCACCCGACGTCCGAACGCCTTCGATAGTCTCGGGGGATGAGCTTCTTCGAGCGCCACCGTTTGTCCGCGCTCGCGACGGCTGCCGTTCTCGTCGTCGTCCTGGCCGGAGCGGCCCTCGTCAGTGCCGCCCTGCGCGCCGAACCCGCCACGGCGGCCCCCACCGCGCCCATCGCCACGAACACGATCGACCTGGCCGGCTTCGAGCCGGGCCGCATCGTCAGCGACTACACGTTCTTCAACGCCGACGCCATGACCGAGCAGCAGGTGCAGTCGTTCCTGCTGTCGCGCAGCTGCATCCGCACCGACAGCTCGCCCTGCCTCTGGGAGTACCGCGAGAGCACCGTCGACCAGCCCGCCGCGGGTGCCGGCCACTGCGCCGCCTACCCGGGCGCCGAGAACGAACACGCGAGCACCATCATCAGCAAGGTCGCCGAGGCCTGCGGTATCAGCCCCCGGGTTCTGCTGGTGCTGTTGCAGAAGGAGCAGTCCCTGCTCAGCCGGCCCACCGAGTCCGGCTACCTGCGCGCCACCGGCTACGGCTGCCCCGACACGGCGGACTGCGAGACCGAATACTTCGGTTTCTTCAACCAGGTCTACAACGCGGCCTGGCAGTTCCGTCAGTACACCCAGGAGCCCGAGCGCACCTACAAGATCGGCGACACCGAGGTGGGCTACAACCCCGACGCCGCGTGCGGTGCGAGCACCGTCGACATCCAGAACCAGGCCACCGCCAACCTGTACAACTACACCCCGTACCAGCCCAACGAGGCGGCCCTCGCCGACCCCGACAGTGATGGCGACGGATGCTCCACCCACGGCAACCTCAACTTCTGGCTGTTCTACACGGCCTGGTTCGGCTCCGGCAACCCCGACCCGTACCCGGATGCCCTGGGCTCCTGCCTCAACTACGCCCACGGCCAGCCCTGCCGGGTGCCCGAGCTGATCCCGTCGCTTTAACCCCACCGCACGCTTAGGAGGAACCATCGTGGACGTCCCCGCCGGCCGCCATCTCGTCTACCAGACCAGCCTGATGAGCGCCCTGCTCGACGGCATCTACGACGGTGACACCACCGTGGCCACCCTGCTCGCGCACGGCGACTTCGGACTGGGCACCTTCAACGCGCTCGACGGCGAGATGCTGATCCTCGACGGTGTCTGCTACCGGATGCGGGTCGACGGCACGGTGGCACCCGCCGCGCCCGGCGACCTGACCCCGTTCGCGGTGGTCACCGAGTTCGTCCCCACGGTCACCATCCCCGTCACCGGGCCTACCACCCGCGATCAGGCGGTGGCGCTGATCAACGAGACCCTGCAGAGCGCGAATTACCTGTACGCGGTACGGCTGACCGGCGAGTTCGAGTGGGTGCGGGTGCGGGCTGTGCAGCGGCAGGAGAAGCCGTACCTGCCCATGTCCGAGGCCATCCGGGGCGAGAAGACCCTGGAGTTCGGCCGTTCCACCGGCGTCGTCGCGGGGTTCCGCACCCCGCTGTACGGGCAGGGCATCGGCGTGCCCGGCGGGCACGTACACTTCGTCGACGCCGACCGGCAGCACGGCGGCCACGTGCTCGACTTCGCGTTGCTCTCGGGCACCATCGAGATCTGCATCGGCACCGACCTGCACCTCGAACTGCCGCTCACACCCGAGTTCAAGAACGCGGACCTCAGCCCGGACAATCTTGCCGACCAGATCGAGCAGACCGAAAACCACCGCTGAGCAAACCGACCCGGTCAGGTCCTCGTCACGTGGCCCGGCCAGAGCGCCGCATCCAGCCCACGTTCGAGCTTGGCGATGGTCTCCATGTCCGGCCAGGCCCGCCCATCCTGGATGCCGATCAGGGTGGCGTGGTTCACGCCGCAGGCCTCGGCGGCATTGCGGATGCTCCGCGAACCGATGGCGCGGCGCAGGTTGCCCGCGAACACCCGCGCGACCTCGCCGATGGCGTCGCTGGCCGGGCCATCCGGCCACTCGTCAACCAACTCGTTCGGCTTCAAGCGCATGGTGCGTGACATTCCCCCAGCGTAGGCCGCTCCGGCAGGCGGGCGGGCCGCCCGAACGGCGATTACGGGGTCCACCACGGCCGCAACGGCAGGTCGCCGGCAGCGCCCGGTTTGTCGGGCCTGGCCATCAACACCTGGTGCAACTGGATGCCATTGTTCTCGAACCCGAGCCGCGATCCAGCCATATACAGACCCCACACTTTCGCGGTGGGGAGCCCGACCTCGGCGACCGCCTCGTCCCAGTGCTCGACGAGATTGGCGCACCAGTCGCGTAGCGTCAGCGCGTAGTGCTGCCGCAGGTTCTCTTCGTGCAAAACCTCCAGACCGGCGTCCTGCGCCTCGCTGATGATCCGGCCCGACCCTGTGAGCTCCCCGTCGGGGAAGACGTAACGATCGATGAATCCGCGCGGCCGGGGTGGTGTGTGGTTCTCCGGCCAGGTGATGGCGTGATTGAGCAACAGCCCGCCGGGGCGCAGCCGGGACTGCAGAAAGCCGAAGTACGACGGATAGTTGCGCACGCCGATGTGCTCGAGCAGCCCGATCGACGACACCGCGTCGTAGCCGGTTTCCGTGACATCGCGATAGTCGGCGTAACGGACCTCGGCCAGATGGCCCAGGCCCTCGTCTGCGATGGCCCGCTGCGCCCAGCCGGCCTGCTCGGCCGAGAGCGTCACACCGGTGGCTCGAACGCCGCGGCGGGCGGCGTAGCGCACCATGCCGCCCCAGCCGCAGCCCACGTCGAGCAACCGCTCGCCCGGTGTCAGCCGCAGCTTTTCGAAGACGAGTCGGTACTTGTTGTCCTGCGCCTGATCGAGGGATGCGCTCCCGCTCGGGTAACAGGCGCAGGTGTAGGTCATAGACGGCCCGAGAACCCACTCGTAGAAGGTGTTCGAGACGTCGTAGTGGTGGTGGATCGCTTCGGCATCCCGGGTCTTGCTGTGCCGAAGCCCCCCGGTGACCCTGCGCCACCGGGGCTGCGCTTCCTCGGGCGGCGGCGCGATCGGGCGCAGGTGCCGGGCGCCGATGGAGCGGATCATGTCGACCATCGTCCGTGCCGGTGGGCGCGTGAAGACGAGGCTGTCGGCGAGGGCCTTGAGCAGCTCATAGGGGTCCCCCGGGTGCACCCCGCGGATGTCGAGGTCGCCGGCGATGTAGGCGCGGGCAAAGCCGAGGTCGCCGCGGCCGGTGGCCAGGTAGCTCGTGCCGCGGGGGGTTCTCAGATCCAGCCCGAACGACGCGTCCGTCGGTCCGGTCGAACTCCCGTCATAGGCCGTGAACCGCAGCGGCAGCCGGCCGCCTGCCAAAATCTCCAGCACCTCGGCGAGGGTGTACTTCCCCGCCGATTCGGCTCTCCCTGGTGTCTCCGTCAGCGAAGTCGACTTCGTCGAGCGTTCCCGGTACGTGGTCATCGTCGTTGCACCGCCTTGGCATAGAGGTCGAGGAGACGTGAATCAGGGTCAAATCTGTTCTTCACTGCCCGGTAGTTGTCTCCGCCGTAGAGTTCGTCGAACTCCTCCCGGGAGTAAAAGGAGTCGGAGTACAACGACTTATGCCCGGTGACATCACGGACCGCACGTTCGATCAGGCGGTTCGTCTCCCCCTCGGTGGACCCGACCGGCACCGTCGACCAGAAGCCGACGTTCACGTAGTTCTGGCGCGGCCCGATCGGGTAGAGCGGCCAGCCGTTGTCATCCTGCAACCGCAGCGGGCACAGCCAGATCGGCGTGATCGGCACGGTGTCCAGGAACCAGTCCAGAAACTCCGCGCACCGCTCTATCGGCACCTCGATGTCCTGAACGACGCGCTCGCGGGGCGGCCGGCCGCCCAGTTTCTCGATGCGATCGCCGATGTGGAATCGTTGTTCGTATTTCATCAGCTTCCCGTAGACGCTGCTGCGCCGGTAGCGTCGCGGCCACAACCGGCGGACCCGCGGATTCTGCGCTCCGAACGCCGCCGAACACCAGAACCAGTCGGTGTCCCAGCGCCAGAGGTAGTCGTGGATGGTGAGACGGTCGTCCGTCACCCCGTTATCGTGCTGGATGGAGCGATAGTAGATCTGTTGGCCGGTGTAGTCACTGACGGGGCCGGGCGCACTGGTCTTCCTACCGAGGCAGAGATAGCTTTCCGCCGCGTTGAACACCACGCCGTCGAGGTAGTCGACCACGTCACCGTCGAACATCCCGGTCTCGATGATGCCGTGCATGGCCCGGATCAGGTCGACGAGCGAGTGGAACCGCAGATGGCTGAGCGCGACGAACGGTTTCACGGGTTCGAGCTCGATGCGCAAGCGCACCGCGTAACCCAGGGTCCCGTACGAGTTGGGGAAGGCCCGGTACAGATCCGCGTGCTCGGTGGGCGAGACGGTGAGCACCTCCCCCGTGCCGGTGAGGATGTCCATCTCCAGCACCGACTCGTGCGGCAGGCCGTTGCGGAACGACGTCGACTCGATGCCGAGGCCGGTGACTGCGCCGCCGAGCGTGATGGTCTTCAACTGCGGCACCACCAGCGGCGCCAACCCGTGGGGCAGCGCCTGGGCGACGAGGTTGTCGTAGGTGCACATGCCGGCCACGTCGGCCGTCCGCGCCTCTTCGTCTATCGCGATGACTCCCGTCAGCCCGGAGGTGTCCAGGCCCGGCACGGTGTTCTTGGCGCGCGCCCGGAACAGGTTCGACGTTGGCTTGGCCAGCCGAATCGGGGCCCCGTCGGGGACGGCCCGATAGCTCTCGAGTAGGCGCTGCACGCCGGCGGCGTGAGCGCGCTTCGCGTCGACAAGAGCGGGCACGCCCACACGATAGCCCGCGGTCGCCCCTGACGCGACGGGGATCTGCACAATCACGCAGAAAGGGCGGATGCCGAAGCACCCGCCCTTTGTCGTTTCGCAATTTAGTTGTCAGTATTCGCATGTAATTGTCAGTGAATTCAGGCGCGTCCGGGCCCTGTTTTTCGCGAATTAGTTGTCACAACCCTGCAAACCACTGTGGGCAGGCCTGAATTCCTCTTCTAGTCCCCGCTGCCTCGCCGCTCGAGTGCGTCAAGCAGCTCCACTGCAGAGAGGAAGTTCCAGAATATCCAATCGGCGAACTCATGGCCATAGTCTTCCTTCTGGCCGACATTTCTGTGACGAAGTTGGAAGTTGTTCGCGATGTTGAACAGGTCCTGCTCGTCCTTCTTTAGGTGAACCTTCAACGTTTGCCGGCGGGCCTCGAGATTGCTGGCAATCAGCGTGATGGCAGCGCGCTTGACAACCAGGCTCGCGCCTCGACTCCGAAAATCACCAATCGCATGAGCTACCTCCTCGCCGGGTTCATTCCGCGCCGCTACCTGTGACTCCACTAGGTCCTGAAGTGGCGGGCTGAACTCTCGGACGAGCCTGCCCAACTCGTCGCCTCTTGCTGCCAGCCGCAAGGGCACGTTGTGGTCTCGGAGGAGCTGATTTACTCGCCAGCGATAAATGGTGCGTCCCGCGGTAGCGTCATAATCGGAATAGTCACGTCCGCATCCGCCATAGCTGTGAGTCGAAAATATCTGCGGACGCTGGGCTTGGTCATGAAAGTACTCGACGAGGGAGTAGAGGACGTCCTCAGACACCGCCTCCGGGCATTGAGCCAGCTCCCCCCAAACAACGGGAATTCGAATCGCGCTGCTTATTTTCCTCGAAATCCACTCATCCGAAGGGTTGTCTGAATCCGGGCACCATTTAGGCATAACTTTCGGCGTGTATCCAGTCTCGGAGAGATTCTTAACGAGGTCGAAGAAGTGCCCTGCGAAGCCAGTAAAAGGCTCATTACTGTCATCCGGCTGATGCACGTTGTTCCGCTGGGCCCAGTATCGCGGCGGCTGAAAGGAGCGAAGTCGTCTCTTGTCATTCAGCAGTGCAGTAAACCACTCTTGTGCAGAAGAGTCGTTAGTGTGCGGTTCTGAAGTCCAGATGAAGGACGCCGGCCCCATCCGGCGGAACTGCTCGGCAACGTCAGCGTCTTCAAATGCTTCCTCGAGCAGGAACGCAATCTTGTCGGCCGGAAATTCACTGTCGGCATCAAGAATCCGTTTGGCTTCCCATTCGAAAAGCTCGCGGGGCCATGAAAGCGCGTACGTCGGTTCAGCCACGTTTTAACTCTAGAGCGAGGCACCGACATCCTCGCAACGAAAGCCGACGTGCCAGCGGAGGTAGTCGGTGTATTCCCTGCAGTACCTGTCAGGGCGCATCATCCGAATCTCGGTTTGGTAGGGCTTTCCACATGGGCAGGTAAACCAGGCTTGCTGGGCCGACCCCGGGTGCACGTCTGCTGCAGTACGTTCACCGTTCATGGTCGGATGCCACCGGGCCGCTACTTTTGGTTTCACACTGGCAAAGTCGGTTATACCTGCCACTATGCTCCGGCCAGTGCATTTTGTGCAGCCGATTCCGAGCTTTGTCCGAACGGCAACCACACATCGGTAGTCGTGACCGTTCGGGCAGAGCCACCAAACTTTCCCCTGTGCCTGGGGAAGGAGGTTCTCCGCACGTAGCTCACCGTTGAGTGTCGGATGGAGTTCGGCTGCAATCGCTGGATAAACTGTTCCTAGGTCCGTGGCCCCCGGCAGCACCCGCCGTGACGTGCAGGCCGGACAGTTGCCATCCCGACGCTGTCTGTCGGCAACCGTCGAGCTGAAATGGTGCCCTTCTTGGCAAGTCCACCAGACGATGTCATGCCATTCCACGATTTTCGCGGGCGGCTCGGGCGTGGAGTTTCGTTCGGGGTCCCACTGTTGCGCAAAATGCGGATACTTCTGCCGCAAGTCGATAGCAGCACGAAGCCGATGCGGGTCTCTGCACTCTGGGCAGCCTGGGTGCAGTTTGAAGTCGATGATTGGCTTTGGGAATTCGTGACCTTCGTCGCAAAGCCACCATGCCTCGAATGCCGACCCGACGGACACAGTGCAAAGTTCACGTGGCGCGTTCTTGGTGGGGTGCCAGAACGCTGCGATGGTCGGGTCGGTTGTGGCCAAATCGTTGAGCCCAACGACCGGGCGGTTCCCGTTGCAGTAAGCGCATACTGCGCGCCCAAACCCGACCTTCGTCGTGCAGTTTGAGTTTGTCACGTGACCGTCAGGACATATCCAACTACACGGCTCGCTGTCCCCGCTCCTGAGGATTTCGAACGCTTTGCCTTCGCTGTGCCACCAGAACTCCATGCGCAGGTCATTTTGTATGTCGCGTAGGGACTTGGACCGGCGCGGGTTTGTCGCACGCTCGTAGTGGGGTGCGATGTACATGGGCGAATCTGGAATGTTGAATCCAGGGAAGCCGGGCGCCACCCCGGAACGACGCCGCGGCCAACTTGCGTAATCGACCATGTCTAAGCCTCATTCCACCGATCGGCTGAGGTTGGGAGTCGTGTTCTGATTTGAGTTGCGGCGGCGTGCTGGGGCGTGGTTGTGCGCTGAGCCTCGCTGCTCGTGGTGTTCCACTTGGGTTCCAGGTCGTGCCGGGTCGGGGCGGTCGGGTCAGGTCGGGGTGGGGCTCGGTGGTGCGAAGGCGTGGTCGAAGAGGTGGGTCCAGCCGGTTTCCCAGGGCCAGTTCTCGGGCAGGTGCAGCGTGACGCGCCGGGCTGACGAGGCGATCCTCGCGGGGATATTGATCAGTTTTCGGCGGATGGTCGCGGTCGTGGCCCGGGCCAGGCCGGTGCCGGCTGTTGCCGCAGCGGCGCGGGTGAGGTTGAAGGCAATCACGGCCAGCACCAGCCAGGCCGCATTGGCTGCGAATACACCGGAGGGCATGTGGGCCAGGGCGCTGTTCTTCAGGTCGGAATTCACGAGCTCGATTGCCGCGTGAGCGCGATGGGTTGTATCGGCGGTGACCGTGTCCAGGGTGCTGGTGGTGAAGAACGCGTGGAAGCGGTGCAGGTCGAAGAGCGTGGCCTGGCCGGCGAGTTTGTGTTTGTTCAGTTCCGGGATCCGGCGCACGACGAGGCGACCGTTGATGTGGTCCGCTTTCTTCCGTGAGCTGAATGCAGTGTAGGGGATCTCGGCGACTTCAGCGTCGGAGATCCAGGTTCGGGTGTCCTCGTCGTAGATCGCGTGCGTGTACTTGATCGGCGTCCACCCGGCCGCCGGGATGGCCGCGATGCGCCTCCTGACGGCGGAATCCAAGCGGGCGGTGACGGAGACGTCCGCGCCGCCAGCCAGGGCGGCGTGGATAGCCGCGAAGGTGTAGAACGCGGAATCGGCGCGGAACAGGATCCGGGCTGCACTCATCCCTGGCAGGCGGCGGAGGGTTGCGAGGGCATCTCGGATCAGGCGGGTCGCGCCGTGCGGGGACGAGCAGGCGCCCCGGCGGAGGCGTTGAGCGAGGACGATCGGGGCGCCGCTGACCGTCTTCGCTGTGGCGAAGATCGCGTTGAGCCCGCGGACCCCGGAGTAGCCGAAGCTGGCACCTTGTTTCTGGTGCCCGTGGACCTCGATGATCGTGTCATCCACGTCCACGAACACATAGTCGTCAGGTTCCGGGATGATCAGCGGGCCAAGGGCGGCGAGGCTGATCAGGAACCGGGACGCGATCGCGTCCAGCTGACGCACATGGCCGAACGTGAACGCGCGCAGGAACGACCCCAGCGTCGACGGCGCGTAGAGGTGGGCAAAGAGC